>NZ_CABVGP010000001.1:4136977-4455037 GCF_902497555.1 Amycolatopsis camponoti | reverse complement strand
TTCGGCACGACGCACGGCTCGGTCGACATCGACGGCAAGGCCCAGCCGGTCAGCGTGGACGACGAGTCCCTGCGCGAGATCGCGCGTCTTTCGGGCGGCGACTTCTACAAGGCGGCCAGTGCCGAGGAGCTGAAGAAGGTCTACGCGGACCTCGGCGAGCAGATCGGCTACGAGCTGAAGGACGCCGACGCGAGCAAGCCGTGGGTGGTAGTGGGAACGCTGATCCTCATGATGGGCGCGGCGGCCAGCCTGTTCTTCGGGCAGAGACTCCCGTGACTCAGGCTCGGCGGACGCCGTAGAGGCTTCCGCCGAGCAGGGTCACCCCGGAGAGGACGCCGCTGACGAACGGGACCCACGCCGCGGCGGTCCCGAGCAGGGCGAGACCGACGACGCCCAGGACGGTCAGGACCACCCCGACCACCAGGATCGACCGCGCCTTCCACGCCGAGGCCAGCGCGACGAAGTGCAGGCCGACGACGGTCGCGATCCACGCGACGTTCGCCTGCACCGGCGCGTCGAGCAGGCTGAGCACGAAGAACCCGGCGACGAGCAGCACCACTTCGCCGATGACGATCACCCGGTAGCTCGGTCCGAACATCGGCCGCCCCTCGAGCGTCGGCCGGCCACCGGCCCGGACACCGAGGACCACCACGGCCGCCAGCGCGACCACGGCGAGGGCGCGCAGCACCCAGCCGATCGCCGAGGGGAGCGGGTCGCCGGAGTTGACGAGGACGAACACGGTGCCGAACGCGGCGCCGATGAGCGCCCCCAGGAACTGCTGTCGCATCCGGCGAACCTACCGGAGGGTGATCACGCGCCCGCGAAGCCGTTCTGCCGCCAGGCCTCGTAGACCGTGATCGCCGCGGTGTTGGCCAGGTTGAGCGACCGGCTGGTCGGCAGCATCGGCAGCCGCACGCGGTCGGTCACCTCCGGTGCCTCCTGCACCGCCGCCGGCAGCCCCGCCGACTCCGGGCCGAACAGCAGGACGTCCCCGGGCGCGTACGCGACGTCCGTGTACAGCCGCGTCGCCGACGCGCTGAACGCGTAGACCTTCGCCGGCAGCAGCACTTCCCACGCCGCCGCCAGGGACGCGTGCACCCGGACCCGCGCCAGGTCGTGGTAGTCGAGCCCGGCGCGGCGCAGCTGCTTGTCCTCCAACGTGAATCCGAGCGGCTCGACCAGGTGCAGCTCGCACCCCGTGTTCGCCGTCAGCCGGATCGCGTTGCCCGTGTTCGGCGGGATTTCGGGCTGGTAGAAGAGAATGCGGAACACGGCTCAGTCTCCGAGCAGGTCCGCGTAGATCTTGCGGACCGCGTCCGGCGGCGCCGCCGGACGCAGGGTGGCCGGGTCGATGAACACGTACCGGACGTTCGCCGCCGCGATGAGCGTCGAGCCGCGGCGGAGCTCGAAGTCGAAGATCAGCGACGTCGTCCCGAGGTGGGTCAGGTACTGCGAGACGACCAGTTCGTCGTCGTACCGTGCCGGCGCGCGGAACTTCAGGTTCGCCTCCGCCACCACGACGTCCGTGCGGTGGGCCAGGAACTCGTCGTGCGAACCGAACAGCGCCTTCTCCGCCTCGAACGCGCACATGTCCACATAGGCCAGGTAGTGGGCGTTGAAGACGATGCCCTGGCCGTCGCACTCGTGGTAGCGCACGCGCAGCGGCATCTCGACGATCGGGTGGCGGGGTTCGGTCACCGGCTCAATCTAGCGTTCAGCCGTGCAGCGTCCGGTACGCGGCCGCCGCGCCCGGCTGCAGCGGCACCGGCTGCGTGCCGATCAGCGTCCGCACGTCGAGGAACTGCGTGCCGACGGCCTCGGCGGGTACGAGGTCGGTCGCCCGCTCCACGAGCAGCCGGACGACGGCCGCGGCGACGTCGCCGGGCAGCGCGGGGGAGCAGACCAGCAGGTTCGCCACGCCGATCGTGCCCAGCGCCCCGACCCCGCGGTAGGCGCCGTCGGGCACCTGGACCTGGTCGTACACCGGCCCGTACGCGGCACGCAGCGCCGGGACCACGGCGTCGAGCGGCAGCAGGGCGATCGGCGTCGTGCGGGTGAGGTCCGCGAGCTTCGGCGTCGGCACCCCGCCGGACCACAGCATCGCGTCGACCCGCCGGGCGGCCAGCGCGCGGACGGCGTCGTCGAAGAGCAGGTGCCGGGCATCGACCGCGACCCCGGCCTTCGCGAACAGCCGCTCGCCGAGCTGGGCCGCGCCGGACCCGCCCGCGCCGAGCGACACCGGACGGCCCGCCAGGTCGGCGAGCCGGCGGATCGGTCCGTCCGCCCGCACCACGAGCTGCAGGTAGTTCTCGTAGACGCGGCCGAGCGCGAGCAGCGGCACCTTCGCGGTGAACGGCGCGGTCCCGGCGAGCGCCGTCTGGGCGACGTCGGCGAGCACCAGCCCGAGGTCGGCCTGCCCGCTTCGCACCAGCTCGACGTTGGCGACGCTGGCCTCGGTCGGCACGGCGGTGGCGTGCAGCCGGGGCTCGGCCCGGCTCAGCTCGGCCGCCAGCAGCTCGGCGAAGGCGAGGTAGAAGCCGCCGCGTTCGCCGGCGGCGATGGTGACCGTCCGTTCGGGACCTCCGTAGCCCGCCGTCGAGCAGCCGGCCAGGACGAGGCCGAGCCCGCCGAGCAGGGCGGTGCGGCGGGGGAGCGTCACGGCTCCTCCCGCAACGGCAGCGTGACGCGGGCTTCGAGCCCGTGCGGGAGTGCCTGGCGCAGTTCGAGAACGCCGCCGCGGGTGCGGACCTGCTGGTGCGCGATGGCCAGCCCGAGCCCGGTCCCGCGCGGGGCGCCTTCGCCGCCGGCGCGCCAGAACCGCTCGGTCGCCCGCGCCCGGTCCTCAGTGGACAGTCCGGGGCCGTCGTCGCGGACGACGAGGGTCGCCGTCTCCGGTCCGCTTTCCCAGTCCGTGGTGATCTTCGCGCCACGGCCGGCGTAGTGGACGGCGTTGTCCAGCAGCACGTCGAGGATCTGGGCCAGCTCGCCTTCCGGGCAGCGGACAGTCACCGGTTCGTCGTGCCCCGGCGGCGGGACGAGCGTCGAGCCGGTGTCCTCGGCGACCAGGCGCCAGGCGTCGACGCGTTCGGCGAGCACGGCGGCCAGATCGCAGGCCTCGTCCGCGCCCCCGGCAGCGACTCGGGTCGCCGTGCTCTCGGCCAGCGCGAGGGCCAGCAGGCCGTCGAGGAGCTTCTCCAGGCGTTCGACCTCGGCGACGGTCGCTCGGTAGGTGGCGTTGTCGCCCGCCACCTGCGCGGCCAGGGAGTCGACGCGCAGCCGCAGCGCGGCAAGGGGGTTGCGCAGCTGGTGGGACGCGTCGGCGACCAGGCGGTGCTGCTGGTCGGCCGCTTCGAGCACGGCTTCGGACATCCGGTTGACCTCGCCCGCCAGGACCCGCAGCTCGCGTGGCCCGGTGCGTTCGGGGACGTGCGCGCGGTGCCCGGCGGCGACGGCGAGGACCCCGGTCTCCAGTTCGTGCAGCGGCCGCACCATCCAGCGGGCCAGCACGACGGCGAGCAGCACGAACACCACCGCGACCAGCAGCGCCCCGGCGCCGATGGTGCCCCAGCGGGTGGCGACGTCCGCGGCCGCCGCCGTCACCGACGCGCGGAGCACGACCACGCCGGACACCCGGGTGCCGGTGCCGACCGGCCGCGCGAAGTACGCCGGTTCGGCCGACCACGGCCCGAGCCGGCCGACCTGCGGCGCCGGCTCGTTGCGCATCGTCGCCTCGACCAGCGCGTGCACCGCCGGGTCCGCCGCGGTCAGCCCACCGGCCTGCACCAGCGGCGCGCGCCGGGCGTCGACGATGACGACGCCTTCGCCGTACAGCTCGGCGTAGCGGGCCGAGTCGGCCACGAGGGCCGCGGAGTCGCGGGTGTCGACGGCCTGCTGGGCCAGCACGACGAACCGGTCGACGTCGGCGGTGCGGGAGATGACCAGCTGCTGGGTGCGCTGCTCGGCGGTGGACGCCAGCAGCGGCACGGCGAACGCGGCGACCACCGCGAGGGCGAGGGCGACCAGCACGACCAGCAGCCGGGTGCGCACGGGTCAGTCCCGGCCGAGCCGGTAGCCGTAGCCGCGGATGGTGGTGAGCAGCCCCGGCCGGTCCAGCTTCGCGCGCAGGCCGGTCAGGTGGACGTCGAGCGAGCGCGACACCGCGAGGTAGGCGTCGCCCCAGACCTCGTCCATGAGCTGCTGGCGGCTGACCGCGGTGCCGGGACGCGCGGCGAGCACGGCCAGGATCTCGAACTCCTTGGTGGTGAGCCCGACGTCGTGCCCGGCGACGAGCACCCGGCGGGCGCCGAGGTCGATCTCGACGTCCTCGACGCGCACGACATCACCGGCGTTGTCGGCCGGCGCTTCGCGGGCGACGGCGCGGCGCACGACGGCGTCCATCCGGGCCAGCAGCTCGGCCAGCCGGACCGGCTTGGTGAGGTAGTCGTCCGCGCCGAGGCGCAGGCCGCGCACGACCGAGCGTTCGTCGCCGCGGGCGGTCAGGACGATCACCGGCACCGGCGAGACGGCGCGGATCTTGCGCAGGACGTCGAGGCCGTCGAGATCGGGCAGCCCCAGGTCCAGCAGGACGAGGTCGGCGTCGCGGTGGCGGTGCAGGGCGTCGGCCCCGCGCCCGACGCTGGTGACGGGATGGCCGCGCGCGTGCAGCGACTCGGCGAGCGCGCCGGCGACACCCGCGTCGTCTTCGACGAGGAGCACGCGCACGACCATCCCTTTCTCAGCGCTCTTCCAGCTCGGAGCTCTTCGAGGTTTCCCGCATTGTGCCGTAGACGATCAGGGAGACCAGGACACAGCCCGCGACGTACCAGAAGAACACCGACTCGTGCCCGGCGCTCTTCAGCGCCTGCGCGATGAGCTCCGCGGTACCGCCGAAGATCGCCACGGTCAGCGCGTAGGGCAGCCCGACACCGATGGCGCGGATCTTCGTCGGGAACAGCTCGGCCTTCACGATCGCGTTGATCGACGTGTACCCCGCCACGACGACGAGCCCGGCCAGGACGAGGAAGAACGCGCCGACCGGGTTCCGGGTCGAGCCCATGATCGTCATGATCGGCACGGTGAGCAGCGTGCCCGCGATGCCGAAGAACAGCAGCAGCGGGCGGCGGCCGATCCGGTCGGACAGCTTGCCCGCCAGCGGCTGCAGGATCGCCGCGAGGAGGATCGCCGAGAACAGGATGATCGTGACCGTGCGCCGCGGGATGTGGGCGGTGTTCTCGAGGAACTTCTGGCTGTAGGTGGCGAAGGTGTAGAACGCCACCGTGCCGCCGAGCGTCAGGCCGACGACGAGCGCGATCTCCTTCGGGTACTTGGCCAGCGCGCGCAGCGTGCCGCGGTCACCGGCCGCCTCGGTGCCCTTTTCCTTCGTGAAGCTCTCGGACTCGTCCATGCCGCGGCGCAGCCACATGACGCTGAGCGCGGCGACCGTGCCGACGCCGAACGCGATCCGCCAGCCCCACGACGTCAGCTGCTGCTCGGTGAGCAGGCCCTGGAGGATCAGCTGGAGACCCAGCGCCAGCAGCTGGCCGCCGTACAGCGTGACGTACTGGAAGCTGGAGTAGAACCCGCGCTTGCCCGGAGTGGCCACTTCGGACAGGTACGTCGCCGACGTGGAGTACTCGCCGCCGACGGACAAGCCCTGGATCAGCCGCGCGACCAGCAGGAGGATCGGCGCCGCGAGGCCGATCGTGTGATAGCTCGGCGTGACGGCGATGAGCAGCGACCCGCCGGCCATCAGCGTGACCGAAAGCACCAGGGCGCTGCGGCGGCCGAACCGGTCGGCGAACCGCCCGAGCATCCAGCCGCCGAGCGGGCGCATGAGGAACCCGACCGCGAACACGGCGGCGGTGCCGAGGAAGGCGGCCGTCGTGTCGGTCGTCGGGAAGAAGGACTTGGCGAAGTACGTGGTGAACGCCGCGTAGGCGTACCAGTCGTACCACTCCACCAGATTGCCGATGGAGCCGCGCAGCACGTTGCCGATCACGCGTTTCTCGCTCACGGCCCCCGTGGTGGCACCGCTGATCCGGGTTGTCATCGTCGACCTCCTGTGTTGCGACTCACGGTGACCAACCAGCGGGTAACCAGCAAGGTCGGAGGGCAGTTCCTTACACGGGCTTAGGACGGTCGCGGACACCCCGGGCGCGGGTGCGCGACCCGGCGGCGCTGCCGATAACCTCGTGCCCGACATCAGCGCACGGTCGACGAAGAGGGAGAACACTGTGGGACGGTCGGTTCTGGTCACCGGGGGCAACCGGGGCATCGGTCTGGCGATCGCCCGGGACCTGGCGGAGCAGGGACACCGGGTCGCCGTCACGCACCGTGGTTCGGGCGCGCCCGACGGCCTCTTCGGGGTCCAGGCGGACGTAACCGACACCGAGCAGGTCGACGCGGCGTTCAAGCTCGTCGAGGAGCACCAGGGCGCGGTCGAGGTGCTCGTGTCCAACGCCGGGCTGACCGACGACACGCTGTTGATGCGGATGAGCGACGAGCAGTTCGAGCGTGTCATCAACGCGAACCTGACCGGCGCCTACCGCGTCGCGAAGCGCGCCTCCCGCGGCATGCTGCGCGGCAAGTGGGGCCGGTTCGTCTTCATCTCCTCGGTGGTCGGGCTCTCCGGTTCGGCCGGCCAGGCGAACTACGCGGCGTCGAAGGCCGGCCTCGTCGGCTTCGCGCGCTCGCTGGCCCGCGAGCTCGGCTCCCGCAACATCACCTCGAACGTCATCGCGCCCGGCTTCGTGCGCACCGATATGACCGACGAGCTGCCCGAGGACCGCAAGAAGCAGATCCTCGCGCAGGTGCCGTCCGGCCGGTACGCCGAGCCGTCGGAGATCGCCGCCGCCGTGCGCTACCTGGCCTCCGACGAGGCCGGCTACGTCAACGGCGCGGTGCTGCCGGTCGACGGCGGCCTCGGCCTCGGCCACTGACCTCTCTTCATCCCGAACCAAGACTTGGAGGACCCGTGCCCGGACTGCTCGAAGGCAAGCGCCTGCTGATCACCGGCATCATCACCGACGCGTCGCTCGCCTTCCACGCGGCCAAGATCGCGCAGCAGGAGGGCGCGAAGGTGGTGCTGACCGGCTTCGGCCGCATGTCGCTGGTCGAGCGCATCGCGAAGCGCCTGCCCGAAGAGGCGCCCGTGATCGAGCTGGACGTCACCAACCAGGAGCACCTCGACGGCCTCGCCGACAAGGTCCGCGAGCACGTCGACGGCCTCGACGGGGTGCTGCACTCGATCGGCTTCGCCCCGCAGACCTGCCTCGGCGCACCGTTCCTCGACGCGCCCGCCGAGGACGTCAAGACGGCGATCGAGATCTCGACGTACTCGTACATGTCGCTGGCGAAGGCGTGCCTGCCGCTGATGGGCCGCGGTGCGTCGTACGTCGGCATGGACTTCGACGCGCGCGTCGCTTGGCCGGTCTACAACTGGATGGGCGTCGCGAAGGCCGGGCTCGAGTCGGTCAACCGGTACCTGGCCAAGGAGCTGGGGCCGCAGGGCATTCGCGTCAACCTGGTCAGCGCGGGCCCGATGAAGACGATGGCCGCCAAGTCCATCCCGGGCTTCGTCGACCTGGAGGACGGCTGGGGCGAGCGTGCGCCGCTCGGCTGGGACAGCACGGACCCGGACCCGGTGGCCAAGAGCGTGTGCGCGGTGCTGTCGGACTGGCTCCCCGCCACCACCGGCTCGATGATCATGGTCGACGGCGGGGTCCACTTCCTCGGCATCTGAGCCTCACACGGCCAGCGGCTCCCGGTCGCGGTCGTCGTTCCGCTGGACGACGACCGCGACCGTGACCGCGACCAGCGTCGTCGCTCCGAGGGCGATGCCCGTCCACGCGACGCTGGGGAAGCCCAGGCCGGCGCCGATCGCGAGGCCGCCGAGCCACGGCCCGAGGGTGTTGCCGACGTTGAACGCCGAAGTCGTGCTGGCGCCGACGAGCGTCGGCGCGTTCCCGGCCACGGCGTAGGTGCGGACGTTGAGCGCCGGGTTGGCCCCGAACCCGGCGGCGCCGAACACGAGCACCGCCGCGACGGCGACCCCCGTGTCGGTCGTGAGGGCCAGGACGAGCAGCGACGCCAGGGCGAGCCCGACGCAGCCGTAGAGCGTGGCGAAGGGATGGCGGTCGGCCAGCCGCCCACCGGCCGTGATGCCGATGAGGGCGCCGACGCCGAACAGGGCGAGGACCCCCGGGACCCAGGCCTCCGGCAGGCCGTCCGTTTCGGTCAGCAACGGGGCGAGGTAGCTGAACGCGGCGAAGATCATGGCCTGGCACAAGGCGATCACACCGAGCGCGAGCCAGACCCGGCCGCGCCGGTACAGCCGCAGCTCGGTGCGGACGCTCATCCCGCCGCCGGTCGTCTCCGGCACCAGCGCCGCCACTCCGGCGGCCGCCAGCAGGGTCACGCCCGCCACCGCCCAGAACGCCGTCCGCCAGCCCGCGTGCTGCCCGAGGAACGTTCCCGCGGGGACGCCGGCGATGTTGGCCACCGTCAGCCCGCCGACCAGCACCGCCATCGCGCGGCCGCGGCGCTCCACCGGCACCAGGGCGATCGTCGTCGCCACCGCGACGGCCCAGAAGCCGGCGCAGGCGAGCGCGGCCACCACCCGCGTCGCGAACAGCAGCGCGTACCCGGTGGACAGCGCACCCACGACGTGCGCCCCGAAGAAGACCGCGAGGAGCGCGAGGAGCGTCCGGCGGCGGGGGAGCCGCAGGGTGCCGATCGCCAGCAGCGGGGCCCCGACGACCATGCCGATGGCGAAGGCGGAGATCAGCAGGCCGGCGTCGGGGATGGTGACGCCGAGGTCGGTGGCCATCCCGGGGAGCAGGCCGGTGATCATGAACTCGGACGTGCCCAGCGCGAACACGCTGAGCCCGAGGACGAAGACGGCCAGGGGCACGGGTCCTCCTTGGTTGTGTATCGGTCAGTACAAAATTGAGGCAGCGGTTTGGCGCGCCACTGGGTGTTCTCTATCGAGTGATCGCGGACAGGGCGAGATCGGCGACGGCGTGCATCGCCTCGGGGCTCGCGCCGCGCCGCGACATCACCCGGAGCCCGGAAATGGTGCTGAGCAGGAACTCGGCGACGTCGGCCGGGGCGCGGCCGTCCCGGAGGCTGCCGTCGAGAACGCCCTCCCGGGCGCTGCCGGTGAGCAGGGCGAGCTGCTTTTCGGTGTCTTTTCGCAGGGCGGCGCCGACCTCGTCGTCGGGGGTGCCGAGTTCGGCGAGGGTGTTGACGACGAGACAGCCGCGGCGGCCGTGCCGCAGCTCGTCGTCGATGAGGTCGTCGAACATCGCCGCGAGGCGGTCGGCGGCGGTGCCCGGTCCTTCGAGGACCGCCTTCCGGCCGGCGAGACCCTGGGCGCTGTAGTGCGTCAGGGTGCGCTGGAACAGGGCTTTCTTGCTGGTGAAGGTGTTGTAGACGCTGCTGCGCCCGAGTCCGGTGGCCTCGCACAGGTCCTGCGTCGAGGTCGCCTCGTAGCCGCGCGTCCAGAACGCGTGCATCGCGCTCTCGACGGCGGCGGTCTCGTCGAACTCCCTTGGCCTGGCCATGGGATGAGGCTACCAGGGTTTTGGACTGGTCGATTCATAACGGGCCCGCCTCAGCGTGCGGGCCGCCACATCGGCAAGATGGCAGGGGTGGGATACGACGCGTTGCTGTGGCTTTCGTTCGGCGGTCCGGAAGGGCCTGACGACGTCATGCCGTTCCTCGAGAACGTGACCAGGGGCCGGGGCGTGCCGCGGGAGCGGCTTCTCGAGGTCGCCGAGCACTACCAGCACTTCGGCGGCGTCTCGCCGATCAACCGGCTGAACCGCGACGCGATGGCCGCGGTCGAGAAGCAGCTCGCGGCCGCCGGCGTCGACCTGCCGGTGCACTTCGGCAACCGCAACTGGCACCCGATGGTCGAGGACACCCTGGCGTCGCTGACCTCTGAGGGTGCGAAGCGGATCCTGGTGTTCCCGACGAGCGCGTACGGCGGCTACTCGGCGTGCCGCCAGTACGACGAGGACATCGAGCGCGCCCGCGCGGCGGTCGGTTCCGATGCACCCGAAATGGTGAAGCTGCGCCAGTTCTTCGACCACCCGTTGTTCATCTCGGCGGTGGCGGACGGCGTCCGCGCGGCCCACGCGTCCCTGGGCGACGCGCCCGGCATCCGCACGGTGTTCACGGCGCACTCGGTCCCGTCGAGCGCGGACGCGGCATCGGGACCGCCCTCCGAAGGCGGCCGCCGGTACTCCCGCCAGATCGCCGAAGCTGCGCGCCTGGTGGCGGCCGAGGCGGGCATCGATTCCTACGACGTCGTCTGGCAGTCGCGCTCGGGGCCGCCGCAGGTCCCGTGGCTGGAGCCGGACATCGTCGACCACATCGACGCGCTGCACGAGTCCGGGGTCGCCGGCGTGGTCGTGTCGCCGATCGGGTTCGTGTCGGACCACCTCGAGGTGATCTGGGACCTGGACAACGAGGCGGCGGAGCGGGCGGCGGAGCACGGAATGGCGTTCGCCCGGGCGGCGACGGCGGGTTCGGACCCGCGCTTCGCCGAGCTGGTGGTGGAGCTGGTGCGCGAGCACACGCACGGCGTGAAGCCGCGCAAGCTGTCCCCGTTCCCGGTCGCGGGCTGCACGGTGAACGGCGCGCCGTGCGCGGTGGGCTGCTGCGAGCCGGCCAAGCGCCCGGCCCGGTAGCTCGGCCGGCGCCGGGGGTGCGGCAGTGCTGGCGGCGGCTGACGTCGGGGTGCGGCGGTGATGAGCGGGCTGAGCCCGGCTGACGCCGCAGTGGTTGGCAGGCTGAGCCCGGCCAGCGCCGGGGTGCGGCAGTCCTTGGCGAGCTGAGCGCTGCACCGGCGGCCCTTCGCGGCGAGCCCGGCCGGTCACGACGCCGGTGCGTGCCAGGGGAGGCCGCCGGGGTCGGCGGCCACCCGGGCCGCCAGTTCCTCGTCGACGTGCCCGTGCACGTGGTCCCGGAACGGGAAGTCTTCCGGTCCCACGGCGAGCTTCGCGACCGGCCGCACCGGCGGCCTGGGCCGACCGGACTTCGCCCCTCGGCGGCTCGGGCTCGAAGGTGGCCGCCGGCAGCAAGTACACCGTGCCGGTTCGTCACGGCAGGGCCGTCGCGCTGGTCGAGAAGTAGCCGTCAACGTGGGCGCGCGCGTTGCACATCGAGGGCGCCCGGGTGCGGTCCAGGACCGCGTAGAACACCGGCCAGACACCGCCAGCCGCCGAACTCGGTCGGGTCGTCGGGGAGCGAGGCGTCAACTCCGCGATCCCGGGCTCAGCCTTCCCGGGCCGTCTGCTCCGCGAAGACCCGGACCGCTTCGTTGACCGCCGCGCACCGAGCCGTCCGGACCGCGTCCGACAGCGGCCGCAAAGCCTGAGCCCGCAACGACGAAGCCGAAGCCGACAACGCCCCACCCGGGTCGTCCGACGACGCGATCGCCAGGATCGCCGCGATCTCCTCGGCTCGTTGCAGCACCCGCAACGCTCGCGCGGGCGTGCCCGCGGGCCAGTCCACGTCCGGCCGCGACCGCAGGTGGGCCGACAGCTCGGCCCGCACCCCGGGCCGGTCCGAGGCCACGTCCAGCGCCTGCAGCGCCCCCGCGCTGTTGCGGATCGCGTCCGTCAGCCCGTGCTCGGCTTCGCCCAGCCCGACGTACTCCGGCGACGCGGTCGGCGAAAGCGAGAACACCGTCCAGCGCACCAGGCCCTCGGCGATCGGCTGCGGCACCAGCCCGAAGCCCAGCTCCGGCAGGACCACCGCGTCGCCCGCCCGCAGCGCCGCCTCCGCGAACGGCCCGGCGCCGCCGAGGCCGCGGACGTCGCCCGGGACCGGCAGCACCAGCCACATGCTTTTCGCTCCTTGCGAACGCAAGGCCATCAGCAGCTGGACCGGGGTGGCCGCGCGGTTGAAGGCCAGCGGCAGGGTGAACGCCTCCGCCGCCGCAGCGTCGGCCGCCACGACGTCGTGGGCTTCACCCCACGCGAGCAGGGCGTCGAGGACATCGTCGGACGCCGCGGCTCCGTTCAGCCACGCGGACGACCAGACGGCGAAAGTCGCACTGGGACGGCACACGACGCCCTATTTTACCGGGCCGTCCGCCACTCCGGCAGCGCGCCCACGCTGGAGTCGCTCCACATCGACGCACCGCCGATCGCGCAGTAGCGTCGAACGGGTGAACGCAGTTCCAGACGCTCTTCCCCGCACCGCCGGGGCCCTCCGCGCCGCCGGGTACGAGCCCCGGCCGATCGCGCAAGAGATCCACGACAACCTCCTGAACGCCCTGAAAACCGGCGAAGACGCCTGGCCCGGCATCGTCGGGTTCTCGCGCACCGTGCTGCCGCAGCTCGAACGCGCGCTGCTGGCCGGGCACGACGTCGTCCTGCTCGGCGAACGCGGCCAGGGCAAGACCCGCCTGCTCCGCACCCTCGCCGGCCTGCTCGACGAGTGGACGCCCGTCATCGAGGGCTCCGAGCTGGGCGAACACCCGCTCCAGCCGATCACGCCCGCGTCGATCCGGCGCGCGGCCGAACTCGGTGACGAGCTGCCGGTCGCCTGGCGCCACCGCTCCGAGCGCTACACCGAGAAGCTCGCCACCCCAGACACCTCCGTCGGCGACCTGATCGGCGACGTCGACCCGGTGAAGGTCGCCGAAGGACGCAGCCTGGGCGACCCCGAGACCATCCACTTCGGGCTGGTCCCGCGCGCCCACCGCGGCATCGTCGCCATCAACGAGCTGCCCGACCTCGCCGAGCGCATCCAGGTCGCGCTGCTCAACGTGATGGAGGAGCGCGACATCCAGGTCCGCGGCTACACGCTGCGGCTGCCCTTGGACGTCCTGCTCGTGGCCACCGCGAACCCCGAGGACTACACCAACCGCGGCCGGATCATCACCCCGTTGAAGGACCGCTTCGGCGCCGAGATCCGCACGCACTACCCCCTGGACGTCGAGTCCGAGGTCGCCGTCGTCCGGCAGGAAGCCCACCTGGTCGCCGAGGTCGGCGAGCCCCTGCTGGAGGTCATCGCCCGGTTCGTCCGGAACCTGCGCGAATCGCCGGTCATCGATCAGCGCTCGGGCGTGTCGGCGCGGTTCGCCGTCGCCGCGGCGGAAACCGTCGCGGCCGCGGCGCTGCGGCGCTCGGCGCTGACCGGGGAAGAGCCCGCGGTGGCCCGCCCGGTCGACCTCGACGCCGTCCCGTCGGTGCTGCGCGGCAAGATCGAGTTCGAGCCCGGTGAAGAAGGCCGCGAGATCGAGCACCTCGTGCACCTGCTGCGCCGCGCGATCGCCGAGACCGCCCGCGAACGGTTCGCCGGACTGGACCTGCGGCCGCTGGCCGACGCCGTCGCCGACGGGCACCTGGTCGCCACCGGCGAGCGCGTGCCGGGCAAGGACGTCCTCGAAGCCCTGCCGGAGCTCCCGGTGCTGCACGAGGTCGCCCGGCGCGCCGGCGTCGGAGCCGACGAGCCCGCGGGGCGGATCGCGGCCGCCGTCGAGCTCGCCCTCGAATCGCTGTTCCTGGCGCGGCGGCTGGCCAAGGACTCCGACGACGCGACGACCGTCTACGGCCGATGACCGCGGTCCCGCTTCCCGACGGTTACTCCTACGGCCCGTGGCACGACGGGCCGGACCCGCTCGCGCCACCGGCCGACCTGCGGGACGCGCTCGACGAGATCGGCCGCGAGGTCATGGCGGGCTCGTCGCCGCGGTCCGCGCTGGAGGAGCTGCTCCGGCGTGGCACCGAGCGCACGTCGGGCCTGGACGAGCTGACCCGGCGCCTGTGGCAGCGCCGGTCGCAGATCCAGCGCCGCAACAACCTCGACGGCACCCTGAGGGAGGTCCAGCGCCTGCTTTCCGAGGCGCTGGACGCCGAGCGGCGCGAGCTGTTCCCCGACCCGGACGACGACGCCCGCTTCCGCGAGGCCCAGCTGGACGCCCTGCCGCCCGGCACGGCCGCCGCCGTCAACGAGCTTTCCGAGTACGACTGGCGGTCCGAACAGGGCCGGGAGAACTACCAGCGGATCCGCGACCTGCTCGGCCAGGAGCTGATGGAGTCGCGCTTCCAGGGCATGAAGCAGGCGCTGCAGAACGCCGGGCCCGAGGACGTCGAGCGGATCAACGAGATGCTCTCCGACCTCAACGACCTCCTGGCCGCGCACGCCCGGGGCGCCGAGGACATCCAGGAGCGCTTCGACGACTTCATGGGCAAGCACGGCGAGTTCTTCCCGGAGAACCCGCGGAACGTCGAGGAGCTGATCGACGCGCTCGCCGAGCGGTCCGCGGCGGCCCAGCGGATGCTCAACTCGATGTCCGCCGAGCAGCGGGCGGAGCTGGCCGAGCTGACCCAGCAGGCGTTCGGCGACCCGCGGCTCGCGCAGCAACTGGCCAACTTGGACGCTCAGCTGCAGGCCGCCCGGCCGGGCGAGGACTGGACGGGTTCGGAGCGCTTCCGGGGCAAGAATCCGTTGGGGATGGGCGAAGGCGCTCAGGCGATGGCCGACCTCGCCGAGCTGGACGCGCTGGCCGAGCAGCTCGGGCAGTCGTACCCGGGCGCGCGCCTGGAGGACATCGACCTGGAGTCCCTCGAGCGTCAGCTCGGCAAGGACGCCGGCGTCGACGCGCGGCGACTGTCCGAACTGGAGCGTGAGCTGCGCCGCCAGGGGCTGTTCGAACGCGCCGCCGACGGGACGCTCCGGCTGTCGCCCAAGGCGTTGCGGCGCCTGGGCGAGACGGCGCTGTCGGACATCGTGAACGCGTTGCGCGGCAAGGCCGGCGACCGGGAGACGGAGTCGGCGGGCGCGGCCGGCGAGCCGACCGGGGCGTCGCGGCCGTGGCGGTTCGGGGACATGCAGCCCTGGGACGTGCCGCGGACCATCCGCAACGCCGTGCTGCGGTCGGTGTCGGTGGGGGAGTCTTCGGTCCGGCTGGACGTCGAGGACGTCGAGGTGGTCGAAACCGAGCACCGATCGCGGGCGGCGGTGGCACTGCTGGTCGACACATCGTGGTCGATGGTCCAGGAGGGCCGCTGGCTCCCGATGAAGCGCACGGCGCTCGCGCTGCACCAGCTGATCAGCACGCGCTTCCGCAACGACGCGCTGCAGCTGATCACCTTCGGGCGCCACGCGATGCCGGTGGAGCTGCCGGAGCTGATCGGCCTGGAGGGCGCGTGGGAGCAGGGCACCAACGCCCACCACGCGTTGCTGCTGGCCGGACAGCACCTGCGCCGCCACCCGGACGCCCAGCCGGTGGTCCTGATGGTCACCGACGGCGAGCCGACCGCGCATCTGGAACCGGACGGCGAGGCGGTCTTCGACTACCCGCCCCAGCCCCGGACCCTCCACAAGACACTGTCCGAAGTGGACCGCCTGGCCAAGCTGGGCGCCTCGGTGACGGTGTTCAGGCTGGGTGACGACCCGAGGTTGAGGGCGTTCGTGGACGTGATCGCCCGCCGCTCGGGCGGCCGGGTGGTGGCCCCGGACCTGGACGGGTTGGGCGCCGCGGTGGTCGGGGATTACCTGCGTACGCGACGGCGCTGAGGTCGGGTCAGGCCGCCTGGTCCGGTGACCGGGCGGCCGGCTCGGCTTGGGCGGCTTGCGGTGGTCGGGGGACGCCCAGGCGCTTGGTGTTGCTGGCTCGGAGGCGCCGGTGCGGTTGCCTGCGGTGCGGGTGGCGGCCGGCTTGGCCCGCATAGCCGGGGATCCCGGGCGCTTGGTGCTGCCGGTTCGAGAACTCGGTTCGGTTGCCGGAGGCTGCGTGCTGCGGCCGGCTCGGCTTGCGCGCCGGGGATCGGGGCAGGGGCCCGGTCGGCGACCGAACGGCGCCGGACCTGAGTGCCTCAGTGGTCGGCGACCACCGGCGCACCCGGCGCCGCGGTCCGGCTCAAGCCGCCCGGTCCAATGACCGGGCCGCCCGCGCGGTGTCCGCGTGCCCGGCCGGCAGGTACGCCTCGTGGTCGGCGAGCACCTCCAGGCCGAGGATCTTCGCCTGCGCGAACGCACCCGAGTCGGCCAGTACCTCGACCGAACGCCGCCGCAGGCGCAGGATCCGGCCCAGCCGAGGGCCCGCCTCGGCTGCGGGCAGCGCGCGGAAGTGCCTCCACAGCGCCGCCGCGTGGTCGGGGAGGTCCGGGGCCGGCTCCAGGACCTCGAACGCCCGGTCCAGGGCCCGCGCCAGCCGCTCCTCCGCGTGCAGCCGGCCCAGTACCGCGCGCTGCGTCAGCCGGTGCATCATCACCACCTCGCCGCCGATGTCGGATTCCGCGAGGGCCGCCTCCGTGAGCCCGTGGAGGGCCGCCTCGACCGCCACCGGGTCCGGCCCCGCTCGATGGAGCAGAGCACGTCGCACGCCCCACGGCGCCAGCACGGCGAGCAACTCCGCGAGCGCCAGCGCCCGGCTGTCACGCGCTGCCACCGCTCGCAGTGCCGCGAGCGTGGTGTCTTCGACGCGGGGTGGGTGGTCCTCGCCCGGGTCGCGCTCCAGCGGCGGCGCGTGCGGCAGCTCGTCCAGGTAGGTCGCGAACGGCTGCCGGCGGATCACCCCGCCCGCCTGGGCCAGCGCGAGCGGCAGGCACCCCAGCTCCCGGGCGACGTCGGCCGCGGCGGTGCCGGCCTCGCGCCCGGAGCGCGCCTCCAGGAACCGGACGGCTTCGGCCTCGCCGAACCCGCTCACCGGCACGGTGCCGCCGAGGACCTCGAAGTCCGGCACGGTCGTCGTGACCAGGACCCGGGCGCGGGCGGGCAGCCAGCGGTTGAGCGCGTCCGGGTCGGTCGCGCCGTCGAAGACCACGATCGCGTCGTCGAGGCCGTCGAGCCGGGCCAGTCCCGCGCGGGCGGCGGCTTCGGCGTCGGCCGCGCGGCCGAGCGCGGCGTACGCCCGGACCGTGTTCGCCGGATCCTGGGCGGCCACCCAGACGACGGTTCCGCGGACGGCGCGGACGTAGGCGGCGGCGAGGTGGGTCTTGCCCACGCCGCCACCCCCGAGCAGGACGCAGAACCGGCCGCCGGCGAACTTCTCCTCGATCTTGGCCAGCAGCGCGGTGCGGGACACCGCCGACAGCGGCTCGCGGGGGACCGCGCCCAGCACCAGCCGGGGTCGCGCACCTCGCCGGCGCCGAAGCACGAACGCCGTGACCAGCGCGAGCACGGCGACCGCAGCGCCCACCACGACCTCGGCCCTCATCGAGCCAGGCTAACCGCGCTCGCCGCGGTGCGGCGGCTACGGAAGGGTGACGCTTGACCCTCACGCCGCGTGAGGCACCACCGTGATCACCGCAAGGGCCACACCGGCCGGAATGGAGGAGGGGAAACCGATGGGGCATCCCGTGGGCAAGGTCGCCGCACTCGCCGGGATCACCGTCCGGACGCTGCACCACTACGACGAGATCGGCCTGCTCAGCCCGAGCGGGCGGACGAGCTCGGGGTACCGCAGCTATGACGACGACGATCTCGACCGGCTGCAGCGCATCCTGTTCTACCGGGAGCTCGGGTTCCCCCTCGAGACGATCGCGACCCTCGTCGACGACCCCGGTACCGACGCCGGCGCGCACCTGAAGAGGCAGCGGGAGCTGCTGGTCGCGCGGATGGGCGAACTGGGGCGGATGGTCGCGGCCGTCGATCGCGCGATGGAGGCGAGAGCCATGGGCAACGCACTGACGCCCGAGGAGAAGTTCGAAGTGTTCGGCGGGTTCCGCGAGCCGGACGGCTACGCGGAAGAGGCCGCGCGCCGCTGGGGTGACACGCCCGAGTGGCGGGGCGCGACCCCACCGTCCAAGGAGGACCTGGCGGCCGGGGAGGCAGCCCGCCGGGACTGGGTCGGCCGCCTCCGGGCCGTCCTGGACGCGGGCGGCACCCCGGACGGCTCCGAGGCGACGGACCTCGCCGAGGAGCACCGGGAGATGCTCGCCAGGGTCATGGGCGAGTGCTCGTACGAGACGCAGCGGCGCATCGGTGAGCTGTACGTGACCGAGCCGGCGCAGCTCGCGTTCCTCGTCCGGGAGGACGAGCAGCGGCCGGGCGTCGGCGAGTTCGTCCGCGACGCCATCGTGGCGAACATCGCACGCCGGCAGTAGCCGCTGCTCCAGGTGGGGGAGGAGTCCCACCGGGCGGGAGGGTGCCGGAGGCAGCGCTTACAGTCGGGGGTATGCAGACTTGGTCATCGGTCGACGTGCCCCGCATCCCCGGCACCCCCCGCCCGCTGCGGCTCCACGACACGGCCACCGGGCAGATCCGCCCGACCGCGCCCGGCGCCACCGCCCGGATGTACGTCTGCGGCATCACGCCCTACGACGCGACGCATCTGGGGCACGCCGCGACGTACCTGGCCTTCGACCTCGTGAACCGCGTGTGGCGGGACAACGGGCACGACGTCCACTACGTGCAGAACGTGACGGACATCGACGAGCCGCTGCTCGAGCGCGCCCAGCGCGACCAGGACGACTGGGTCGTGCTGGGCATGCGCGAGACGGCGCTGTTCCGCGAGGACATGGTGGCCCTGCGGGTACTGCCGCCGAAGCAGTTCGTCGGCGCGGTGGAGAGCATCCCGGAGATCGTCGAGGTCATCGCGAAGCTGCTCGCGAACGGCGCCGCCTACCGGGCGGACGACCCGGAGTTCCCGGACGTCTACTTCGACCACACGGCGACCGGCAGGTTCGGCTACGAATCGAACTACGACGAGCCGACCATGACCAAGTTCTTCGCCGAGCGCGGCGGCGACCCCGACCGCGCCGGCAAGCGTCACCCGCTGGACGCGCTGCTGTGGCGCGTGGCCCGCGAGGGCGAGCCGTCGTGGGAGTCGGAGCTGGGCGCGGGCCGCCCGGGCTGGCACATCGAGTGCAGCGCGATCGCCGTCAACCGCCTCGGCCTCGGGTTCGACCTCCAGGGTGGTGGCTCGGACCTGATCTTCCCGCACCACGAGTACAGCGCGGCGCACGCCGAAGCCGTCGCCAAGGACGGGCCTTTCGCCCGCCACTACGTGCACGCGGGAATGATCGGCCTAGACGGCGAGAAGATGTCGAAGTCGCGCGGGAACCTGGTGTTCGTCTCGCGGCTGCGGGCCGACCAGGTCGACCCGGGCGCGATCCGGCTCGCGCTGTTCGCCGGCCACTACCGCCAGGACCGCGCCTGGACGTCCTCGCTGCTGACCGAGGCAGAGGCCCGGCTGGCGCGCTGGCGGGAAGCCGTCGCCCTGCCGGCCGGACCGTCCGCCGAGGACACGATCTCCCGGCTGCGCGACCACCTTTCGGACGACCTCGACACCCCGAAGGCCCTGGCGGCGATCGACGCGTGGGCGAGCGAGGCCCTGCGCCGCGACGGCACGGACTCGACGGCGCCCGGCCTGCTCCGCACCGCCGTCGACGCCCTCCTCGGCATCACCCTCTGACGACCCGAGGGCGGAGCTTTCCCGGGAAAGCTCCGCCCCCGGCGGGTGTATAACGGCCTACACGGCGACGGGACGGCCGTCGGCCAGTTCCAGGTGGTCGCCCGGCCAGTCGCGGCGCAGCCACCGGTCGTGGGACGCGATGACGACCGCGCCCGGCGCCGTATCCAGCGCCGTGAACAGTTCTTCCGCCAGGGTCAGCGAAATGTGGTTCGTCGGCTCGTCGAGCAGGAGCACGTCCGGCGGTTCCGCGAGCAGGATCGCCAGGGCCAGCCGGCGCCGCTGGCCCACCGAAAGCGCGCCGACCGGCTGCCGCAGATCCCGGGATGCCAGCAAGCCCAGGTGGCTCAGCGGGGGAGCGTCCTCGCCGAGCGCGCCCCGGTAGACCCGGGCCGCCGTCCGCTCCGGATCCGGAAAGGCGACGTCCTGCTCCAGCAGGCCGACGCGCACACCGTGTCCGAAGTGGACGGCACCGCTCGCCGGGCTGAGCCGCCCCGCCAGCACGGACAGCAGCGTCGACTTCCCGGCGCCGTTCCCGCCGGTGACGAGCAGCCGGGCCGAGGCGTCGACGTCGAGCCGGGGCAGGCTCAGCCGGCCCGGCACTTCCAGCGAGCGCACCGAGATCGCGGGTCCGTCGCCGGTCGCGTGCCCGGTGAGCTCCGCCCGGAACCGCAGCGGCGCCGGGGGTTTGCGCACCTGGTCGCGTTCGAGGTGCTCGAGCCGCTGCTCGGCATCGCGCACCCGCCGCGAGATCGTCTTCTGGACCCGGGCGCCCTTGAAGTGGTGGATGAACTTGTCGTTGTCACGCGGGGCGCGGCCGTAGGCGACGTTGCGCGCGGTGACCGCGACGGTCTCCCGCAGCTCCTTCAGCTCCTCCTGTTCTTCGGCGAAGCGCTGCTCCCACCGCGCCCGCTCGGCCTTCTTGTGCCCGAGGTAGTCCGAATAGCTGCCGCCGTAGCGGACGGCCCCTCCCGCCTGGCGGTCGGCCGCGGCCGGGTCCAGATCGACGATGTCCGTGCAGACGGCGTCGAGGAACACCCGGTCGTGCGACGACAGCACGACTATCCCGGTCAGTTCGGTGAGGTGGCGTTCGAGGAAGTCCATCGCGGCGTCGTCGAGGTGGTTGGTCGGCTCGTCCAGCAGCAGGGTTTCCGGCCGCCGGACGAGCAGCGCGGCCAGGCCCAGCCGGGACCGCTGCCCGCCGGACAGCGTGCCGAGCCGCCGGTCGGGTTCGACGCCGCCGAGGCCGAGCCCGTCGCAGACGAGCTTCGCGCGGCGGTCGGCGTCCCACAGGTCGTGGGCCTGGGCCCAGTCCAGGACGCGGCCGTACTCGTCGAGCACGCCTTCGTCGTCGGGCCGGTCGGTCATCGCCGCGGTCAGCTCGTCGAGCCGGGCGGTGGCCGCGCGGATCTCGGCGAGGGCGTCGTCGAGGACGTCGGCGAAGGTCGCCTCCAGCGGGAACGGCAGCTCCTGCAGCAGGAACCCGACGTCCGGGCCGCGGCGGACCTCGCCGGAGCGCGGCTCTTCGAGCCCGGCGAGCAGCCGCAGCAGCGTGGACTTGCCGGTGCCGTTCTCGCCGACCAGGCCGAGCCGCTGCCCGGCCGACGCGGTCAGCGTGACGCCGTCGAGGACGACGCGGGTGCCGTAGCCGAAGACGACGTCCTTGGCCTGCAAGGGAAAAAGGGAAGACATGCGCGATCACCGGGCCCGGATGAGAAAAGCGGGAATCCCGCCGGGCGTCGTGGCACGCGGGAGCGTCAGGCTCGACCGGGTGCCGCCTCGGAAGCGGGATGGGCGCGGGTCAGTTCTTCATAGTGGAACCAGGTTAACGCAACATCCGTAGAGTTAGTCAACTGGTTATGGCCTGGGTCACATCCGGCAGGTTCCCCGCCGCCTGTTCGGCGGCGGCGGTCCCGTCGGTGAGGAAGCCGACGAGGGCGGTCAGCTGACGCCGGTCCAGGCGCGCCAGCCGCTCGCCGACGAACCGGGCCATCGGCGCGTACAGCTCCGCGAGCTCGGCCATCCGGTCGGGCAGCGGCCGGACGACGAGCCGGCGGCGGTCGGCCGGGTCCGGGGCGCGCTCGGCGAGCCGGTGCTGCGCCATCCGGTCGAGCAGTCGCGTGAACGCGCCATGGACATCCCGAGCAGCCGGGCGAGCTCGGTCGGGGAGTCGCTGACCCCGCCGTGGAGCAGGTGCAGGCAGTGCAGCTCGGTCGGGGTGACGGCCATCCGCTCGGCGACCGCGGCGTGGAAGAGCGCGGTCGAGCCCACGAAGCGGGGGAGGGCGAGGGCGGCGGAGGTGGCGAGTTCGCGCTGGTCGGGCAACGTCCATCCAAGGTCGGGTGACGAAGCAGTCACTGCCTTGAGCAGTGGCTGCCCCGCGAACGATAGCGGACCCGCTTGACAAACCCGCAGGCGGGACCAACTATGAAAGAGTACTTTCGAAATGACTCTTTCAGATCGGACGACCCATGGCCGAGCTGCCACCGCGCAAGCGGATCGAGGACGTCGAGCTGCTGCGCGCCTTGTCCCACCCGCTGCGCTCGGCGCTGCTGAACCACCTGACCGCCGTCGGCCCGCGCACCGCGAGCGAGTGCGCCGAGGCCGTCGGCTCGACCGCGTCCAACTGCAGCTGGCACCTGCGGCAGCTCGCGCAGTACGGCCTCGTCGAACGGGCCGACGCCGAGGACGGCCGCGAACGGCCGTGGCGCGCCCGCCAGGTCGGGCTCGAGATGGGGGAGCTGGCCGACGACCCGGCGCACCGGGCCGCCCAGCTCGGCATGGTGGGCGCGACCCTGGGCCACGAGCAGGAGCTGACCCAGCGGTACCTGGACTCGCTCGACGGCCTCGACCCCGCGTGGCGGGCCGCGTCCGGGCTGGCGACGTACGCGCTGCGCGTCACGCCCGAGGAGCTGACCCGGCTGACCGCCGCGATCGACGCGCTGGTCCGGCCCTACGTCGGCGCCATCCGGACCGACGCCCCCGCGGACGCGCGCCCGGTGCACGTCGGCCTGCGGGCGTTCCCGCGCATCGAACACTCGGGGAAGGCGGAGGAATGAAGCAGTTGCTGGGGGTTCCGGCGTTCGCGCGGTTGTGGGTGGCCGCGTTCTTCGGCGAGACAGCCGAGTGGATGCTGCAGGTGGCGCTGCCGGTGTACGTCTTCCAGCGCACCGGCTCCGCCGCGACGACGGCGCTGAGCATCGTGCTCGGCCTGCTGCCCGCGGTGCTGCTGAGCCCGGTCGCGGGCGTCGTGGCCGACCGCTGGAACCGGCGGGCGGTGCTGTTCGGCGTCTGCTGCGGGCTGGCGGTCGTCGCGCTGCCGCTGCTGTCCGAGCCCGGCGTCGTCGTGGTGTACGCGGTGATGGCCGGTCAAGCGGCCTTGGCGTCGGTGTTCGAACCGGCGCGCAACGCCCTGGTCCCGGAGCTGGTCGGCGTCGAGGAGGTCACCGGGGCGAACGGGCTGATGAGCGTGAACGGCAGCGTCGCGCGGCTGGCCGGCGGCTGGGCGGGCGGCGCGCTGCTCGGTTTCGGCGGGCTCGCCGACGTCGTGACCGGCTACCTGGTGGTGCTGGCGGTGGCGGCGGCGCTGCTGGCCAAGCCGTTCCGCCGGGTGAGCGCGCCGGTGCCGGCCGCCAGGCCCGAGCCGGTGGTGCGGGCCTGGCTCGACGGACTGCGCGAGATCACGCACAACCGCCGCCTGTGGCGGACCGGGCTCGCGGTCGTGTTCACGTCCCTGGCGCAGGGCATGTTCCTGGTGCTGTTCGTGGTGTACGTCCTGGACGTGCTGGGCGGCAGCGAAGCCGACGCGGGCCTGCTGCGCGGCGTGCAGGCGATCGGCGGGCTGGCGGCCGGGTTCGCGCTGGCCACGGTGGCGCGGCGGGTGGCACCGGCGACGCTGCTCGGCTGGGGTTCGATCGCGCTGGGCCTGATTTCCGCGGTGATCTGGAACCTGTACCTGGTGACGACCGCGCTGGGGCTGTACGTGGGGTTGTTCGTCCTGGTCGGCGCACCGGGCGTGGCCGCGGGCGCGGGCGTGCTGTCGGAGATCCAGAGCGCGGTGGCCCCGGAGCGGGCGGGCCGGGTGCTGAGCACGGCGTTCGCCGCGATCGCGACGTTCACGACGGTGGGGGCGTTGCTGGCGGGCACGCTGGTCGCGACGACCGGCCCGGCGCCGCTGCTGGACATCCAGGCCGGCGTCTACGTGTTCGCCGGAGTGCTCATGCTGGCGCGGAAGCGCGGGATTCGCGGAACTTCCCCGTCTTCGATGGTTACGGTGGAGGGGTGCCGCACCTCTTCGCCACCAGCGACCTCCACGTGACCCACGAGGGCAACGGCCCGATCCTCGACGACGTCGTCCCGGAGACCCCCGGTGACTGGCTGCTCGTCGCCGGGGACGTCGCCGAGCGGGCCGAGGCGACCATCGGGACCTTGAAGACCCTGCGCGAGCGGTTCGCGAAGGTCGTCTGGGTACCGGGCAACCACGAGCTGTGGACCACGAACAACGACGAATGCCAGCTTCGCGGGCAGGCGCGCTACGAGTACCTCGTCGAGCAGTGCCGCGCGATCGACGTGCTCACGCCCGAAGACGAGTTCCCCGTCTGGCGGCACGGCACTCGGCCCTTGACGATCGCGCCGTTGTTCCTGCTCTACGACTACAGCTGGCGCACCCCCGAGGCCGAGGGCAAGTCCCTGGAGGAGGCCCTGAGCCAGGCCCGGGCCGCCGGCGTGGTCTGCACGGACGAGTACTTCCTGCACCCGGATCCGTACCCGAGCCGGCAGGCGTGGTGCGAGGACCGGCTCAAGATCAGCAGCGGACGCCTCGACGCGATCCCCGAGGACCACGGCACGATCCTGATGTCGCACTGGCCGCTGCACCGCCACCCGACGGCGCCGCTGTACTGGCCGGAGTTCGCGCTGTGGTGCGGCACCACGAAGACCGAGGACTGGCACGTCCGCTACCGCGCGGAGATCGCCGTCTACGGCCACCTGCACATCCCGCGCACGACCGAGGCCGACGGCGTCCGGTTCGAAGAGGTGTCGCTCGGCTACCCGCGCGAGTGGCGGAAGCGGGCCCGGGGTGCCGTGCCGATGCGCCGGATCCTGTGGCCGTCATGACTCCGCGCGGCGCCGCTCCCTGAGCGCGCGCACCCGGCCCCGGCTCGCGCAGGCGGGGGAGGGACACCACCGGCGCCGCCCGCCGGGATCGGCGAACACGCCCCGGCAGTCCTGCTCCGGGCACGCGCGCAGGTCGTCGCGCAGCGGTCCGGTGAGCCAGTCGGCCGCCTGATGGGCCAGCCGCGCGAAGGCTTCCGACGCCGTCGGCGGCGCGCTGCGGTGCAGCCGGTCGAGCGCGGCCAGGTGCATCGGCTCGGTCTTGAGGAAGCCGGTCAGCGGGGTCACCTGGTCGGCTCGCGGCGCGACCCCGTCGACCGCGCCCAGCGCTAGTTCGCGCAGCACCTCGCGGAGGCGGTGGGCTTCGCGCAAGTCGGCGTGCGTGACGGGCGCGAGCGGCGTCAGTTCCACAAGCGCCAGCCAGTCGCGTAGCCGCTCCACCGTCGGGATCCGCTCGACCGGCCGCGGGCCGAAGTGCGTCCCGCGGGTGGCGAGCAGGTTCAGCCAGGGTGCGCCCATTTCGAGGCGGAAGTCGTCGGACACCTCGCCATTGTAACGGTTGAGGCGTTACACTCGGGCTCGTGACTGGGGAACCCAAGGTCCGGACGGTGCTCGGCGACATCGATCCGGCCGATCTGGGCGTGACGAACTCGCACGACCACCTCTTCTTCGCCTCGAAGCTGCTGCCCGGCCAGGAGCTGGACGACCCCACCGAAGCCGCCCACGAACTGCTCGCCTTCCGGAGCGCCGGCGGCCGGGCGCTGGTGCAGTGGACGCCGTACGGCCTCACGCGCCGGACCCGGGAGCTGGCCTGGATGTCGGGCGAGGTCGGCGTGCACATCGTCGCGGCCACGGGCCTGCACCGCGCCGAGCACTACGCGCCGGTGATCCTGAGCCGCGTCGTCGACGACCTGGTCCGCGTCTTCGTCGCCGACCTGACCGAGGGCACGCAGCCCGCCGACCTGCCGGACGAGCCGCGGACCGGCCCGCGCGCCGGGCTGGTCAAGGTGGCCGGCGCGTTCCACACGATCGACTCGCACGCGCGGCTGACGCTCACCGCCGCGGCGATCGCCCACCAGGAGACCGGCGCGACCATCGCGGTGCACCTCGAACTGGGCACCGCGGCCCTCGAAGTGGCCGAGCTGCTGTGCGAGAAGCTGGACGTACCGCCCGAACGGGTGATCCTCGGGCACCTGAACCGCAACCCGGACCCGCCGCTGCAGCGCGCGATCGCCGAGACCGGCGTCTTCCTCGGGTTCGACGGCCCGTCGCGGGCCAACCACGCCACCGACGGGCGGCTCTTCGACGGCCTCGAAGCACTGGTCGGGGCCGGGCACGCCGGCCGGATCCTGCTCGGCGGCGACACCACGACCGCGGCGGCCCGCCACGAGCCGGGGGCGTCCTACTTGCTCACGACGCTGGCGCCGCGGCTGGCGAAACTGCTCGGCGGCGACGTCGTCACCGCCATGCTGGTGGCGAACCCCGCGCGGGCGTTCGCCACCAGCTGGCTGAAGTAGCGGCTCGGCTCGGCGTGGATCAGCGCAGGCCGAAGCCTTCCTGTCCGCCGCCTCGGCCGCGGCGGCGGAGGTAGCGCTCGAACTCGGCGGCGATCTTGTCGCCGCTGACCTCCTCGGGCTCGACCTCGGTCTGCGCGTCGCCGCGCTCTTCGAGCCCGCGGACGTACTCGCTGATCTCTTCGTCCTCGTCGGCCATCTCGCTGACCGTGCGCTGCCACTCCTCGGACTGCTCGGGCAGTGCGCCCAGCGGGATCTCGACGTCGAGGATGTCCTCCAGCTTGTGCAGCAGCGCCAGCGTCGCCTTCGGGGACGGCGGGTGCGACACGTAGTGCGGCACCGCGGCCCAGATCGACACGGCCGGGATGCCCGCCTGCACGCAGTAGTCCTGCAGGATCCCGACGATGCCGGTGGGGCCCTGGTAGTTGTTCATCTCGAGCCCGTAGAGCGACGCGGTGTCCTTGTCGTACGCCGTCCCGGTGACCGGGACCGGGCGTGTGTGCGCGGTGTCGGCGAGCAGCGCGCCGAGGGTCACCACGGTCGCGACGTCCAGCTGCTTGATGTGCTCCAGCAGCTCGGCGCAGAAGGCGCGCCAGCGCATGTTCGGCTCGGGGCCCTGCACGAGGACCACGTCGCGGTCGAACCCGTCCGGGCGGCACACCGACAGCGTTGTCGTCGGCCAGTCCACCCGTCGAGTGACGCCGTCCACCATGCGGACGGTCGGGCGGCTGACCTGGAAGTCGTAGTAGTCGTCGGGCTCCAGTTCGGCCAGTGGCGTGGCGTCCCAGTTCAGCTGCAGGTGCTCGACCGCCCGGCTGGCCGCGTCACCTGCGTCGTTCCAGCCTTCGAAGGCGACCACCATCAGCGGCCGGGAGGGTTCGGTGCGGTCGCCGGGCGGCCGCGGGGTCTCGTCGTCGGGCTCACTCACCGGACCAGCCTACGACCACCGGCCTTACCCTGTTCAGCATGTCCGACCGGGTGTCGTCGCCGTTCCTCGAAGCCCTCCGCTCGCGCGTACTGGTGGCCGACGGCGCGATGGGCACCGCCCTGCAGGCCCACGACCTGAGCCTGGACGACTTCGACGGCCTCGAAGGCTGCAACGAGATCCTCAACGTCACCCGGCCGGACGTGGTCCGCTCGGTGCACCGGGGCTACCTGGAGGCGGGCGCGGACGCCGTCGAGACGAACACTTTCGGGGCCAATTTCGCGAACTTCGCCGAGTACGACATCACCGGCCGCATCGCCGAGCTCGCCGAAGCCGGCGCGCGGCTGGCCCGGGAGACCGCCGACGAGTTCGCGACGCCGGACCGCCCGCGCTTCGTCCTCGGCTCGGCCGGCCCCGGCACGAAGCTGCCGACGCTCGGCCACGCGCCGTTCACCACGCTGCGGGACGCCTACCAGGAGGAAGTCCGCGGCCTGCTGGCCGGCGGCGTCGACGCGGTGATCGTCGAGACCACCCAGGACATCCTCCAGACCAAGGCGTCGATCATCGGCGCGAAGCGGGCGATGGCGGCCGAAGGGCGGTTCGTGCCGATCCTCGCTTCGATCACCGTCGAAACGACCGGCACCATGCTGCTCGGCACCGAGGTCGGCGCCGCACTGGCGGCGCTGGAGCCGCTCGGCATCGACCTGATCGGGCTCAACTGCGCCACCGGGCCCGCCGAGATGAGCGAGCACCTGCGGCAGCTGGCCAAGCACGCCCGGGTGCCGCTGTCGGTCATGCCGAACGCCGGCCTGCCGGAGCTGGGCCCGGACGGCGCCGTGTACCCGCTCGGCCCGGAAGCCCTGGTCGAAGCCCTGACCGGGTTCGTGCGCGAGTTCGGCGTCGGCCTGGTCGGCGGCTGCTGCGGCACCACCGACGAGCACATCCGGCAGCTCGCCGCCGCGGTGGCGGACACCGCGCCGGTCCCGCGGCGGCCGCGTCCCGAGCCCGGCGTGTCCTCGCTGTACCAGGCGGTGCCGTTCAAGCAGGACGCCAGCGTGCTGATGATCGGCGAACGCACCAACGCCAACGGCTCCAAGGCGTTCCGCACGGCGATGCTCGAAGGCCGCTGGGACGACTGCGTCGAGATCGCCCGCGAGCAGACCCGCGACGGCGCCCACCTGCTCGACCTCTGCGTCGACTACGTCGGCCGCGACGGCACCGCCGACATGGCCGAGCTGGCCGGGCGCCTGGCCACGGCGTCGACCCTGCCGATCATGCTGGACTCCACCGAGGTCCCGGTGCTGCGAGCCGGCCTGCAGCGCCTCGGCGGGCGCTGCGCGGTCAACTCCGTCAACTACGAAGACGGCGACGGCCCGGATTCCCGGTTCACCCAGGTCATGGACCTGGTGAGCGAGTACGGCGCGGCCGTCGTCGCCCTCACCATCGACGAAGAGGGCCAGGCGCGGACGGCGGCCAAGAAGGCCGACATCGCGTCCCGGCTGATCGCCGACATCACCGGCAAGTGGGGCCTGCGGACGTCCGACGTCATCATCGACGCCCTGACCTTCACCATCGCCACCGGCCAGGAGGAGTCGCGCCGCGACGGCATCGAAACGATCGAGGCCATCCGCGAGATCAAGCGGCGCCACCCCGAGGTCCAGACCACGCTCGGCCTGTCGAACATCTCCTTCGGGCTCAACCCGGCCGCGCGGCAGGTGCTCAACTCGGTGTTCCTGCACGAGTGCGTCCAGGCCGGGCTCGACACCGCGATCGTGCACGCGTCGAAGATCCTGCCGATGGCGCGGATCCCGGACGACCGGCGCGCGGTGGCCCTGGACCTCGTCTACGACCGCCGCCGCGAAGGCTACGACCCGCTGCAGGAGCTGATGGCCCTGTTCGAGGGCGTCAGCGCGGCGTCGACCCGAGCTTCCCGCGCGGAGGAGCTGGCCGCGCTGCCGTTGTTCGAGCGCCTCGAACGCCGGATCGTCGACGGCGAGCGCAACGGCCTGACGGACGACCTCGACGCGGCCCTGGAGCAGCGGCCCGCGCTGGAGATCATCAACGACACGCTGCTGTCCGGCATGAAGACCGTCGGCGAGCTGTTCGGGTCCGGGCAGATGCAGCTGCCGTTCGTGCTGCAGTCCGCCGAGGTGATGAAGGCGGCCGTCGCGCACCTCGAACCGCACATGGAGACCGGCGACGACACGGGCAAGGGCCGGATCGTGCTGGCGACCGTCCGCGGCGACGTGCACGACATCGGCAAGAACCTCGTCGACATCATCCTGTCCAACAACGGCTACGAGGTGGTCAACCTCGGCATCAAGCAGCCGATCACGACGATCCTCGAAGCGGCGGACGAGCACGGCGCCGACGCGATCGGGATGTCCGGGCTGCTGGTGAAGTCCACGGTGATCATGAAGGAGAACCTCCAGGAGATGAACTCCCGGGGCGTCTTCGCCCGCTGGCCGGTGCTGCTGGGCGGCGCGGCCCTGACCCGGTCCTATGTGGAGAACGACCTTTCGGAGCTCTACTCCGGCGACGTCCGCTACGCGCGGGACGCGTTCGAGGGACTGCGGCTGATGGACGCGATCATGGCGGCGAAGCGCGGGGAGTCGCCGAGGGTGGACGCCGACGCGGAGAAGAAGCGGCAGGAGCGCAAGGAACGCCGCGAACGCTCGCTGCGGATCGCCGAAGCGCGCAAAGCCCGCAAAGCCGAGGAGGAAGCCCTCGAAGGGCCGCCGGCCCCGCGGTCGGACGTCGCCACCGACGTCCCGCTGCCGGTGCCGCCGTTCTGGGGCAGCCGCGTGGTCAAGGGAGTCCCTCTGGCCGGCTACGCCGCGATGCTCGACGAGCGCGCGACCTTCATGGGGCAGTGGGGCCTCAAGGGCGCCCGCGGCGGCGCCGGCCCGACGTACGACGAGCTCGTCGAGTCCGAAGGCCGGCCGCGGCTGCGGTACTGGCTCGACCGGCTGACCGCGGACGGCATCCTGGCCCACGCGGCCGTCGTCTACGGCTACTTCCCGTGCGTCGCCGAGGGCGATGACCTGGTCGTGCTCACCGAACCCGAGCCGGACGCGCCCGAACGCGTGCGGTTCACCTTCCCGCGTCAGCGCCGCGACCGCCGGCTCTGTCTGGCCGACTTCTACCGCCCGCGCGAGTCCGGCGAGGTGGACGTCGTGCCGTTCACCGTCGTCACCATGGGCCAGCCGATCGCCGACTACGCGAACGAGCTGTTCGCCGCCGACGCCTACCACGACTACCTCGAGGTGCACGGACTCGGCGTCCAGCTCACCGAGGCGCTCGCCGAGTACTGGCACTGCCGCATCCGGGGCGAGCTGACCTTCCCCGGCGGTGTGGCGGTCGCCTCAGAGGACCCGGACGACGTCGAGGAGTTCTTCAAGCTCGGCTACCGTGGAGCGAGGTTCTCCCTGGGCTACGGCGCCTGTCCCGATCTCGAGGACCGGGCGAAGATCGTCGCGCTCCTCGAGCCGGGCCGCATCGGCGTCAAGCTGTCCGAGGAGTACCAGCTGCACCCCGAGCAGTCGACCGACGCGATCGTCTGCCACCACCCGGAAGCCAAGTACTTCAACACCTGAGGGAGAATCCACTGTGGACGGATTGACCGCCGTGCTCTGGGACATGGACGGCACACTGGTCGACTCCGAGAAGCTGTGGGACGTCGCGCTCTACGAGACGGCGGAAGCCTTGGGCGGCAAGCTTTCCGAAGAGCAGCGGATGACGCTCGTCGGGTCCAACATGGACGACACGTCGGCGTACCTGCTCGAGGTCGTCGGCCGTCCCGTGACGCCGGAAGCGGTCGCCTCGACCGGGGAGCAGATCCGCCGCCGCACCGCGGGACTGTTCGACGACGCCCTGCCGTGGCGCCCCGGCGCCCGCGAAGCGCTCGCCGCCGTCCGGGAAGCGGGCCTGCGCTCGGCCCTGGTCACCTCGACCGAACGCGCACTGACCGAGCTGGCGCTGAACACGATCGGCCGGGACTTCTTCGACGTCACGGTCTGCGGTGACGAGGTCGACGGGCTCAACAAGCCGCACCCGCGCCCGTACCTCAAGGGCGCGGAGCTGCTCGGCGTCGACCCGGCGCGGTGCGTCGCGGTCGAAGACTCGCCGCCGGGCACGGAGTCGGCCGTCGCGGCGGGGTGCACGGTGCTGGTGATCCCCAACGACGTCCCGGTCGAGCCGGGGGAGCGGCGCGTGTTCCGCGACTCGCTCGTGGGCGTCGACGTACCGGCGCTGGCGGCCCTGCTGGGCTGAGCACGGCCGTGTCGCATTCCCGCTAGCCCCGGCGTCGCGGGTCGGCGATGCTGGAGCGCGTGCACGAGGACTTCGAACGGTGCGTGCGGGCCGTGCAGGGGAAGGACGCCCGCTTCGACGGGTGGTTCTACTGCGCGGTCCTGACCACCCGGATCTACTGCCGGCCCAGCTGCCCGGTGGTGCCGCCCAAGCGGCAGAACATGAGCTTCTACCCGAGCGCGGCGGCCGCGCAGCAGGCCGGGTTCCGGGCGTGCAAGCGCTGCCGCCCGGACGCCAGCCCGGGATCGCCGCTGTGGAACGAGCGTGCCGATCTCGTCGCGCGGGCGATGCGGCTGATCGCCGACGGCGTCGTCGACACCGAAGGCGTCGACGGTCTCGCCGCCCGGCTCGGCTACAGCGTCCGGCAGGTCCAGCGCCAGGTGCTCGCCGAGCTGGGCGCCGGCCCGCTCGCCCTGGCCAGGGCCCAGCGCGCGCAGACCGCGCGGACCCTGATCGAGACGACCACGCTGCCGATGACCGAGCTGGCCCTCGCGGCCGGGTTCGGCAGCATCCGGACGTTCAACGACACCGTCCGCGAGGTGTTCGCCCTTTCCCCGACCGACCTGCGGCAGCGGGCGAAGGGCAAGCGGTCCGCCACGGCGGGCGCGATCGTGCTGCGGCTGCCCTACCGCAAGCCGCTCTGCCCGGACAACCTGTTCGGCCACCTCGTCGCGACCGGCGTACCGGGCGTCGAGGAGTGGCGCGACGGAGCCTACCGGCGGACGTTGCGGCTGCCGCACGGCCACGGCGTCGTCGCCCTGCGCCCCGAGAACGGTCACATCGCCTGCCGGCTGAGCCTGACCGACCTGCGGGACCTGCCGGCCGCCACCAGCCGCTGCCGCCGGTTGCTCGACCTCGACGCCGACCCGACCGCCGTCGACGACCAGCTCGCCACCGATCCGCTCCTCGCGCCGCTGGTCGCGGCCGCGCCGGGGCGCCGCGTCCCGCGCACGGTCGACGGCGCCGAGTTCGCCGTCCGGGCCGTGCTGGGGCAGCAGGTCTCGACGGCGGCGGCGCGCACCCACGCGGCCCGGCTCGTCGTCGCGCACGGCGAGCCGATCGAGGATCCCGAGGGCGGGCTGACCCACCTGTTCCCTTCACCGGCGGCTCTCGCCTCACTGGACCCCGAGACGCTGGCCATGCCGCGCAGCCGCCGTCGCACGCTGCTCGCGCTGGTCTCGGCCTTGACGGACGGGCTCGACCTCGGCGCGGGCAGCGACTGGGCGTCGACGCGGGCGGCGCTGAGCGCGTTGCCCGGGTTCGGGCCGTGGACGGTCGAGAGCATCGCCATGCGCGCCCTCGGCGACCCGGACGCGTTCCTCCCCACCGACCTCGGCATCAAGTACGCCGCGGAGACCCTCGGCCTGGGCGGCCAGGCGGCCGTCGTCGCCCGCTCCGGGGCGTGGCGGCCCTGGCGCGCCTACGCCACCCAGCACCTGTGGGCCACCGGCGACCACGCCATCAACCGGATGCCCGCCGCCTAGGAGATCCCCATGCGTTCCCACACGGTCGTGGACAGTCCGTGCGGCCCGCTGACGCTGGTCGCCGAAGACGACGCCCTCTGCGGGCTGTACATGCACGAGCAGCGCCACCGCCCGGCCGAGCCGACGTTCGGCGACCCTGGCGCGGGCGAGGTCTTCGCCCGCACGGAGACCCAGCTCGGGGAGTACTTCGCCGGGCAGCGCCGCGAGTTCGACCTTCCGCTGGCCTTCCGCGGGACGCCGTTCCAGCGTTCGGTGTGGTCGGCGCTGCTCGAGATCCCGTACGGCGAAACGGCGTCGTACGGTGAGCTGGCCCAGCTGCTCGGCAAGCCGGCGGCCGCGCGGGCGGTCGGCCTGGCCAACGGCAAGAACCCGATCTCGATCATCGTCCCGTGCCACCGGCTGGTCGGCTCGACCGGTTCGCTCACCGGGTACGGCGGCGGCCTCGAACGCAAGCGGTACCTGCTCGACTTCGAACGGTGTCCCACTCCTCGGGAGGAAGCGTCCACTTCGGTGTGAGATCGGCGGCATCCGGACCGGCCCGGGGCAGCGGGGACGGGACCGGGGTGGAAGGATCTGCAGACCGTGAAGACCTTCGATGAGCTGTTCGCGGAGCTTGCCGAGCGCGCGCGTACCCGTCCCGACGGGTCCGGCACCGTCGTCGCCCTCGACGCCGGAGTGCACGCCCAGGGCAAGAAGGTGCTCGAGGAAGCCGGCGAGGTGTGGATCGCCGCCGAGCACGAGTCCGACGAGCGCCTGGCCGAGGAGATTTCCCAGCTGCTGTACCGGCTGCAGGTGCTGATGCTCGGCCGCGGCCTGTCGACCGAGGACGTCTACCGCTACCTGTGACGGGTGGTCCACCGCTGAACGAGGAGAGAAGCGAAATGCTGCGTGTTGCCGTGCCGAACAAGGGAGCCCTCGCCGCCGCGGCGACGGAGATGCTCGGCGAGGCGGGCTACCGGAAGCGGCATGAGCAGCGTGACCTGACGGTGCTCGACACCGTCAACGAGGTCGAGTTCTTCTTCTTGCGCCCCAAGGACATCGCGATCTACGTCGGCTCGGGTGACCTCGACCTCGGCATCACCGGCCGGGACCTCGCGCTCGACTCCGGCGCGCCGGTGGAGGAGGTCCAGGCGCTGGGCTTCGGCGGTTCGACGTTCCGCTACGCCGCGCCGGCCGGCCGGGACTGGAAGCCGGCCGACCTGCACGGCAAGCGGCTCGCGACGTCGTACCCGCGGCTGGTCCGCGAGGACCTCGCCCGCCACGGCGTCGAGGCCGAGGTCATCCGGCTCGACGGCGCGGTCGAGATCTCGATCCAGCTGGGCGTGGCGGACGCGATCGCGGACGTCGTCGAGTCCGGCCGGTCCCTGCGGCAGAACAACCTGGTCGCGTTCGGCGACCCGATCTGCGTGTCGGAAGCCGTACTGCTGCAGCGCAAGGGCACCGCGGAGAGCAAGGCGAAATCGCAGCTGGCCGCGCGGCTGCGCGGGGTCGTGTTCGCGCAGCAGTACATGATGCTGGACTACGACTGCCCGCGGACGCTGGTCGAGCGGGCCATCGCGATCACGCCGGGCCTGGAGTCGCCGACGGTGGCGCCGCTGGCCGACGACGACTGGGTGGCCGTGCGGGCGATGGTGTCGCGCAAGAAGGTCAACCTGATCATGGACGAGCTGGCCGAGGTCGGTGCCAAGGCGATCCTGGCGTCGGACATCCGCTCCTGCCGTCTCTGAGCGTTCGCGCGGGCGGGGAACCGCTTCCCGCCCGCGCGAAGCTCACCGAGGCCGGTTGGGCTTCTTCGGCAGCAGGTCGTACAGCCCCTTGCGGGCGCCGTTGTCGTTGACGTTGCGGGCCACCGCCACCTCGGAGATGAAGTCCTCGAAGACGAACTCCTCGTCGGCCGGCACGACCGCCGGAGCCTGGTTCTGCTCCAAGTAGCTGTCCAGCGTGGCGGCGATCTCGCGGAACGACACCGCCTGCAACGTCTCCGGGGCGTACGTCGTCACCGGGACGCCGTTCGCGGCCGCTTCGTTCATCACCACGCCCAGCGGCAGGTGCGAGAGCATCGGGATGCCGAACTCGTACATCTCCTGCAGCGCGGCCGCCGCGTAGTGCGAGATCGGGCGCCGGTAGAGGCTCGGCACCAGGCCGAACCACGACAGCGGCTGCCGCCCCACGGTCTGCTCGACGTACCGGACCTGGTCGGCCAGCAGCCGCAGCGCGCGGATGCTCGTCTTGTCCGGCTGGACCGGCACCAGGATCCCGTGCGACGCCGCCAGCGCGTTGTTCGTCAGCACGTCCAGCGCGGGCGGGCAGTCGATGATGCAGTGGTCGTAGTTCGCGAACTGGATGACGCGGGCGAGCTGCCAGCCGGGCACGCGGAACGAGTCGAGCCGCCGGATCAGGTCGAACATCCCCGGCGACGTCGGCACGACGTCGAGCGCGCCCCCCTTGCCGAGGTTGCTGCGCGGGTGCGGGACGACGATCTCTTCGATCGGGCCCTTCCACGTCTTGGCCAGCGCTTTCGCCAGGCTCGGCCGGTCCGGGGGCACCTCGGACAACCCGAGCATCTCGGTCGTCGCGTGGCCCTGCGGGTCGAGGTCGACCAGCAGCACCCGCCGGCCCTGTTCGGCCAGTGCGGCCGCGGTGCCGACGCTCAGTGAGGTCTTGCCGACCCCGCCTTTCTGGTTGACCACCGAGGTGATCTGCATGCCGGAGCGCTCCTCAAGTCGGTCGTTCCGCGAAGGTTATTGGATGCGGGCCCGTTGTGGGTGGCTATCCGCCCCCGGCCTGTCGCGGTCGCACCATGAGCGCCTGCGCGCCGGTGGCCACCGGACCGTCGCCGTCGTGCAGGATGCTCGTCGCCGTGCCGACGCCGTGCTTGCCCACCAGGGTGACCGCGTCGAGGCCGATCCACTCGCCCGCCGGCGGCCGCCGCAGGTGCACGGTGAGCTCGGAGTTGATGAACCACCACTTGCGCGGGTCGAGGTAGTTCGAGACGCCGTTGCCGGAGTCGGCGATGGCGAACAGGCGCTGCAGCCCGCTCGGCTCCTCGCCGTCGACCAGCGGGACGCGCTGGCGGGCCCAGACCGCCGCCGGGCCGGGCACGTCCATGCCGCCGCGGACCGCGCGCCACTCCACCGCGTCGAGGTAGCCGGCCTGCCAGCCTTCGGGCCACGGCGACTCCGTGACGCTGTCCGGCGCGGGCATCAGCGGCCCGGCGTCCGTGGCGATCTCCGAGGTGTCCGACGCCGCGATGCGCCACGCCGAAGCCCGCGCGACCACGCGGTCCGCGGTCGCCAGCTCGGCCTGCAGCAGCTCGACCGACCGGCCGGGCCGCTCGACGCGGGCCCGCACGGCGAGGTCGGCGACCGGGGCCGGGCCGAGGATCTCGACGGTCACCCGCGCGAGCTCCGCCGGGTGCGCGGGTTCGACGTTTTCGAGGGCGCGGACCAGCAACGCCGACGGCGGGCCGAAGTGCTGGGACTCGGCCGACCAGGGACCGGCGGTGTGGGCGGTCGCGGAGAACCGGCCGTCGCCGAGCGGGACGTAGAAGGCGTCGGCCATCAGTCGGCCCGGTCCAGCGGGGTCTCGTCGCCCGCGTCGGGCTCCGGCCAGCCCGGGTAGGCCGGTGGCGTGCCGCCGTACTCGGGGCAGTGCGCCTGGTGGTCGCACCAGTTGCACAGCTTGCTCTTGTTCGCCCGGAAGTCGCCGGTCTTGCCCGCCTTGAGGATGGCCTGCCAGATGGCTTCGAGGGTGCGCTCGAAGCGGAGCAGCTCGGCTTCGTCCGGGGTGTAGGCGAGCGACTGGCCGTCGGTGAGGTACATCAGCTTCAGCTGGCGCGGCACGATCCCGCGCAGCCGCCACAGCACCACGGCGTAGAACTTCATCTGGAACATCGCCTTGGCCTCGCCGATTTCCCGCGGCGCGGCACCGGTCTTGTAGTCGACGACCCGGATCTCGCCGGTCGGCGCGACGTCGACGCGGTCGATGTAGCCCCGCAGCAGGACGCCGGAGCCGAGCTCGATCTCGACGTGCAGCTCGCACGCCTCCGGCTCGAGCCGCCGCGGGTCCTCCAGCTCGAAGTAGGCGTCCAGAAGCTTTTCCGCCGACCGCAACCAGTCCGCGTGGTCGTCGGGCTTCTCGCCGTCGAACAGCTCGGTCCACTCCGGACGGTCTTCGGACAGCTGCGTCCACGCCGGGCCCAGCAGCTCCCGCGCCTGTGCCGGAACGCGCTCGGCGGCCGGCAGCGCGAATAGCCGCTCCAGCACCGAGTGGACGAGCGTGCCGCGCAGCTGGGCCTTGGTCGGGACCTCCGGCAGCCGGTCGACCGCGCGGAACCGGTAGAGCAGCGGGCACTGCTTGAAGTCGCTGGCCCTCGACGGCGACAACGCGGGCCGCCGCCGCACCTGCGTGGCGACGGCGGAGGCCGGGGGTTCCGTGGTGACGGTGTCGGGGTCGGGCATGGGCAGAGCGTAACGCCGGGGTACGACAGTTCCGGCGACCGCAACGCCCACACCCCCACACCGGCCGACACGCGCACGCAGATGGCCGACACGCGTACCCCGACAGACGACACGACCCCGGAGCCGTGTCGGCCGTCCAGGTACGCGTATCGGCCGTCCGGGTACGTGGGTGTCCGTGTGCGACACCACCGGACCCGGATCACCCGGTACCCACACCGGGGGCTCTAGGCTCTCCCGCATGGCCGCGACCAGTGAGCAGGGCACCGGGGGCACCCGGCAGGCCGTCCGCTCGGACGGCGGGCTCCTGCTGTTCCGGGTCGCCGGCGTGCCCGTGCTGCTGGCGCCGTCCTGGTGGATCGGCTCGCTGGTCGTCGTCGTGCTGTACGCGCCGCTGGTCGGACGGCTGCTCCCGGACGCCTCGACGCTGACTTCGTGGGTGCTCGCGGGCGCGTTCGCGCTGCTGCTGGGCCTGTCGGTGCTCGCCCACGAGCTCGGCCACTGCCTGGCCGCGCTGCGGCTCGGGATCCCGGTGCGGCGGCTGCGCCTCTTCCTCCTCGGCGGGCTGTCCGAAGTGGCCCGCACGCCGAAGCGGCCCGTCCACGAGGGCCTGGTCGCCGCGGCGGGCCCGGCGGTGTCGTTGCTGCTGGGCGGGTTCTGCGGCCTGCTGATGTTCGCCGTCCCGCCCGACGGCGCGGTCTGGATGCTGGTGGCCGAGTGCGCCGTGGCGAACCTCGCCGTCGGCGTGTTCAACCTGCTGCCCGGCCTGCCTCTGGACGGCGGCCGGCTGGTCCGCGCGGGCGTCTGGGCGGCGACGGGGATCCGCGCGAAGGGCACGCGCGCCGCGGTCGCCGGCGGCGGGATCGTCGCCGCGGGGCTGCTCGTGTGGGCGCTGTGGGGCCTGGCGACCGGCAGCCCGGATCGCTGGCTGCGCCTCGGCGTCTGCGTCGTCACGGCGTGGTTCGTGATCCTCGGCGCGCGCTCGGAGCTGGCCGCGGAAACGCGCCGCACCTGGCCGGACGGACTGGACCTCGGCGAGCTGGTGCGGCCGGTGCTGCAGCTGCCCGCCGAAAGCCCGGTGTCGGACGCGCTGGCCGCGTCGGCCGGGCGGGGCGTGGTGCTGGTCCGCGCGGACGGCGTCGCCGCCGGCCTGCTCGACACGGGCGCGGCGGAACGCCTCGCGAGCACGTCGCCGCACGCGCCGGCGGAGCTCGCGGCCGAGCCGATCCGGGCCGAGACCGTCCTGCTGGCCTCGGAGCCGGGGGAGGACGTCGTCGAGCGCGTCCGCGAAACCGCCGCGTGGCAGTTCCTGGTGGTCGACGACGAAGGTCGCCCGGCGGGCGTGCTGCGCCGGGACGACCTGCGCGCCGCGCTGAACCGCCGTACCCGCTGACCCACCGGCCCGGGCGGCCTGCGAAGATCTGGTGTCGGCCATTCGGGGTACTGGAGGAAGTGTTGTCGGTCAGCGGACCGTTTCGCGCGGGTGATCGGGTGCAGTTGACCGACTCGAAGGGGCGGCACTACACCTTGACGCTGGCCGACGGCGGGGAGTACCACACCCACCGCGGCGGGCTCGCCCACGACGACCTCATCGGCCGTCCCGAGGGCTCGGTGGTGACGTCCGCGGGCGGGTCGACGTACCTCGCGCTGCGCCCGCTGCTGCCGGACTACGTGCTCTCGATGCCCCGCGGCGCGCAGGTGATCTACCCGAAGGACGCCGCGCAGATCGTGATGTGGGGCGACATCTTCCCGGGCGCCCGCGTGCTCGAAGCCGGCGCCGGCTCCGGCGCGCTGACCTGCTCGCTGCTGCGCGCGGTGGGTCCGGCCGGGAGCGTCCACTCGTACGAGATCCGGGACGACCACGCCGTGCACGCCGAGCACAACGTCGTGAAGTTCTTCGGCGAGAAGCCGGAAAACTGGTCACTGACGGTGGCGGACCTGGCGTCGCACGAGGGCGAGGTCGACCGGGTCGTGCTCGACATGCTCGCCCCGTGGGACCAGCTGCCGAACGTGGCCGCCCACCTGGTGCCGGGCGGCGTGCTGACCGTCTACGTCGCGACCGTGACGCAGCTCTCGCGGGTCACGGAGTCGCTTCGCGAGCAGCAGTGCTGGACCGAGCCCGAATCGTGGGAAACGCTGATGCGGCCGTGGCACGTCGTGGGCCTGGCGGTGCGCCCGGACCACCGGATGGTCGCGCACACGGCGTTCCTGCTCACGGCCCGCCGGCTCGCGGACGGGACCGTGTCCCCGCGCGTGTCGCGCCGGCCCGCCAAGGGCAAGGGCTGACGTACCCGGGCTAACCGGGAACGCACCACCGGCCGGACTCCTTGTGCAGCGGGAAGGGCGTGTCCTTCGTCCCGCCTGCCGCCTCGACGTGCACCTTCGCCGTCGCGGACTCGCCGCGGACCTCCGGCGGCTCCTTCAGGGTCGCCGTCACCGGACCGGCCGCGTCCCACGTCCGCTGCAGCTGCGCCAGGGCCTCCACGCTCTGCGGGCGGCACGTCAGCTTGCCGAACGCCGCCGAGTCGTGGGCCCTGATCGCGTCGACGATCGCGCGGGCCAGCACGTTCACCGCGGCCGTGTCGACCGCGCTCGGCGCCGCCGAAGCCGAAGTCCGGGCCGGCGGCGGCGATGCGCTCGACGGCGCGGGCGAGGTACCGGACGGCGCGACGAGCAGCAGTCCCAGCACCGCGCCCGCACCGGCCACGCCGAGCAGCACGAGCCCGGCGGCGAGCACCCGGTTCACCGACGGCGCGGGCTCACGAGCCGTCCGCCTTCACGTTGGACAGGCACCACAAGCCGGATTCCTTCTGGGCCGACATCGTGCCGACCTTGGTCTTGCTGCCGTCCGTCGCCGAGTAGCGCACGGTGGACTTGTCCCCGGTGTCCTGCGGCGTGCCGGTCAGCTTCACCGTGACCTTCGGGATCTCGCCCGTGGTGCCCTCGAAGACGCTCCGGCAGATGGTGTCGGCCAACGCCTTCTCGTCGCCCGCGTTGTAGGCGGCGATCGTCGTGTCGAACAGGTCCTGCGAGCTGCCCTTGCCGGACGGCGCCGGCCCGGAGGCGGCTTTGGTGCTCTTCGTCGACGGGCTGGACGGCGAGGTCGTTTTGCTCTTCGGGGCCGACGTCTTCGGCGCGGACGTCGGCGCCGCCGAGCTGCTGCTGGCGGGCGGCGCCGCGGTGTTGCCTTCGTCCTGGTTGGCCAGGACGAGCCAGGTCACGCCGCCGCCTACGAGGACCACCGCGGCGGCCGCGATGCCGACGATGAGCCCGGTCTTCTTTTTCTTGGGCGGGGGAGCGTCGCCGAAGCCGCCGCCCCCGTACTGGTCGTAACCGCCGAAGCCCGGCTGCTGCTGCTGGGGCTGGCCCCACTGGTCCTGCTGCCCGTACTGCGGGTAGCCCTGCTGGGGCTGAGGGCCCGTCTGGGGCGGGTAACCGCCCTGCTGCGGCTGACCGTAGGGGTCGGGCTGGCCGAACTGCTGGGTGCCGCCGTAGCCCGGCTGGGGCTGCGGGCCGCTCTGGGGGTAGCCGCCGGGCTGCTGGCCGTACGGCCCGGGCTGCTGCCCGTAGCCGCCGGGCTGCTGCCCGTAGCCGCCCGGTTGCTGCGGCGGGTAGGTCATGGGTGGTGCCCCCTCGCGTCAAGACGGTGACCCGGCCCTGGAGCGGCCGACGTCGGCCCGATGCTAGCCATCGCGGGGGACCGCCGCGCGGTTAGGGCGGAACTGGCCCGAATCGTCATCGGCGGGCGCGGTTGGGCCGTCCCGGGGGCGGGTACTCCCGACGTGCTTGGTTCGTCCTGGCCCGGATCGGCCCGCGACGCGCCGGGGCCACGGCACCGAAATGGCCTCTTGCGCTGCGGGAATGTCCGTGCTGGACCAGGCGAGGAAACCGCGACGCGCCGATCTTGTGATCCGGAAAGGCCTTTTCTTGTCGGTGATCGCCGGTACCGTGGAATGAAAAGCACTCCGAGGAGGTGCCCGATGCATCATGACCTTCCCGGAGGTCGGCGCGAGGAGGCCGACCCTTCAGCAACATCCGGAGCTGGGACGACGGCGGACGAGCAGGCTCGGCAGATCCGTTTTCTCGAGGAGGAAGTGGCGCTGCTGCGCCGCAAACTGACCGACTCGCCACGGCAGAACCGAGTGCTCGAACAGCGGCTCGCCGAGGCGTCGGAAAGGGTGAGCCAGCTCACCGAGCGCAACACCAAACTGGTCGAAACCCTGCGTGAGGCGCGAGGACAGCTCCTCGCGCTGCGTGAGGAAGTCGACCGGCTGGCCCAGCCACCGTCCGGGTACGGCGTCTTCGTCGAGGCGTACGAGGACAACACGGTGGACGTCTTCACGGCCGGCCGGAAGATGCGGGTGTCGGTATCGCCCGCGGTCGAGCTCTCGTCGTTGCGTCGCGGCCAGGCGCTGCGGCTCAACGAGGCGCTCACCGTGGTCGAGGCCGGCGGATTCGAACGCACCGGCGAGGTGTGTGCCTTGCGTGAGGTGCTCGCCGCCGACGTCGAGGGCGGCAGCCTTCGCGCGCTGGTGGTCGGGCACGCGGACGAAGAGCGGGTGGTCCTGCTCTCCGATCTGCTTGCCGAGCAGCCGCTCAAGCCGGGCGACTCGCTCCTGGTCGACTCCAAGGCCGGCTACGCGTACGAGCGCGTGCCGAAGGCGGAGGTCGAGGATCTCGTGCTGGAGGAGGTGCCCGACGTCCGCTACGAGGACATCGGTGGCCTCACCCGGCAGATCGAGCAGATCCGCGACGCGGTGGAACTGCCGTTCCTGCACGCCGACCTGTACCAGGAGTACCAGCTGCGCCCGCCCAAGGGCGTCCTGCTCTACGGCCCGCCGGGCTGCGGCAAGACGCTCATCGCCAAGGCGGTCGCGAACTCGCTGGCCAAGAAGGTGGCCGCGGCGCGGGGCGACAACGAGGACGGGAAGTCCTACTTCCTGAACATCAAGGGTCCCGAGCTGCTCAACAAGTTCGTCGGGGAGACCGAGCGGCACATCCGCCTGATCTTCCAGCGAGCGCGGGAGAAGGCCTCCGAGGGCACCCCGGTGATCGTGTTCTTCGACGAGATGGACTCGATCTTCCGGACCCGTGGGTCGGGCGTTTCGTCCGACGTGGAAACCACGATCGTGCCCCAGCTGCTGTCGGAGATCGACGGTGTCGAAGGCCTGGAGAACGTCATCGTCATCGGCGCCTCCAACCGCGAGGACATGATCGACCCGGCGATCCTGCGGCCGGGCCGGCTCGACGTCAAGATCAAGATCGAGCGTCCGGACGCCGAAGGCGCGAAGGACATCTTCTCCAAGTACCTGGCCGAAGGCCTGCCGATCCACGCCGACGACCTCGCCGAGTTCGGCGGCGACGCCAAGGCGACGTTCGACGCGATGATCCAGCACACGGTCGAGCGGATGTACGAGGAGAGCGACGAGAACCGGTTCCTCGAGGTGACCTACGCCAACGGGGACAAGGAGGTCCTGTACTTCCGTGACTTCAACTCGGGCGCGATGATCCAGAACATCGTGGACCGGGCGAAGAAGTCGGCGATCAAGTCGGTGCTCGAGACCCAGCAGCCGGGTCTCCGGGTGCAGCACCTGCTCGACGCGATCGTCGACGAGTTCGCGGAGAACGAGGACCTGCCCAACACCACCAACCCGGACGACTGGGCCCGGATCTCCGGCAAGAAGGGCGAGCGGATCGTCTACATCCGCACGCTCGTCACCGGCAAGAACCAGGACTCGGGGCGGGCGATCGACACCGCCACGAACACCGGTCAGTACCTGTAGTCCGACGCTCGATGGGGCGGTCGCTTCGGCGGCCGCCCCATCGGTGTGTCTAGCGGCTGACGAGTGCGGGTTCGGGCCTGCGCCGCCGCAGGCGTCCGTGCGCGGCGAGGATGCCCAGCACCACCAGGAGCGCCCCGGCCGGCTGGTTCCAGCTCACCGGTTCGCCCAGCACGAGCACGCCGAGCAGCACCCCGACCACGGGTGTGAGGTAGGTCACCGCGGAGGCGTTGGCTGCGCCCCAGGCGGCGATGATGCGGACGTTCCAGACATACGCGATGCCCGTGCCGAACACGCCGAGCGCCACCATGCTCGCCACCACCGCCAGGTCCAGGTGGACCGGCGTCGCCGCGACCACCGGCGCCAGCAGGCCGAGGATGACCGTCGCCGAGCCCGTCTGGCCGAACGCGACGACGACCGGGTCCACCCCGCGCGGCGAGACGAACCGGCGCATGTAGACGAAACACGCGCCGTAGCAGGTGGTGGCGCCGAGACAGGCGAGCTGCGCGGTCAGCTGGTGCGAGACGTCGACGCCGTGCCACACCCCGACGATCGTGAGCACGCCGAGGAAACCGAGCGACAGGCCGAGCACCCGAGGCGGCGTGAACCGCTCCTCGGGCAACGCCGCCGCGGCCAGCAGCATCGTGATGAGCGGGGTCGTCGCGTTGAAGATACTGGCCAAACCGGACGAAATGTACTGTTCCGCCCACGAGAACAGCAGGAACGGCACGACGCACAACAGCACCGAGACCACCGCGAGATGGCCCCACAGCACGAGATCCCGGGGAAGCGGCCGCCGGCGCACGAGCAGCACGGCAGCCAGCGCGAGAGCGCCCAAGGCGACCCGCGCGAGGGCGATCTGGCCGGGGGAGAGCCCGGCCAGTCCGACCTTGATGAACAGGAAACTCGCACCCCAGACGACGGCCAGCAGCGCGAACCGCACCGTGACGCCGAACCCCGTAGCTCCGAACCGCATGCGCGCAGTCAAGCCGGGACGCCGGGCGCGAAGCCAGCGGTTTTCGGACGTCTCGATGTGTATAACGACCTATACCCGTCGGGTTATGATGGCGCCATGGCGTGGGGGAGTGAACCGTGGCAGCGAGCGGTCGCGCACGTGGCAAGCCGCGTGTCGGGGCCGCCGCTGCCCGGCGACCTGGCCGTCACCGTGCACTTCCACCCGGACCGCCTGGTGGGCGGGGTGCCGTTGCTCCGGCACCTCGTCGCGGACGGCGTGTACCGCTCGCAGTTCGAGACGGGCACGAGCAACGGCGGCCTGACCGCCCACGCCGGCGGCGACCGCTGGCGCTGGGAGCACCGCATCTTCGGCGGGGTCTACGACGACCAGCCGCCGTCGGCCCGCCCGAAGTACGGTTCGCTCGACTACCGTCGCCGGCCGGCGGGTGGCTCTGTCCGGTTCGGCTCGTCGCACTTCCGGCTGAGGCGGGAAGTGCTCGCGCGCACGACGTTCTGCTATCCGGACAGTTTCGCCGAGCCGGAAGACTTCGGGACCGCCGAGCACATGCCGCTGGTGGCGCTCGCCGAGGCGGACACGCGGGACGAGCTCGACGACCACGTCGAAGCCCACGTCCACGGCCCGCTCCACCTCGCGACCGACGTCGAGGCGCTCGTGCTGGACCCGGCGTTCCGCGGCACCGATGTCGAGGCCGCGGCCGCCGGGCTGCCGTTTCCCACGTGCTGGCACCACGGGTTCCGGCTGCCGGTCGAGGTCCTGGCCGAGCACGCCGACTTCCGGGGCGAAGAAGTCGTGCGGGCCGGCAAGGAGATCGCCGAGGACGGCCGGCTGGACGCGCGCGTCATCGGCGACGCCGTCCGCGCCGGCCGGCACGATCCCCAGGTGCTCAAGTGCGTCTGGCACTGCACCGCGCGGTTCGGCCTACGCGGTGACTTCGGCGGGTAGCAGCGCTTCGGCGAGCCGCCGCCAGTGCGGCATGGCCGACGTGCCCGGTTCGGTCCCGATCACCTGGATGCCGACGTGGTCGGCGCCGGCGTCGAGGTGGGCGCGCAGCTTGCCGGTGATCGTGTCGAGGTCGCCCCAGGCGACGAGGTCGTCGACGAGCCGGTCGCTCCCGCGGCCGCCGTCGATGTCCGCCTGCGTGTAGCCGAGCCGGCGGAACTTCGCGATGTTGTACTCCGACGTGAGGTACCGGTGCAGGTGAGCGCGGGCGATCTCCCGTGCCTCGGCGGCGTCGGTTTCGAAGAGCACGGCCTGCTCGACGCCGAGGAACGGCCGGTCACCGAGGACCGCCCGTGCCTGGGCGGTGTGCTCCGGCGTCACGTGGTAGGTGTGGGCGCCCGCCGACCGGTTCCCGGCCAGCTCCAGCATCTTCGGTCCGTACGCGGCGAGCAGGCGCCGGACCGGCGACCGCGGCGCGGGGTTGCCGCTGGTGACGGCGTCCAGGGCGTCGAGGAAGTCGCTCATCGCCCGCAACGGCTTGGTGCCGGGCTTCCCGGCGCCGAGACCGAGGCCGAGCAGGTGGCGGTCCGGGTAGGCGTCGGCCAGCAGCAGGGCCGCGGTCTGGGTGTAGCGCGGCTCGCGCGACCAGATCCGCGCGATCCCGTTGACGACGCTCAGGCGTTCGGTGGCCGACAGCAGGAACCCGGCGTGCGTGAGGGCTTCCCGGCCGCCGCTCTCCGGGATCCAGATCGCCGGCCAGCCGAGTTCTTCCAGTTCCCGCACCGAATCCCGGATCAGGCCGGCCGGCTGGTCCTCGAAGTCGAACGTCCAGATCCCGTAGCGGCCGAGCCGCATGTTCTCGATCGAGCTCATAAATCGAAGTATCGCAGAATTACGATATGAGTCAACCGGCGGTCCGTCGAGGCGGGAAAGGGGAGAGGCTAGAGAGAGTGGCCGAGCACGGCGACGAACTCGGCGATCCGGGCCTCGTCGCGCTTGTAGTGCGTCCACTTGCCGACGCGGGTCGCGCGCACCAGGCCGGCCCGCTGCAGCGACGCCATGTAGGCCGACACGGTCGACTGCGCGAGGCCCAGCTTCTCCTGGATGTGGCTCACGCACACGCCGACCTCGACGGGGTCGGCGATCGCCCGGTCGACCGGAAAGTGCCGCTCGGGCTCCCGAAGCCACCGCAGCACCTGCAGCCGCACCGGGTTCGCGAGCGCCTTGAACACGTCGAGCAGCTGCTCGACGTCCGGCTGGGATTCGGTGCGTGTCGTCATGGCTGGTTCGAGTATATCGACGTATAACGACCTATACTCCGGGCTGTGACCGAAGAAACCCGCCGGCCTCGCGCGCCGATCACCGAAAACGACGTCCTGGCCTGGCTGGAGACCACGGCCGCCGCCGTCCAGGCGGGGGAGGTGAGCGCCCAGGAGCTCATCGACATCCTCGGGGAGCTCCGCCGGGCCTCCGCGGCCTGCGCCGACGCCTCCGACTGGGCCCTGCTCGCCGCCCGCGAAGGCGGCGCCAGCCTCCGTCAGATCGCGCCGGTCTTCGGCAAGGGCTACGTCCGGGCCCCGGCCGCGCGCCTCGAGAAGCTCCACCGCCAGGCGCAGAACGCCGACCAGTGGCTGGCCATCCTCCGGCACAAGCAGACCGCGTGAACCGCCTCGCGCTCGGCCTGGCCGCGCTGGGCCGGCCCGCCTACATCAACCTGGGCCGTGAGGGTGCTCTGCCCCCGGAGCGGGACGTCGAATCCATGCGCGCGGCGACCTTCGCGGTGCTCGACGACGCCTACGCCGCCGGGATCCGGCACGTCGACGTCGCCCGGTCGTACGGACGCTCCGAGGAGTTCCTGGCCGGCTGGCTCGCCGAGCGCGGACACACCGGCGTCGAGGTCTCCAGCAAGTGGGGTTACGCGTACGTGGGGGACTGGCGGCTCGACGCCGACGTGCACGAGGTGAAGGAGCACTCGGCGGCGCGGTTCGCGGCGCAGTGGGCGGAAACCCTGGCGCTGCTGGGGGATCGGGTCGGCCTGTACCAGGTGCATTCGCTCACTGTGGACAGTCCGCTTTTCACCGACGAGCCCCTCGTCGAAGCCTTGGCGGAGCTCGCCGCGAACGGTGTCGCGGTCGGGTTCTCGACGTCCGGGCCGGCGCAGGCGGACGCGATCGAGCGGGCCTTCGCGCTGGAAGTGGCCGGGCGTCCGGTGTTCTCGGCGGTGCAGTCGACGTGGAACGTCCTGGAGCCGTCCGCCGGTCCCGCCCTCGCCGCGGCGCACGCGGCCGGGAAGCGCGTGCTGGTCAAGGAAACCCTGGCGAACGGCAGGCTCGCGGTCGAAGCGCCGAAGGCGGTCCGTGACGTCGCGGCGGCGCACGGGACCGGGCCGGACGCGGTCGCCGTCGCGGCGGTGCTGGCGCAGGAGTGGGCCGGCGCGGCCGTCATCGGCCCGGCGAGCCCGGCTCAGCTCGAGGCGAACCTGCGCGCCACGACGCTGGAGCTGGGTGCGGCGGACCGGGACGCGTTGGCCGGGCTCGCCGAAGAACCCGGTGCGTACTGGCGACACCGGTCCTCCTTGGCGTGGGACTGAGCGGCTGCACTACCCTTCGCAGGCACGAAACCGACGACAGGAGGCCGGGTGCGTCATCGTCAGGTGGTCGCCTTGGCGGCGGTCGCGCTGGTGGGCCTGACGGCCTGCGAAGGGCCCGATCCGAACAACCTCGAGACGTACTACGACGATCCGGCGCCGACGTCCGCCCCGGTCGCGACCACCGAAGTGCCGGTGAGTCCCGCGAAGGCGGCTCCGGTCACGCCGCCGGTGCCCGATGCCGGTCTGCTCGCGGAGCAGGCGTTGCTGTCCGACGCCGACGTCGCCGAAGAAGGCGTGCAGCCGGGCTCGAGTGAGCTTGCCGGCTGCCTGGCGGATGGGCCGTCGGCGGCCAGCCGGACCGCGACCTGGCGCTATTCCAGCGGGTCGGAGCTGAGCCACCGCGTCCTGGCGTTCCCGGACGGATCGGCCGCCCAAGCCGTCGCGGACAACGAGTGCGACGGCAAGACCTGCACGGTGTTGCTGGCCAAGGGAAGGCTCGTGTCCGAGCTGACGGTCTCGGCGAGCACCGGGACCCGCGCGGTGGACGCGGCGAAGCGGCTGCTGCCGGCGATGACGGCGAAGCTCGCGGCTCAGCCGTAGCGGCGGAACCATTCCTGGACGCCTTCGCGGCCGTCGGGGATGAAGGGGAGTTCGGGCGCCGGGTCGTCGATCCAGGCGCGGAGCTCCTCCAGCGGGATCCAGCGGCCTTCGGCGATCTCCTCGGCCTGGTGGTGGATCGGGCCGTCCCAGCGGACCTCGAAGGCGAAGTTGTGGCAGCGGTTGCGGCCGTCGTCGTAGACCTTGGTGAACAGCGGTACGGGTTCCACTCCGTGGACGCCTAGCTCTTCGGCCAGTTCGCGGCGGGCGCACTCGGCCGGTGACTCGCCCGCGGCGACCACGCCGCCGGCCCAGCAGTCCCAGGTGGAGGGCCAGATGTCCTTCACCGCGGTGCGCAGGTGCACGTAGACGGCTTTCCCGTCACCCGAACGGACCAGCACGACGCCGGCGGCGTGCCACAGGCCCTCGGCGCGGACCCGGGAGCGGGTGGTCGTGCCGACGGCGGAGCCGGCCTGGTCATAGAGCGCAACGAGTTCGTCACTGCCTGGCATGGGTGCATCGTTCCACTAGGACGACCCCGTAGGGTGGTGGACATGCGGCGGATCATGGGAACCGAAGTCGAGTACGGCATCTCCGTGCCGGGCGACGCGACGGCGAACCCGGTACTCACCTCCACCCAGGTCGTGCTGGCCTACGCGGCCGCGGCCGACATCCCGCGCGCCCGGCGGGCGCGGTGGGACTACGAGGTGGAGTCCCCGCTGCGCGACGCGCGCGGGTTCGACCTGACCGGGCCCGGCGGGCCGGGCCACGACCCGGACGTCGAGGACCTGGGCGCGGCGAACGTCATCCTGACCAACGGGGCGCGGCTGTACGTCGACCACGCGCACCCGGAGTACTCGGCGCCCGAGGTGACGAACGCGCGCGACGCGGTCATCTGGGACAAGGCGGGCGAGCGGGTGATGGAGGAGGCCGCGCTCAAGGCGGCGTCCGTGCCCGGCCAGCCCCAGCTGCAGCTGTACAAGAACAACGTCGACGGCAAGGGCGCGAGCTACGGCACGCACGAGAACTACCTGTGCGCGCGGTCGACGCCGTTCACCGCGATCATCGCGGGGCTGACGCCGTTCTTCGTGTCGCGGCAGGTGGTGACCGGCTCGGGCCGGGTCGGGATCGGCCAGCAGAGCGAGGAAGCCGGGTTCCAGCTCTCCCAGCGTGCGGACTACATCGAGGTCGAGGTCGGCCTGGAGACCACGCTCAAGCGCGGGATCATCAACACCCGGGACGAGCCGCACGCGGACGCGGACAAGTACCGGCGGCTGCACGTCATCATCGGCGACGCGAACATGTCGGAGTACTCGACGTACCTGAAGGTCGGGACGACGGCGCTGATCCTCGACCTGATCGAGTCGGGCATCCGGTTCGACGACCTGAAGCTGGACGAGCCGGTGCGCGCGGTGCACCAGATCAGCCACGACCCGACGCTGAAGGCGCAGGTGGCGCTGGCGAACGGGAAGAAGTACACCGGGCTGGACCTGCAGTTCGCCTACCACGAGATCGCCTCGCAGAACCTGGAGCGCACGGGCGCGGACCAGGCGTCGAAGGAGGTCCTGCGGGTCTGGGGCGAGATCCTGGACGCGCTGGCGCGCGACCCGCAGGAGTGCGCGGACCGGCTGGACTGGCCGGCGAAGCTGCGGCTGCTGGAGGGGTACCGCCAGCGGGACAACCTGGCGTGGGGCGCGCCGCGGCTGCGGCTGGTCGACCTGCAGTACTCGGACGTCCGGCTGGCGAAGGGCCTGTACAACCGCCTGGTGACGCGCGGGTCGATGAAGCGGCTGGTGACCGAGGAAGAGGTGCTGGCCGCGGTGACGACGCCGCCCTCGGACACGCGGGCCTACTTCCGGGGCCGGGCGCTGGAGAAGTACGCGACGTCGATCGCGGCGGCGTCGTGGGATTCGGTCATCTTCGACGTGGGCAAGGAGTCGCTGGTGCGGATCCCGACCCTGGAGCCGCTGCGCGGGACGAAGGCCCACGTCGGGAAGCTGCTGGACGAGTCGGCGACGGCGGAAGACCTGGTGGAGGCGCTCACCGGTTCGGACTAGGTGGGACGCACCAGTGATCGCGGCGTTGCCCCGAATGTCGGGGCCGCTGGGTAGGCTAGGAAACATCAGCCACACCGGGAGGCGAGATGGCCCAGGAAAAGATCGAAAAGCACGGCGGCGGCGACTCTGACGAAGAGTTCGACGACACCGGCGCGGCGGGTCAGGAGCGACGCGAGAAGCTCGGCGAGGACGTGGACACGATCCTCGACGAGATCGACGACGTGCTCGAAGAGAACGCCGAGGACTTCGTCCGGGCCTACGTGCAGAAGGGCGGCGAGTAAGCCGCTCGGGGCGCCACGCCCTTGCCGACCGTTCAGCCGGCGGCCGGGGTCTCGCGTGGTGGTGACCGCGTCCGCGTGCGGGCGGTGGTGACCGGGCGCGGGGCCTCTGGTCCGCGAGGCCCGCACAGATGGGATTTTTGAGCACGTATGGACAACACCAGGGGCATCTCGGGTCCCGCGCTGCCGGCCGCGTACTTCTCGTCGGCGACGTCGTCGTTTTCCGACTTCCTGCGCGCGCAGGCGCCTGAGCTGCTTCCCCAGCGGAAGGTCTCGCCGGGCGCGGCGGAGCTGGGTGTGCCGCACGGGACGACCATTGTCGCCTGCACCTTCGCAGGCGGCGTGCTGATCGCGGGTGACCGGCGGGCGACGTCGGGCAACCTGATCGCGAGCCGGGACATCGAGAAGGTGCACGTCACCGACGAGTACTCGGCCGTGGGCATCGCGGGCACCGCGGGCCTGGCCGTGGAGATGGTGCGGCTCTACGCCGTGGAGCTGGCGCACTACGAGAAGATCGAGGGCGTTTCGCTGTCGCTGGACGGCAAGACGAACAAGCTGGCCGGGATGGTCAAGGGCAACCTCGAGATGGCGATGGCCGGGCTGGCGGCGATCCCGTTGTTCGTGGGCTACGACCTCGAGGCCGAGGACGCCAAGCACGCCGGGCGGATCGTCTCGTACGACGCGGCCGGCGGGCGCTACGAGGAGAACGGCGGCTACGCGGGCATCGGCTCGGGTTCGCTGTTCGCGAAATCCGCGCTGAAGAAGCTGCACGACCCGGACGCCGACGTCGAGGGCGCCGTGCGCGTCGCGGTCGAAGCGCTGTACGACGCGGCCGACGACGACACCGCTTCGGGCGGCCCGGACCTGGTGCGGCGGATCTTCCCGAGCGTCGTGACGATCACCGCGGAGCGCGGCGCCGTCCAGCTGCCGGAGTCGGAGACCGCGGCCGTCGCGGAAGCCGTGGTGGCCGGGCGGATCGAGCGCCACCAGAGCCGGCTCTCCTGACCCGGGGCTGAACCAGTGAACGTTGGAACACCGAAGAACCTGGAGCGCACACCGTGACGATGCCGTTGTATGCCTCTCCCGAGCAGCTGATGCGGGAGCGTTCCGAGCTGGCGCGCAAGGGCATCGCGCGCGGCCGGAGCGTGGTGGTGCTGAAGTACGCGGGCGGCGTGCTGTTCGTGGCGGAGAACCCGTCGGCGACGCTGCACAAGGTGTCCGAGATCTACGACCGGATCGGCTTCGCGGCGGTCGGGCGCTACAGCGAGTTCGAGAACCTGCGCGTGGCGGGGATCCGGCACGCGGACCTCAAGGGCTACCAGTACGACCGGCGTGACGTGAGCGCGCGGGCGCTGGCGAACGCCTACGCGGCGACGCTGGGCAGCATCTTCACCGAGCAGCTGAAGCCGTTCGAGGTCGAGGTCTGCGTGGCGGAGGTCGCGGCGACCGCGGCGGAGGACCAGCTGTACCGGCTGACCTACGACGGGTCGATCTTCGACGAGCCGCAGTACATCGTGATGGGCGGCCAGAACGAGAAGATCGCGGCGAAGCTGAAGGAGACGTTCGAGGACGGCTTGGACCTGCAGGCGGCGCTGGGTGTGGCGGTGGCCGCGCTGCGGACGCCGACCCAGCCGGCGACGACCTCGTCGACCTCGTCGGCGGGGTCCTCGTCTTCGTCCACGTCGCCGGCGAACGGCAACGGCGAGGCCGACCCGATCAAGCTGGAGGTGGCGGTCCTGGACCGCGACCGCCCGCGTCGCTCGTTCCGTCGCCTGACGGGCACGGCGCTGGACTCGCTGCTGCCGGTGCCGGACCCGCAGGGCGAGGAGCCCGAGGGCAAGCCGGAAGGCGAGTAGGACCACCCGGAGGCGGGGGCGTGGACGCGCCCCCGCCTTCGTCATGCGGGCCGGCGGGCGAAGGCGAGCAGGTGCGCGCTGGCGTCGATGAGGTGCGGGTCCCGTTCGACGATCCGGGCGGCGCGCAGCGCGGATTCGGCCAGGTGTGGGTACTCGGCGATGCCCGCGGCGTCGAGGGCGGGCCACGCGGGGCCTTCGACCCCGAAGACGGTGGTGTCCGCGAAGCCGGCCGCGGCGACTTCGTCGTCCAGTTCGGTCGCCGTGTGCCAGTGGGTGCGGACGAACCCGGCGTGCCCGTCGTAAGCCCCGGTTTCGATGACCTCGCGGACCGGGTCGGCCCGGTCCGCGCTCAACGTGCCGGCCGCGCCGGCTTCGAGGAGCGAGAGGTACCGGCTGATGCCCGCGGCCGCGAGCAGGCCGCCCGGGCGCAGCACCCGGCGGGCTTCGGCGAGAGCCCGGGTCCGGTCGGCCGCTTCGACGAGGTGGTAGAGCGGGCCGAGCAGCAGGACGACGTCGTAGGAGGCGTCGGCCGCGTCCAGGCCGCGCGCGTCGCCGACCGAGGCCGTGACGCCGGGCACCGCGGCTGCCCGGTCGACGTGGGCCGGGACGACGTCGACGAGGTGGACGGGATGCCCTTCGGCGGCCAGCCAGGCCGCGTGGACGCCGGTGCCGCCGCCGACGTCGAGAACGCGTTCGTGGCCGCGCAAGTGGCGGCGGAGCAGCTCCTGGGTGCGCAGGTACTCGAGGCGGCCGTGCGGGGTGCGGGCGAGCCGGTCGTCTTCGGCGGGGCCGGTGGCGTAGTGCGTCGCGAGGTCCATGCTTCAGGGTCCCGGGCCGGACAACCGGATTTCAGGACGTCGCCGGTGAGGCCCGGAAGTTCTGGTCGGCGAAGGCCAGCAGGTACGGCAGCGTCGCCCGGGCGGTGTGCCACGTGTGGTTGAAGCCGCGTTCGGCGTGGACGACCGCTTCCTGGCCGCGGGCGTGGAGGGCGTCGGCGATCCGGTGGGCCGTCGTGACGTCGGTCGGCGCACCGGTGCCGACCGCGAGCATCACCGAGATCGGCGCGGAAAAGGTCATCCCCGGCAGGTAGCGGCGCGGGGTGTTGGCGGCGATGGCGGCTCGGTTTCCGTCGAGGACGCCGACCGAGTCGTTGAGGTCGTCGTAGGGGAGGGCGATCAGCAGGGTGCCGAACTCGTCGACGTGGTGGAGGCCGATGTTGAGCGCCCCGAAGCCGCCGCCGGACATGCCGCCCAGCGCCCGGTGCCCGCGGTCGGCGATGGTGCGGTAGCGCTGGTCGATCGCCGGGACCACCGTGCGGGCGAGGTAGGTCTCCAGCTGCGGCCCGCCGGGGACGTCGAGGCACTCCCAGTCCGTGCTGGGCACTCCGGCCGTCAGGTCGACGCTGACCACGATCATCGGCTCGATGACGTTCGCCTGCTGCAGGGCCAACAGCGTGCCGGGCGCGTCACCCGAGGTCAGCCAGTCGCGGGGGCCGCCGAACGGGTAGCCGTGGATCAGGTAGACGACCGGGTACCGCCGCGCCGCGGCGGCGTCGTAGCCCGGCGGCAGGATGACGTAGTTGCTGCCGGACGGGACGCCGTGCGCCGGGTCGGGCAGGTTCACGACGTCGATCCGCTGGCCGGCGGCCGCCTTGCCCGCGCCCGGGTGCGAGACCGCGGAGTCGGACGGCGCTTCGGTGCCGTCGTCGAGCAGGCGGCCGGCGAGGTTGACGACGCCCGTTCCCTTCTGCAGCAGGCGCGCGAGGTCGTCGGACGTGCGGACGTACCCGACGTAGCTGTTCAGGGCAGTGACTGCGGCGAGCAGGAGCAGGACGCCGAAGGCGGTGAAGCCCCAGCGGCGCACCCGGCGCCGGCGCCACAACGCGATGACGGTGGCGAGCACCGCGACGGCGGCCGAGGCGAGGGCCAGCCAGATGAGCGGGGACTCGAACGGGCCGAGGTCCCGGGCTCGCGCGGTGATGTCACCGGGCAGCACCGGGTCGGTGGCGGCCCGGTGGATGCCGCTCGCCAGGCCGTGCCCGCCCATTCGATCCCCGCTCGTCCCCTGGCCGCGGGCAGGATCGCCCGCATCTCGATCAAGACGCTAGCCAGGGGACGCTGTGGGTTCGTTGAGAGAAAGTAAAGAGTCCTTAAAGGCGGTAGATGGTCAGGGCGCTGGGGCGGGACCGGAAGCGGAACCGGTTGCCGAGCGGGCCGACCTCGCCGTCGGTGGCGACCCGACGGTGCCCGTCCAGCAGCTCGACGTCCAGCTCGGGCACGTCGAGCTCCTGGTAGACGTGGCTGGCCGCGAGCGTGCGGGTCACCATCGCCAGCAGGAACCGGGCGCGCGAGTAGGGCAGGTCGGCACGCAGGTAGCGGACGTCGAGCAGACCCGTGTCGAGCGCGGGCCGGCGGCTCGGCGCGAAGCCCTTCGGCGCGTACGTGCCGTTGCCGACGAACAGCAGCCAGACCTGCGTGAGCTTGCCGTTGAGCCGCACGGTCAGCGGCTTGGCGTGCCGCAGCGTCCGGGCGAGCGCGATCGCGGCCGAGGGCCACTTGGGGTGCTTTTCCTGCAGCTTTTCGCGCAGCCGGACCATCTCCGGGTAGCCGCCGAGGCTGGCGGTGTTGACGAACCAGCGGTGCGCGGTGCCGCCGTCGCCCTCCTCGATCTCGACCTCGCCCAGGTCGATGCCGACGGCGTTGCCCAGCTCGGTGGCCGCGTCCGCGTCGGGCATGGAGCGGACGCCGACGTCGCGGGCGAAGTGGTTGAGCGTGCCCGCCGGGATCAGCGCGAGCGGCAGGTCGTGTTCCGCGGCGACCGCGGCGACCGCGGCCACGGTGCCGTCACCGCCCGCGACGCCGAGCGCGCGAACCGTCCCGCGGGCGTCGATCTCCTTTTCGAGCTGGCTGATCAGGTCCTGGTCGGGGTCCGGGTGGAGGATCTCGGCCTTGGGCCAGGCGTGCCGGGCGTCCTCGGTCGGGTCCTGGCCGTCGATCCCGGACTTCGGGTTGACCAGCACGAGCATGTCGTCGCCGTCGACCATCTCGGGCGCGTCCGCGTCGTGGGCGGTGCGGGCCGGGACGTCGTCGTGCAGCGGCCACCAGTGCCGGGTCGCCAGGCCCACACCGACCCCGATGCCCAGGCCGACGCCGACGTCGGAAGGCCAGTGGACGCCGGTGTGGACGCGCGAGTAGGCGACGGCCAGCGCGAGCGGCGCCACGGCGAGCCCGGCGCGCGGCGACTCCATCGCGACCGCCGTCGCGAAGGCCGCCGCCGAGGCGGAGTGGCCGGACGGGAACGACGACGAAGTCGGGCGTTTCCGCAGGCGGCGGTGCACGGGCACCTCCTCCTCGGCCGGGCGGCGACGCGGGAACAGCGGCTTGCCGATCAGGTTGGCCGCGGCGCTGGCCCCGGCGATCGCGACCACCCCGCGCAGCGCGCCTCGCCGGGTGGCGCCCTTCCGGACCGCCAGCGCCGCGGCGACGCCCCACCAGAGCCGGGACTTGTTCGCCGATCTCGACAGCGCCATCAGCGCGTCGTCGGCTTTCGTGGCCGGGAGGGCGGCGCTACGCCGGATGAGGGCGCGGTCGGTGCGCCCGACGCGCCGGAAGGCCTGGATGAGCTGGTGTGTCAAGGAGTCGCCTTCCCCAAGTCGTCAAGAGCAGTGCTCCAATCGTGCCTGAATCGGGGGGATTTCACCGTCTGTGGCATACCGGGGGCGTGTCGACGCCCGAACGGCGCACCGTCGAAGGGGGTCCAGCGCCTACTCTGGTGGCATGCAGCGGCGGATCTTTGGCATCGAGACCGAGTTCGGGGTCACGTGCACCTTCCACGGACAGCGCAGGCTCTCGCCCGACGAGGTGGCGCGCTACCTCTTCCGGCGGGTCGTGTCCTGGGGACGCTCCTCCAACGTGTTCTTGTCGAACGGCTCCCGGCTCTACCTCGACGTCGGCTCGCACCCCGAGTACGCGACGGCCGAGTGCGACGACCTCGTCCAGCTGGTGACGCACGACAAGGCCGGGGAGCGGATCCTCGAGGACCTGCTGGTCGACGCCGAACGTCGGCTCGCCGACGAGGGCATCGGCGGCGACATCTTCCTGTTCAAGAACAACACCGACTCCGCGGGCAACTCCTACGGCTGTCACGAGAACTACCTGGTGACCCGCGCGGGTGAGTTCTCCCGGATCGCCGACGTGCTGCTGCCGTTCCTGGTGACCCGGCAGCTCATCTGCGGCGCCGGCAAGGTGCTGCAGACCCCGCGCGGCGCGGTCTACTGCCTCTCCCAGCGTGCGGAACACATCTGGGAGGGCGTCTCCAGCGCGACCACCCGCTCGCGGCCCATCATCAACACCCGCGACGAGCCGCACGCCGACGCCGAGCGCTACCGGCGCCTGCATGTCATCGTGGGCGACTCGAACATGGCCGAGCCGACGACGATGCTCAAGGTCGGCTCGGCGAACCTGGTGCTCGAGATGATCGAGGCGGGCGTCCAGTTCCGCGACTTCACCCTGGACAACCCGATCCGGGCGATCCGCGAGATCAGCCACGACCTCACCGGCCGCCGCCAGGTGCGGCTGGCCGGCGGGCGCGAGGCCTCGGCACTGGACATCCAGCGCGAGTACTACGCGCGCGCCGTCCAGCACATCAAGGACAACGGCTCGACCGCGGCGAACGAGCGCGTCGTCGAGCTGTGGGGCCGGGCCCTGGACGCGGTCGAGCAGCAGAACTTCGGCATGATCGACACCGAGATCGACTGGGCGATCAAGCACCGGCTCGTCGAGCGCTACCGGCACAAGCACGACCTGGACCTCTCCAGCCCGCGCATCGCGCAGCTCGACCTGGCCTACCACGACATCCGCCGCGGCCGGGGCATCTTCGACCTGCTCCAGCGCAAGGGCCTGGTCCGCCGGGTCACCGACGACGGCGAGATCGAGGCCGCCAAGGACACCCCGCCGCAGACGACCCGCGCGAAGCTGCGCGGCGACTTCATCGCCGCCGCCCAGGCCGCCGGGCGCGACTTCACCGTCGACTGGGTGCACCTGAAGCTCAACGACCAGGCGCAGCGCACCGTGCTGTGCAAGGACCCGTTCCGCTCGGTCGACGAGCGCGTGGAGCGCCTGATCAGCTCGCTCTGACCCGTACCGCCGAAGGGGACGTCCGCACCGGGCGTCCCCTTCGGCGTTCCCGACGAAAGTCGCGACGCGGGTGCGGCAGGATCGCCGCATGCGTGTCGTGCTGCTCGTGCTCGCCCTGCTGGTCTCCGTCGCGGCACCGGCTTCGGCGGGGGAGCACCCGCCGAAGTGGGAGCCGGCTCCGACCGGCGTCACCGCCCAGTTCCGCGGCCTGTCCGCCGTCAGCGCCCGCGTCGCGTGGGTCAGCGGCACCCAGGGCACCGTCCTGCGCACCACCGACGCCGGGAGGACCTGGAAGTCCGTCGGCCCGCCCGGAGCGGAGACGCTCGAGCTGCGCGACATCGAGGCCTTCGACGCCGAGCACGCCGTGACGCTCTCGATCGGCCCCGGCACCGACTCGCGCGTCTACCGGACCGACGACGGCGGTGCGCACTGGCGTCAGACCTTCCAGAACACCGACGCCGCCGCCTTCTACGACTGCCTGGCGTTCTTCGACCCGTGGCGCGGGCTCGCGATGAGCGATCCGGTCGACGGCCGCTTCCGCGTGCAGGCCACCTTCGACGGCGGCCGCAGCTGGCGCCAGGTCCCCGACAACGGTTTCCCGCCCGCCCTGCCCGGTGAGGCCGGGTTCGCGGCCAGTGGCCAGTGCATCACCACCGCCGGGCCGTTCGACGCCTGGCTCGCGACCGGCGGCGGTGCCACGGCCCGCGTCCTGCACTCCGGCGACGGCGGCCGCCACTGGACGGCGTCCGGTACGCCGTTGCCGAGCAGCCCGTCCGCCGGCGTGTTCGCCGTCGCCTTCCGGAACCCGGGCCAGGGGATCGCGATCGGCGGCGACTACGCGAACCCGGCGGCGCCCGGCCCGGCCGTCGCACTGACCGGCGACGCGGGCCGGACCTGGCGCACCCCGTCGCAGTACCCGGCGGGGTACCGCTCCGGGGTGGCCTGGCGCGGCGGTGCCGTCCTCGCGGTCGGCCCGGGCGGCAGCGACTACAGCCCGGACGGCGGCCGGCACTGGACGTCGTTCGACAGCGGCAGCTTCGACAGCGTCGACTGCGCCGGCGCGGCCTGCTGGGCCAGCGGCGCGAAGGGCCGCGTGGCCCGCCTGAGCCGCTAGAGCACCTGGCCGACCGGGCGGACCATGATCTCGTTGACGTCGACCGACGGCGGCTGGGAGAGCGCGTAGAGCACGGCGCGCGCGATGTCGTCGGGTTCCAGGTGCGGCTTCTTGCGCTGGTCGTCGTTGAGGATGTCGGTGTCGGTGATGCCGGGGTTGATCAGCGTGACCCGGACGCCGGTACCGACGGCCTCCTCGCGGATCGCGCCGGCCATCCCGGTGACCGCCCACTTCGTCACCGAGTACAGGCTCGCGTTGCGGATGTAGCGGCCGGCGACCGAGCCGGTGATGAGCAGGTGCCCGGACGTCTCCTTCAGCGCGGGCAGGGCGGCGCGGGCGGTGTAGGCGGCGCCGAGGACGTTGGTGCGGACCATCGCCTCCCACTCGGTGGGGTCGGGGTCGTCGGTGCCGAAGAACGAGGTCCCGACGCCGATCCCGGCGTTGGCGAAGGCGGCGTCGAGCCGTCCGAACCGCTCCACGGCCGCCGTCACGGCGCCGGAGATGCCCGGCCAGTCCCCGACGTCGGCGCCGAGCGCGAGCGCCCGGTCTTCGCCGAGCTCGGCGGCCAGCGCCGTGACCGATTCGGCCTTGCGGGCCACGAGAGCCACCTTGAACCCGGAAGCGGCGGCCAGCCGCGCGGTCGCGGCGCCGAGGCCGCGCGAAGCACCGGTGATGAGAAGAACGCGATCATCCATAGGCCCCACGCTAGGGAAGTTTCACGGCGTCAGCACGAGCCGGCCGCGCAACCCGCCCGCGGCCAGCCGTTCGTGGGCGACCGCGGCCTCGGACAAGGGGAGCACATCGGCGACACGCGGGGGCAAGGTGGCGGCCAGCTCGGCGAGCCGTCCGCCGTCCGCGCGGATCCAGACGTGCCTCAGGCGAATCCCGCGCAGGGGGATCGGCGTGGCCCCGGCGGCGAAGGCGACGAACTCACCGCCGCCCCGGACGGCGTCGAGCGCTTCGAGGCCGAGGAGCGCGGTGTCGAGGGCGGCGTCCACCCCACCGGGGACCAGCGCTCGCACCCGTTCGCCGAGCGACGGCCCGCGCGGCACGAACTCGTCGGCGCCGAAGCCCCGGACCAGGACTTCATCGGCCGCGGACGCGACGGCCACCACGCGGAGCCCGCGGGCGTGGGCCAGGGTGACGGCGTACCCGCCGACCGCGCCCGCCGCGCCGGTCACCAGCACCGTTCCGGTGGTCTCCGCCAGATCCAGGGCCTGGGCGGCGGTCAGGGCGTTGAGGGGGAGGGTGGCCGCTTCGACGGCGGAGACGCCGGCGGGTGCGGGGGCGACGGCGGAGGAGTCGAGGACGAGGTACTCGGCGTAGGCGCCGAGGGGGAGGGCGATGCGGTCGCGCAGGCCGATCACGGCGTCGCCCACCCGGAACCCGGAGCCCGCCTCGACCACACCGGCGACGTCCCACCCCAGCCCGAGCACCTCCCGCGGCGGGATCACCCCGGCCTCGGTCAGGATCCCGGCGCGGGTCGCGAGATCCACCGGGTTTACCGCGGCCGCCGCCACCCGGATCCGCACTTGGCCCGGGCCGGGCTCCGGCACCGGTACTTCCACCGTTTCCAGCACCTCGGGACCCCCGAACCGCCGGACCACGATCGCACGCATCGAACACTCCTCGACCGACCGGAAACCTTTCCTCGCGAACCTATGGGGAGCTACTCTCCAGCGGGAAGTACGCACCCGCAGGTTCCCCACGTACCAGGAGGTTCGCCCGGTGCCCACGCGCACGGCGGAACAGCGACGGCAGGCCGAAAAAGCCGCCTACGACGCCTATCTCGCGGCCTGCCCCACCCGGAAGCTCCTCGACGAGATCGCGGGCAAGTGGGTCAGCCTGGTCCTCGTCGCGCTCGGTGACGGCTCGCAGCGCTACAGCGACCTTTCGCGGCGCATCGCCGGGGTCAGCCAGAAGATGCTCACCCAGACCCTGCGGGTGCTCGAACGCGACGGTCTCGTGCGCCGCGAGGTGACCCCGTCGGTGCCCGTCCGCGTCGACTATTCCCTTACGCCGCTGGGGGAAAGCCTCCGCGCGCTGATGGCCGGCTTCAAGGACTGGGCCGAGACGAACTTCGACGCCGTGAGCACCGCCAGGACCGACTACGACGCGCGCACCCCGGACCTCACGATCGGGCCGGGCGGCGCGGGCTAGGCTCTACCGGGTGTCCACCGCACGCGCCGAACGGCTGGTAAACCTGGTGCTGGCCCTCCTGTCCACCCGGCAGTACCTCACTGCCGAGCGGATCCGCGGCATCGTGCCCGGATACGGCGACGCGGCCAGCGACGACGCCTACTTCCGGATGTTCGAGCGGGACAAGACCGAGCTGCGCGAGCTCGGCATCCCGCTGGAGACCGGCCGCAACTCCGCCTTCGACGCCATCGAGGGCTACCGCATCGCCCGCCGCGACTACGAGCTCGGCGAGATCGACCTCGCCCCCGACGAAGCCGCCGCCGTCGCGCTCGCGTCCCGGCTGTGGGACTCCCCGGAGCTGACCGGGCAGGCGCAGGGCGCGCTGGTCAAGCTGCGCGCCGCCGGTCTCGAGGTCGACGACCAGGCGCCCACCGTCGTCGAGCCGCGCGTGCGCGCCGAACCGGCGTTCGGGCCGCTGCTCGCCGCGGTGCAGAACGGCCAGGCCGTCCGCTTCGAGTACCGCCGCAGCGGCTCGCCGGAACGCATCATGCGCACCCTGGAGCCGTGGGGCGTGGTGTCGTGGAAGGCTCGCTGGTACGTCGTCGGGCACGACCGCGACCGCGGCGCCACCCGCTGCTTCCGCCTCTCCCGCGTCACCGGCCAGGTGCGGCCGGTCGGCAAGCCCGGCGCGGTGCAGCGCCCGGACGGCGTCAACCTGCTCAAGCTGGTGTCGGTCACGAGTGACGCCGAACCGGCGCCGGTGACCACCGCGCGGCTGTGGGTCGCCGACGGCCGCGCCGCCGGGGTCCGCCGCCGCGGCACCGTCATCGGCCGGTGCGCGATCGACGGCGAAGAGGGCGACCTCGTCGAGATCGGGCTCTACTTCCCGGAGTCGGCGGCCGACTGGATCACCGCGCAGGGCCCCGACGTCGTCGTGCTCGAACCCGACGTGCTGGCCAAGACCGTCCAGGACCGGCTCGAAGCCGTCGTGGCCCGGCAGGGGAGCGGCCGGTGAGCGGGTCGACCGACCGGATGCCGCGGCTGCTCGCCCTGGTGCCGTACCTGCTGGCGCGTCCCGGCGTCCGCGTCGACGACGCGGCCCACGACTTCGACGTCACGCCGAAGCAGCTGCGCAAGGACCTCGAGCTGCTGTGGATGTGCGGGCTGCCCGGCTACGGGCCCGGCGACCTGATCGACCTGTCCTTCGAGGGCGACACCATCGTCGTGACCCACGACGCCGGGATGAACCGGCCGCTGCGGCTCACCGGCGGTGAGGCGACCGCGCTGCTGGTCGCGCTGCGGGCGCTGGCCGAGACGCCGGGCGTGCTCGACGGCGACGCCGTCCGCCGCTCCATCGCCAAGATCGAGTCCGCGGCCGGGCAGGCCCAGCCGGCCGGCGTGGTCGTCGGCGGCGGGGTGCGCGAGGGCAAGAAGACCGCGCGGACCCGCGAGGAGGTCGCCCGGGCGCTGCGGGACGGGCGGGCGCTGCGGATCCGCTACTACACCGCGTCCAAGGACCAGATCACCGAGCGCACGGTCGACCCGATGCGGCTGCTGATCGTCCAGGCGGTCGGCTACCTCGAAGCCTGGTGCCGCCGCGCCGAGGGCGTCCGGCTGTTCCGGCTCGACCGGATCGACGACCTGACGGTCCTCGACGAGCCGTCGCGCCCGCCCGCGCACGCCCACCCCACCGACATTTCCGAAGGTGTCTTCCGCGAGCGTCCCGACCAGCGGGAGGCCGTGCTGGTCCTCGACCAGGACGCACGCTGGGTAGCCGAGTACTACCCGTGCGAGGAGCTCGACGAGCTCGACGGCGGCCGCCTGCGGATCCGGATGCGCTACGCCGACCAGTCCTGGATGGTGCGCCTCGTGCTGGGCTTGGGCGGAGAAGCGCTGGTCGAGAGTCCGGCCGACCTCGCGGCGGACGTCGGACGCCGCGCGGCCGACGCGGTGGCCCGAGCCCGTCACCTTCCGTCAACCTGCGACCACTAGGGTGATCGACGTGCCGTACCTGCCCACCGTCGTGCTCGCCGCGATCGGCCTGCTGCTGCTCGTCGTCCTGCTGGTGCGGACCGCCAAGGTCTTGCGTGGTTTCAAGCAGACCGCAAGCATGGTGGCTACGAACACCCAGGACCGGGCGGGGCTCATCCGCGCCCGGTCGGCCGCGCTGCGCGTCGCCTTCGCGGAGCGCCGCCGGAAACCGGAAAACCAGTAACATCCCTACCAGACGCAGATAGGAGGCCATCTTGTTCGCCAACGGATTGCAAGGATGGCATTTGATCATCTTGGTGCTGCTCGTCGTGCTGCTGTTCGGGGCCAAGCGGCTTCCCGATGCGGCCCGGTCGATCGGCAAGTCCATGAAGATCTTCAAGGCCGAGACCAAGGACCTCGCGGGCGACAAGAGCACCTCGCACGAGGACGCCGAGCCGGTCGAGACGAAGCAGATCCCGGCCACTCCCGCCCCGGCGGCCCCCGCCGCCGCGACCGACCAGCAGGTCGCCGACCTGCAGCGGCAGCTCGACGAGCTGAAGAAGCAGCAGGCCGACCAGCCGCAGAAGAACGCCAGCTGACGGCTGGGCCACACCCGGTCCCTGGTCCACGGAGCGCGCCGGTCCCGGCGCGCTCCGGCGGACTCCGACGAGAACGGAACATCCCGTGGCGGAACCCGCCTCCGGAAACGGCACCAGCCGCCGGTCGAAGCGGCGCAAGCGCAGCCGCCGCAAGAACCCCGACGGCACGATGACGCTCATCGAGCACATCTACGAGTTCCGCCGCCGCCTCGGCTTCGCGTTGCTCGCCGTCGTCATCGGCGGAATCGTCGGCTTCTTCTGGTTCAGCACCAAGGTGGGCCCGATCCCGTCGCTCGGCGAGATCGTCAAGGACCCCTACTGCGCCATCCCGCCGGATCGCCGCCTCAACGGCTACCAGGGCTGCCAGCTGCTGCAGACCGTGCCGTTCGAAGCGTTCATGATCCAGCTCAAGGTCGGCCTGGCCGCCGGCGCCGTGCTGTTCTCGCCGCTCTGGCTGTACCAGGTGTGGGCGTTCATCGCGCCCGGCCTGTACTCGAAGGAGCGCAAGTACGCGCTGACCTTCGTCGGCTTCGCGTCGGTCCTGTTCGCCGGCGGCGCGGTGCTCGCGTACCTGCTCTTCCCGCACGCCCTGCAGCTGCTCATGGGCTTCGGCCAGGAAGAGTTCATCACCGCGCTGACCGCGGACAAGTACATCTCGTTCATGCTGTCGCTGCTGATCATCTTCGGGATCAGCTTCGAGCTCCCCCTGCTCGTGGTGATGCTCAACCGCGTCGGCGTGGTCAAGTACCGGCAGCTGAAGCGGTGGCGCCGCGGCATCGTGTTCGCGCTGTTCGTCTTCGCCGCCTTCGTCACCCCGGGCTCGGACCCGTTCTCGATGCTCGGCCTGGCCGGTGCGCTGACGGTGCTGTTCGAGCTGTCGATCCAGCTCGCGCGCCTGCACGACCGCAAGAAGGACCGCGAACGCTCCGACGAGGGCTGGGACCAGCTCGACGACGACGAAGCCGCACCCTTCAGCTACACGCCGAGCACCATCGACGACGAACCGGCCGCTCCGACCGCGTCCGGCGGCCGCTCGGCGACCGACGACATCACCTAGTGGGGATCCACGCCGCGCTCGCCGTGCACCCGGCTTCGGGGCACGGCGCGGCCGCCCGCATCGCGGACACCGTCGCCGAGCGGCTGCGCGTCGCCGTCGACCGCCTCGACGTGCTGGTCGCCAACTCCGTCGAGGAGTCCCGCGAGCTGATGCGGACCTCCCACGACGCCGGCCTCGACGTCCTGGTCGTCCTCGGCGGCGACGGCGCCGCGCACCAGGGCGTCCAGTTCTGCGCGAACCACGACGTCGCCCTCGGCCTGGTCCCGGCGGGCACCGGCAACGACTTCGCCCGCGCCCTCGGCGTCCCCGGCGAGCCGCTGCCCGCGGTCGACGCGCTGGTGGCGGCCTTGCGCTCGGGCGCCCGGCGCCGCATCGACCTCGGCCGGGCCGGCGAGACGTGGTTCGCGACGGTGCTGTGCGCGGGTTTCGACGCGAGCGTCAACGAACGCGCCAACCGGATGCGCTGGCCGTCCGGCCCCCGCCGCTACGACGTCGCGATCCTCGCCGAGCTGGCGGCGTTCCGCTCCCGGCCGGTAGTGGTCGACACCGGCACCGAACGCCTCGAGCTCGACGCGACCCTGGTGGCCGTCGGCAACACCCGCTTCTACGGCGGTGGCGTCCCGATCTGCCCGACGGCGGACCCCGAGGACGGCGTCTTCGACGTGACGGTGGTGGGCGACGTGACCCGCCGCGGCCTCATCCGCATGCTGCCGGGCCTGCGCACGGGCAAGCACCTCACCCACCCGGCCGTCCGCACACTCCGCGCCCGGTCGGTCTCCCTGACGGGCAACAGCTGGCCGGCCTACGCCGACGGCGAGCCGCAGGGGACCGTGCCGGTGACGGTCAGCTGCGTCCCCGGCGCGCTGACCGTCCTGGCCTAACGCTCGTAGCCGCCGGCCCGCGCCACCAGCTGCCGGAAGTGCTCCGGTGTCAGCAGCCGCCCCGCGTCGGTGAAGTACACCCCGCCGCACCGGTGGCAGAACCAGCCCTGCTCCCACACTTGCTGCGCCGCCGGAACCCCACGTCGCTCGCGCCGGTGGGCTCGCACCCGCCGGACGTACAGCCAGACCACCACGCTCGCGGCGACGTACACGCACAACGCGGGCAACGAGATCACCGCGATCCCCAGCGCCCCACCCGGCGGCGGATCGTCCAGCGACGACAGCGGCAACGCCAGGAAACAGCTCCCGACCAGCACCAGCACGATCACCGCCGCCAGCAAACCGCCACCACGGCGCGGGGGAGGGAAGGGATCCAGCGACCGGGCCACCGCCGACACCGAAACCCCGCTGACCTGGCTGCTCGTGTACACGAACCCGTCCCCGGCGGGCACCGCCACCGCCGGCCCCCGCCCCCGGAAGAACGCGTGCCCGCCCTGGTAGACGGCGGGCACATGCTGCACCTGGTCCAGCTGCCCGCAGCCCGGACACGGATCGATCATGCCCCCTCCGACGCCACCACACCCCCGCCGGTTCCCTGTGTATAACGACCTATACGGCGGCCGACAGGCGTGCACACCGCGGTGCGGCGTGCACGCGAAAAGAAGCACAGACCGCCGACGGTCACGCCGCGTGCGGACTGCCGGGGGGATGTGAAACCCTGACGAGGTGGCCAGTAGCCCTTCTCAGTCCCCGGCCGAGGCCTATGCGGCCTCCGCGCGTCGCGGGAAGTACCCCCAGCTGACGCGCTTCGCCGCGGAAGCGTCCTTCGAGTTCGACGAGTTCCAGATCCGCGGGTGCGAGGCCCTCGAGGGCGGTCACGGCGTGCTCGTGTGCGCGCCGACCGGGGCGGGGAAGACCGTCGTCGGCGAGTTCGCCGTGCACCTGGCGCTGGCCGAAGGCCGCAAGTGCTTCTACACCACGCCGATCAAGGCGCTGTCGAACCAGAAGTACGGCGACCTCGTCGCCCGGTACGGCGCGGACGCCGTCGGCCTGCTGACCGGGGACACCTCGATCAACGGCAACGCGCAGGTGGTCGTGATGACCACCGAGGTGCTGCGCAACATGCTCTACGCCGGGTCCTCGACGATCACCGACCTCGGTTACGTGGTCATGGACGAGGTCCACTACCTGGCCGACCGGTTCCGCGGGGCGGTGTGGGAAGAGGTGATCCTGCACCTGCCCGAGCACGTCCGCGTGGTCGGGCTGTCGGCCACCGTCAGCAACGCCGAGGAGTTCGGCGAGTGGCTGGTCGAGGTCCGCGGTGACACGACCGTCGTCGTCGACGAGCACCGGCCGGTGCCGTTGTGGCAGCACATGCTGGTCGGGAACCGGCTGCTCGACCTGTTCGCCGGCGAGGACGTCCACGCGCCGGGGGCCGAGCTGCGGATCAACCCGACCCTGCTGCGCCGCACCGAGGAGATCGGCCGCCAGTACGCGCCCGCCGGGTTCCACGGGCCGCGCGGGTCCCGGCGGGGCTCGTCGCGGATGCCGCGGTTCCGGCCGCCGTCGAGGGTGGAGGTCGTCGAGCAGCTGGATCGCGCGGGGCTGCTGCCGGCGATCGTGTTCATCTTTTCGCGCGCCGGCTGCGACGCCGCGGTCGCGCAGTGCGTCCGGTCGGGGCTGCGGCTCAACGGGCCGGGCGAGGTCGAGGAGATCCGCCGGATCATCGACGCGCGCACGTCCGAGCTTCCCGAGGGCGACCTGGGCGTGCTCGGGTACTGGGAGTGGCGGGAGGCGCTCGAACGCGGCATCGCGGGGCACCACGCCGGGTTGTTGCCGGCGTTCAAGGAGACGGTCGAGGAGCTGTTCGTCCGGGGCCTGGTGAAGGCGGTATTCGCGACGGAGACCCTCGCGCTCGGGATCAACATGCCGGCTCGCACGGTCGTGCTCGAACGGCTGGTCAAGTACAACGGCGAGGCGCACGTCGACCTGACGCCGGGGGAGTACACCCAGCTGACCGGGCGGGCCGGGCGGCGCGGGATCGACGTCGAGGGTCACGCCGTCGTCGCGTGGCAGCCGGGGGTCGATCCGAAGCAGGTCGCCGGGCTCGCTTCGACGCGGACCTACCCGCTGCGGTCGTCGTTCCGGCCCGGCTACAACATGGCGGTGAACCTGGTCGCCCAGGTCGGTGCGGCGGAGGCGCGTGAGCTGCTGGAACAGTCGTTCGCGCAGTTCCAGGCCGACCGGTCGGTGGTCGGCACGGCGCGGCGGATCGAGCGGAACAAGGAAGCCCTGAAGGGCTACACGGCCGCGGTGACCGGGGACTTCGCGGAGACGCTCGAGTACGTGGAGCTGCGCTCGAAGATTTCGGCGCGGGAGAAGGCGTTGTCGCGGCAGAACACCGCCGTGCGCCGCGCGGGGACGGCCGAGTCGCTGGAGAAGCTCCGCAAGGGCGACGTGATCGCGGTGCCGGCGGGCCGGCGGGCGGGGCTGGCCGTCGTCGTCGACCCGGGGCTCGACCCGATCCGGGAGCCGCGACCGATCGTGGTGACCGAGGACCGGTGGTCGGGGCCGCTGTCGGTGGCCGACTTCCCGGCGCCGGTGGAGGCGCTGGGGCGGATCAAGCTGCCCAAGCACATCGAGCTGCGGTCGCCGAAGACGCGCCGGGACATCGCTTCGACACTGCGCAACGCCGGGATTTCGTTGCCGGGCCGGCAGAAGCAGCGATCCGGGGCGAACGAGGACGGCGAGCTGGCGGCGTTGCGGCGGGCCCTGCGGGCGCACCCGTGCCACGGGCTGGCCGAGCGCGAAGCGAACCTGCGCTGGGTCGAGCGGTACGAGCGGCTGGCGGCGGAGACGCAGCAGCTGGAGCGGAAGGTCGCGGCGACGACCCACTCGCTGGCGCGGGCGTTCGACCGGATCCTGGCGCTGCTCGGTGAGCGCGGCTATCTGGGGCCGGAGTCGGCGGGTGACGGCGAGGACCGCGTCACCGAGCACGGCCGGCGCCTGACCCGGCTCTACAGCGAGTCCGATCTGCTGGCGGCGGAGTGCATCCGGCACGGCGTGTGGCGCGGGCTCGGGCCGGCCGAGCTGGCCGCGGTCGTGTCGACGCTGGTCTTCGAGGCCCGCCGGGACACCGCGGGGGAGCCGCGGCTGCCCGGCGGGGCGGTGCCCGAGGCGTGGCAGGAGACGGTGAAGCTGTGGGTGGACCTCACCGAGGACGAGCGGCGGCACCGGCTCGACCGCACCCGGGAGCCGGACGCGGGGTTCGCGTGGCCGGTCTACCGCTGGGCGCGCGGCGAGTCGCTGGAGAAGGTGCTCACGGCGGCCGAGGCCAACGGCCAGGAGCTGTCGGCGGGTGACTTCGTGCGCTGGTCGCGCCAGGTGATCGACCTGCTCGACCAGATCCGCGACGTGCTCGGCAAGGGCGATCCGGTGGGTGCGGCGGCGGCCGAGGCGCTGAAGGCGCTGCGGCGGGGTGTCGTCGCCGCCGGTGCCGCGTGAACTCCGTGTTAGGCCTGCTCGCCGGTGGGGCGGGAGGTGGGCGTGGCACGTGTGCTCGGCTCCGACCTGTGGTTGGATCGCCTGCAAGACCGTGTGTACGCGGCATTACGGCGGTTTCGGGGTGGACAGCGAGATGAGCGAAGCAGGCGGAGGCAGAAGATGAGCACGCCGTATGGCGGCAACGACCCACAGCAGCCCCAGTACGGGCAGCAGCCGGGCGGCGCGTACCCCCCGAGCGGCCCGCAGGAGCAGCCGCAGTGGGGACAGCAGCCGCCTTCGAACGACCCGAACCAGCAGCAGTGGGGCCAGCCGCAGCAACCGCAGCACCCCCAGCAGTGGGGTCAGCAGCCCGGGGGGTACACGCCGCCGCAGCAGCCGCAGTGGGGTCAGCAGCCGCCGCCCTACGGCCAGCAGCCCGGTGGTGGCTACCCGCAGAGCGGTCCGCAGCAGCAGCCCCAGTACGGCCAGCAGCCGGGCGGGGCGTACCCGCAGAGCGGGCCCCAGCAGCAGCCCCAGTACGGCCAGCAGCCGCCGCAGGGCCAGTACGACTACGGCCAGCAGCAGCAGTTCCCCGGCCAGGGCGCGCCGGAGGGCGAGCAGCCTGCCAAGTCGAAGAAGGGCCTCCTGATCGGCATCGTCGTGCTGGTCGTGGTGGTGGCCGTGGTCGGCATCCTCGGGTTCGTGGCGCCCGGGTTCTTCAAGACCCAGGTCTTCAACAACACCCAGATGCAGACCGACGTCCAGAAGCTGCTCACCGAGACCTACAAGATCGACGGCGTCACCGGCGTCACCTGCCCGGCCGAGCAGAAGGTCGAGGACGGCGCGAAGTTCGAGTGCACCGCGACCATCGCGGGCAAGCCGCAGCAGATCGCGATCACGGTGAAGGGTGACGGCGGGAACTACGAGGTTTCCCCGCCCGCCACGAAGTAGCTGTGCGCACGAGGCCCGGCCGCCGCGGAATTGCGGTGGCCGGGCCTCGTCGTTTCCGGAGATGATCCGGGGATGAGCGACTTCGAGATCCGGACGCTGGACCCCGGCGAGCACCGTGCGGCGAGCAACCTCTTCCGCGCGAGCTTGCACGTGCCGCCGAGTGACGACACGGACTGGGAGCGCGCGGCCCGCGCGTTCCAGCCCGGCGGGACGATCGGCGCGTTCGACCCGGACCTGATCGGCACGGCCCGTTCGTTCGACGCCGAGCTGACGGTGCCCGGTGGGGCGCGGCGGGCGATGGCGGGTGTCACCGGGGTCGGGGTCCGCGCGGACCGGACGCGCCGGGGTGTGCTGCGGGCGTTGATGACGGCGCAGCTCGAGGACTTCGCCGGGCGCGGGGTCGTGTTCGCGAACCTGCTGGCGTCCGAGGCGCCGATCTACGGCCGGTTCGGCTACGGCCTGGCGACCCGTTACCGCACCTACAGCGTCGACCGGCACCGCGCGCGGTTGCACCCCGACGCGCCGGCGACCGGGGAGGTGCGGCTGCTGGAGCTGGACGAGGCGCTGGAGGTGCTCCCGGGCGTCTACGAGGGCCTGGCGCGCCGTCCCGGGGCGATGTCCCGGCCGGAGGTGCTGTGGCGGTTGTACGAGGGGCAGGCCCGGCGCAGCCCCCAGCCGGTCAAGGCGGTCGTGCACCACGGGCCGGACGGGCCCGACGGCTTCGCCACCTTCTACGTCGACGGCCTGCAGGTGCACCCGTGGACGAAGAGCCTGCGCCTGGTGGACTTCTTCCCGGGTACGCCGGCCGCGTTCGCCGGGCTGTGGCGGTTCCTGCTCGGGGTCGACCTGGTCGACACGGTCGTCGCCGAGGCGCGGCCGCTGGACGAGCCGATCGAGCTGATCCTCGCCGACCACCGCCGGGCCGCGGTCGACCGGATCGGCGACGAGCACTGGATCCGCCTCGTCGACGTCCCGGAGGCGCTGGCGGCGCGGGAGTACGGGAGCGCCGCGCCGGTCGTCGTCGAGGTCGAAGACCCGGTGCTGCCGGCCAACAGCGGTACCTACCGGATCAGCGCGGACGGTGCCGGGCGCACTGACGAGCCCGCGGCGCTGCGCCTCGACGTCACGACACTGGCGATGGCCTACTTCGGCACGTGGCGGCCGTCCGCGCTGGCCGGTGCGGGACGGATCGAGGTTCGTGATCCGGTCGCACTGGCGAACGCCGACGTGCTCTTCGCGACCCGGGTGGCGTCGTGGAGCGGCACGCACTACTGAGCCGACGGAAATCGGGATGCCGGGAACCGGGACGGACGGCAGGATCGGCGGCATGACCGACTTCGACGTCCGCCCGGTGACCGAGGACGAGCGCCGCGGCACGCTCGACCTGCTGGGCCGCTCGCTGCACACCAACCGGATCAGCGACGAGTCCTGGGCGCGGTACGGGGATTCGTGGCCTGCGGCGCACAAGTTCGGCGCCTTCGACGGCACCACCCCGATCGGGATCGCCAGCTCTTTCGACACCGACATCGCGGTACCCGGCGGCGCCGTCCTGCCGCTCGGTGCGGTCGACGGCATCGGGGTCCGCGCCGACCGCACCCGCCGCGGGGTGCTCACCGCGATGATGGCGGTGCAGCTGGAGGACTTCGTCGCGCGCGGAATCCCGCTGGCCGCCCTGCACGCCAGCGAGCCCACCATCTACGGCCGGTTCGGCTACGGTTCGGCCGCGCTCGGCAAGACCGTGTGGCTGCCCAGGCCCGCGGCCCGGCTCCACGACCGCGTGCCGGCGGCGGGTGACGTCCGGATGCTCACGCCGCAGGAAGCGCTGGCGGAGATTCCCGGGCTGTACCGGCGGATCGGGCTGCACCGGGCCGGGATGATCGGCCGGCCCGCCGAGTGGTGGCCGATCGCGCACGACCGCCTCGCCGGCCCGACGGGCAGCCACGTCGTCGCCGTCCACAGTGGACCCGACGGTGACGACGGCTTCGTCGTGTACGACACGGTGGACCGCCGCACCCTGGAGTCGCCCGACGAAGGGGCCGTGCTGAAGGTCCGGGAGCTGCACGCGGCGGACCCGGTGGCGCGCGCCGCGCTGTGGCGGTTCTTGCTGTCGATCGACCTCGTCTCCGGGGTGCGGGCCCGCTACCGCCCGGTCGACGAGCCGCTCGCCGCGATGCTGGCCGACCACCGGCACGCGCGTACCGCCGACGTCGAGGACGACCTGTGGCTGCGGCCGGTCGACGTCGCCGCGGCACTGGCGGCCCGCGCGTACCGGGCGGCCGACCCGGTGGTGCTGGCGGTGACCGACCGGCAGCTGCCCGCCAACACCGGGCACTACGAAGTCACTCCCGACGGCACCCACCGCACGGATGCCGCGGCGGACCTGGCCCTCGACGCCGACACCCTCGGCATGCTCTACCTCGGGCAGTGGAGCGCGACCGCGCTCGCGGAGGCGGGCCGGATCGAGGTCCGGACCCCGGGCGCGGCCGCCCGCGCCGACGAGCTGTTCACGACGGTCACCGCACCGTGGTGCGGCACGCACTTCTAGCCGGGGTCAGGCGCCGGGCAGGGCCTTGAGCAGCCGCTCGACGGAGTTGCCGAGGTTCCACCGCTCGGCCAGCTCGGCCACGCGGTCCGGGTCGGCGGGCGTCGCGGGCACGATGTCGGGGCGGGACTGCTCGACCGGCGCGTCGACGGCGACCCGGACCACGGTCGGCGCGACGGCCAGGTATTCGGCGGCGTCGGCGAGGCGCAGTCGGGTCTTGAGCGGGACGCGGGGATCGCTCGCGGCCGACGCTTCCAGGAGCGCGGCGAGACTCCCGAACTGCGTGATCAGCTTCGCGGCGGTCTTCTCGCCGATGCCGGCGACGCCGGGCAGCCCGTCGGACGGGTCGCCGCGCATCATGGACATGTCCGCGTACGCCGGCCCGGCGGTCTCGCGGGGGAGGCTGTAGCGCTCGGCGATCTCGGCCGGGCCGAGCACCTCGGCCTTGGCCCAGCCCTTGCCGACGTAGATCACCGACGTCGGCGTCGGCTCGGTGCGCACCAGCTGGAACAGGTCGCGGTCGCCGGTGATGACCTCGACCGGGTCCTTCTTCTCGCGGGTGGCCAGTGCGCCGATGACGTCGTCGGCCTCGTAGCCCGCCGCCTCCGCGGTGGCGAACCCGAACGCTTCCAGGAGGTCGAGGATGATCGGGACCTGCGGGGTGAGCGTGTCGGGCACCTCTTCGACGTCGGGGCTCGCGCCGCCGGTCTCCTCGGCCACCCGGTGCGCCTTGTAGCTGGGCAGCAGGTCGGTGCGGAACTTCGGCCGCCAGTCGGCGTCGAGGCAGCACACCAGCCGGGCCGGGTGCCGGTCGGTGAGGATCCGCGCGATCGTGTCGGCGAACCCGCGCACGGCGTTGACCTGCGTCCCGTCGGCGGCCTTCATCGAGTCGGGCAGGGCGTAGAACGAACGGAAGTACAGGCTCGCGGAGTCGAGCAGGGCAAGGGGTCCGGTCACCCGCACAGCCTGCCACGCCCGGCGGGTGCCGAGGGCAAGCCACGCGCACGCGGGCCCGAGGGGAGTGCGCGCCGGGGGAGTCGCCGGGCCGTGGGGGAGCGGCGGAGCCGTGTCACCCGGACCGGCATGTCGTGGCACCGGGCGCTCCGGCCACCCGGGCCGCCCCACTAGGCTCGCCTTCATGTCGCGCCGTTCCCTCCACACGCCCGCCCCCGACGCCGCCGCCCTCCGGGCCCGCCTGGACCGCGCCCGCTCCGCCGCGGCCGCCGCGGACACCGACGCCCTGCTGATCGCGCCCGGCTCCGACCTGCGCTACCTCATCGGCCAGGCCGGCGGCTCGTTCGAGCGCCTCACGACCCTCGTCGTCCCGGCGGACGGCGCGCCCGCGCTGGTCGTGCCGAAGCTGGAGGCGCCCGGCTACGCCGACGTCCCGACCGAGGAGCTCGGTGTCGAGCTGCTCACCTGGGTCGACGGCGACGACCCGTACGCGCTCGTCGCGGACCGGCTCGGGAAGCCCGGCCGCGTCGCGGTCAGCGACTTCACCCCGGCGCTGCACGTCCTGGCGCTGCGGGCCGCGCTGGGCGAGGCCGAGCAGACCCTCGCCGGGCCGGTGGTGCGGGAGCTGCGGATGCGCAAGGACGCCGCGGAGATCGCGTCGCTGCGGGACGCCGGCGCGGCCATCGACCGCGTGCACGCCCGGGTCCACGAGTGGCTGCGGCCCGGCCGCACCGAGGCGGAGGTCGGCGCCGACATCGCCGCGGCCATCGTGGAGGAGGGCCACCTCCAGGCCGACTTCGTGATCGTCGGGTCCGGTCCGAACGGCGCGAGCCCGCACCACGACGTCTCCGAGCGCGTCATCGAGAAGGGTGACGTCGTGGTCGTCGACATCGGCGGGCCGCTGCCGGCCGGCTACAACTCCGACTCGACCCGCACCTACGCGGTGGGGGAGCCGCGCGACGCCGACGTGGCCGAGACCTACGCCGTACTGCAGCGTGCCCAGGCCGCGGCGGTGGCCGCGGTGAAGCCGGGTGTCACGGCCGAAGCCGTCGACGCCGCGGCCCGCGACGTCATCGCCGAGGCCGGGTTCGGCGAGTACTTCATCCACCGCACCGGGCACGGCATCGGCCTGGACGTGCACGAGGAGCCCTACATCATCGCCGGGAACGCCCTGCCGCTCGAGCCGGGCATGGCCTTCAGCGTCGAACCGGGTATCTACCAGCCGGGCCGGTGGGGCGCCCGCATCGAGGACATCGTGATCGTCACCGCCGACGGTGTCGAGTCCGTCAACAACCGGCCGCACGAGCTCGTCGTGCTGGACGCATGACGCCTGCCGGCCTGGAGCCGCTGGACCAGGCGATCGTCCAGGAGCTCGCGGCCGACGGGCGCCGCAGCTTCACCGACCTCGCGGAGCGGGTCGGGCTGTCGGTGTCGGCGGTGCACCAGCGGGTGCGCCGCCTCGAGCAGCGCGGCGTCATCCTCGGGTACACCGCGCGGCTCGACGGCGAGCAGATCGGCCTGCCGCTGACGGCACTGATCTCGCTGACGCCCAACGACCCGGGCGCCCCGGACGACTACCCCCAGCGGATCCAGCACATCAAGGAGATCGAGTCGTGCTACTCGGTCGCCGGCGACGAGTCCTACATCCTGCTGGTGCGCGTCCAGTCGCCGCTGGCGCTGGAGGACCTGCTGCGCCGGATCCGCGAGGCCGCGAAGGTGTCGACGCGGACCACGGTGGTGCTCTCTACGCCGTTCGAGGGACGTTCGCCGACGTTCTGACGCCAGTGCCCCGCCCGGCGACCGGGGCACTGGTACGGTAAAAGGTATGGCAACACGTAAGGTCACTCTTTCGCTGGACAGCGGCGCCCTGGAGTTCGCCGAACGCGCCGCGAAAGCACACGGGATCTCGGTCTCCTCCTGGCTGTCCAAGGCAGCCCGGCGCGAGGCGGTACGCACGGGATACACCCCGCAAAAGCCGGAACCGGCCTACGCGGAGTCGGACGAGGCCGAGCGCACCGCGGCGGAAAAGGATCTGCGTGCGCAGGGGTGAAGTCTGGACGTACCACCCCCCGACCGAACCGGCCCGGCAGCGCACCGTCGTACTGCTGTCCTCGGACGGGGTGAACGAGTCCGAGCGCCCCTGGCTGCTCGGCACCGAACTCCTGGAACGCGACCCCCAAGACATCCTCGGCGTGGCCATCGACGCCCGCTACTGGGTGTCCACGCTCAACCTGACCCGCCTCTACCGGCCGTGGTTCGACGAGCGCATCGCCGAGATCGACTTCGACGTCCAGGAACGCATCGACATCGCCCTGCGAGCCGCCCTCGATCTTTAACTGTATAACGCCCTATACCGCTGGCCGGGCTTGAAAAACCGTAGCCCGGGGCACGCACGTCACCCCTCAAAGCAGCTAAAGAACGACGGGGTCAGCGCGCCACGACCTCCGGGGCCGCGTGCAGCTTCCCGTCGGCGCCCGCGAGGCAGGACGCGTTGCCGTCGCGGGCCGCGATGAACTCCGTGAGGCAGTTCGCGATCGCCGTGTGGCCGGCCGCGTTGGGGTGGAACGACTCCTGGAGCGCGTGACCCGCGCGTTCGGCTTGGCCGAGGTCCGCCAGCTGGAGCGTCAGCCGCGTGAACCACTCGGTCGCCGGGTTGGCGCCGCCGCTGCACGCCTCGTGCTTCGCGCCGGCCTTCGCCAGGTCCAGGAACCGCGCGCCGGTCTGCTGGGCGGCGGCTTTGAGTCCGGCGGAGAGCACGCCGATCCCGGTCTGGGAGATCCACCGCAGGTCTTCGACGCGGAAGGGGCAGCCGTTGAGGCTGCGCAGGTCCTCGGGCAGGTCGGGTCCGATGGGGGCGGCGTAGGACTGCAGGATCAGCTGGTAGTCGGCCGGGACGTAGCCGGCGGCCGCCAGTACCTTCTTCACGTCGGAGACGGCGGTGGCGACCTTGGGCACCATGGCGTCCACTTTGGACTGCCAGCTCTGCTTGAGTGCGGTGCTGCACGGTGGGGCGTCGGCGTTGAACCACGCTTTGAAGCAGTCGGTGACCTGGTTGGAGAACTTCGGTTCGTCGTTCGCGCCGACGGCGATCACGACGGCGGCGACGCGGTGGTCCTTGACCAGTGCGGCGAGCTGCTGGGCCTGTGAGGGTTCGGTCCACTGCTTGACGTCGCCGAGGGCGACCTGTTCCGCGGGTGCGCCGGAGCAAGCGAGGTTGACGCGGGCGGTGATGCCCGGGACGTCGATCTTGTCGACGAAGGCGTTGGGGGAGCGGTGGCACCAGTTGCCGCCCTGGCCGTTGGTGGTGGCGGTGTACTGGCCGGCGCCTTCGCCGGAGACGGTGCTGTCGCCCATGGCGACGATGGTGAGGGGTCCGGTGCCGGGTGGGCCCTGGCGTGGTTGTGGTTGCCCGTTCTTGCTTTCGGAGCCGAAGAAGACGAAGAAGCCGGCCAGCAGGGCCACGCACGCGAGGACCAAGGCTCCCCAGTACCACCGAAGACGTCGCATCGTCGTCGATTCTACGGATCAGGGGTGGGAGGGGTGTGCGTCGGCGGTCACGCGGAGCGGGCGACGTCGTGGGGGATGAGTTCGACGGGGAGCTCGCGGACGCCGAAGATCATCGGTGAGGGGTAGCCGACCTGGACGCCGTCGCGGACGCGGATGTCGGCGAAGCGGTCGAGGAGCTGCTCGAAGACGATGCGTCCTTCGAGGCGGGCGAGGGGTGCGCCGAGGCAGAAGTGGACGCCGCCGCCGAAGGCGAGGTTGGTTTCCTTGCGGGGGCGGGGGTCGAACTCGGTGGGCCGGGTGTGGTGGCGCGGGTCGCGGTTGGCGCCGAGGACCCAGGGGGTGACCATCGACTTGGCGGGGATGGTGACGCCGCCGAGGTCGACGTCGGTGGTGCTGATCCGGAGCAGGCGCATGATCGGGGGCCGGTGGCGGGTGACCTCGTCGAGGAGGCTGGGTACCAGGCCGGGGTCGCGGCGGACCGCGGCGGCGGCGTCGGGGAATTCGTGCAGGGAGAGCACGGTGTTGCCGAGCATCATGGTGGTGGTGATGTGGCCGGCGGCGAGCAGCAGGGACGCGAAGTTGAGGACTTCGTGGTCGGCGAGGCGTTCGCCGTCGACTTCGGCGTGGGCGAGGGCGCTGAAGAGGTCGTCTTCGGGGGCGCGGCGGCGTTGGGCGAGCAGGGCGGCGAGGTAGGTCTCCATGACCTCGGTGAGTGAGGTGCCGTCTTCCTGGGGGCCGCCGCCGGAGAGCAGGGCGTCGGCCCAGCCTCGGTAGAGGGTGCGGTCTTCGGGTGGGATGCCGATGAGGTCGCCGATGACGACGACGGGGAGTGCGTAGGCGAGGTCCCGGATGAGGTCGGGGTCGTCGCGGCGCGCCATTTCGGTGATGAGGGTGTCGGTGGCGCTCACGATCCGCGGTTCGAGGTCGGCGACGACTTTCGGGGTGAAGGCTTTGCTGACGAGTTTCCGGAGCCGGTGGTGGACCGGCGGGTCGACGGCCGCCATATTGCCGCGGACGGCTTCGGCGGTGTCGGGGAGCAGCAGTCCCGGGTCGGAGGAGAATGTCTGGTGATCGGTGAAGATGCGTTTTACGTCGGCGTGCCGGAATACGTGCCAGGTGTCGTCGTCATCGGCGATGACGGGGTGGTTCTCGCGCATCTCGTCGATCCACGTGAAGAGCGCGGATCCGCCGTCTTCCAGGGACGGTGGGTGGACTTGGGGCGTGCTCATCCCGCGGCTCCTTTGCTGAACCGATTTCCCCGGAACGAAGAAATTCATTCGTTGACATCGGACACGTTATTGGCGTTGCCGGTGGGGCGTCAACAAGAAAAGGTGATCGTTTTCGTCAACCAAATGGGCTTGTCGATCAACTTTGGGTGTCAACGGGACGATTCATCCTGCTTCGGTCAGATCGGTGGTCGTGGCGAGTTCGGCGGCGACGTCGGCGATCACGGGGACGGCGGGGTTGTCGTTGCCGGGTAGCCATACGAGTTCGGTCCGGGCGAGGTCGTCGTCCAGGGGTACGAACTCGACGCCGCTGCGGCGGAGGCTGTGGGACGAGCGGGTCAGCCGGGTGATGCCGACGCCGGCGGCGACGAGGCCGAGGAGGCCTTGCACGGTGGCGGCGCGCTGGACGACCTGCGGGGTGAAGCCGGCGGCGGCGAAGTCGGCGTCGTAGCTGCGGTGCCAGGGTTCCCAGGTGCTGCGCGGGGTGAGGACCCACGGTTCGCCGGCCAGGTCCGCGAGGTTCAGCGATGGGCGGGTGGCGAGGGGGTGGCCGGTGGGGAGGACGGCGCAGACTTCCTCGGTCAGGAGTGTCCGTGACGTGAGGCCGGGTACGAGTGGGGGCCGGGTGAAGGCGAGGTCGAAGCGGTGTTCGCGGAGGCCGTCGACGAGTTCGGCGATGGACGCTTCGGCGGTGGTCACGGTGAGGTCGGGGTATCGCTCGCGGACGGCGCGGACCACGGGGGGTAGCAGGTAGTTGGCCGTGGTGGTGAGGAAGGCGAGCCGCACGGTGCCGATTTCGCCGCGGACGGCTCGCCCGAGCGTCGCGACGGCTTCGTCGGCGCGGGCCAGGACGGCGCGTGCTTCGGGCAGGAAGAGCTTTCCGACGGCGGTGAGGCGGGTTCCGCGGGCGTCGCGGTCGAACAGCCGCGTGCCGAGGCCGCGTTCGAGCACGGTGATCTGCTGGGAGAGGGACTGCTGGGCGATGTGCAGGCCGGCGGCGGCGCGGGTGAAGCTGGTTTCGTCGGCGACGGCGACGAAGTAGCGAAGCTGGCGCAGCTCGGGGGTCACAGGCTTGGACTGTAGCCCCGGCAGGAGATCGGTGTTGGCGGCGCGGTGGTGGTCGTCCCCAGGATGGCGGGGAGGAAAGCCACTGGGAGGAACGCGAAGATGACGAACACCGATGGCCGTGTCTGGGTGATCACCGGGTGCTCGGCCGGGTTCGGGCGGGAGATAGCGCTGGCCGCGTTGGCCGCGGGTGACCGGGTGCTGGCGACCGCGCGGCGGCCGGAAACCCTGTCCGAGTTGCGGGATCGTGGCGGGGACCGGGTCCGGACCGCGGCGCTGGACGTCACCGATGCCGGTCAGGTCGCCGCGGCGGTGAAGACGGCGCTGGAGGAGTTCGGCCGGATCGACGTCGTGGTGAACAACGCGGGCCATGGTTCGGTCGGGGCGGTCGAGGAGCTGACGCTGGAGGAGCTGCGGGCGCTGATGGAGGTGATGTTCTTCGGGGCGGTGGCGGTGACGAAGGCGGTGCTGCCGCACTTGCGGGCGCAGGGCAGCGGGACGCTCGTGCAGATGAGTTCGATGGGTGGGCAGCTGTCGATGCCCGGCTTCGGCGCTTACAGCTCCGCGAAGTACGCGCTGGAGGGCTTGTCCGAGGCTCTGGCGGAAGAGGTGAAGCCGTTCGGGGTGCAGGTGCTGATCGTGGAGCCGGGTGCGTTCCGCACGGAGTTCGGCGGCGGCCGGATGCACCGTTCCCGCCCGATCGACGCCTACGCGGTGTCGACGTCGGGTACGCGGGAGGCGGTGGAGTCGATGGACGGGACCCAGCCGGGCGACCCGGCGAAGGCGGCCGCGGCGATCGTGCGGGCGGTCGGCCGCGACGACGCTCCGCTGCACCTGGCGCTGGGCGCGGACGCGGTGGACGCGATCCGGGCCCAGCACGAGGCACTCGCGGCGGAGCTGGCGTCCTGGGAGGAGGTCAGCCGGGCGACCGCGCTGGATTAGGCGGGGTCCTGCAGCACGCCGAGGACGTTGCCGTCGGCGTCGGTGAAGGTCGCGACGAGGCGGCCGTTGCCGACGTCCTTCGGTTCGTCCTTGACCTTCGCGCCGGCGGCGGTCACTTCGGCGAGCTTGGCCTCGATGTCGGTGACGTGCCAGTAGCTGACCGGGCCGGTCATGCCCTGCTGCGCGCCGTTGGGGACGAGGCCGATGTGCTGGCCTTCGACGTCGTAGCCGACGTAGTAGGGCGCGTCGGCCTGGGGTTCGGTGCCGAGGAGGGCGGTGTAGACGGCCTTGGCGGCGGCGAGGTCGGTGACGGGGTGGAGAACGGTCTTGATCCCCTGGGTGCTCATCGCGGTGCTCCTGAAGTCGTGGTCTGCGGTACGGGAACGACGGTATTGCCGAGCCGCTGACCAGCGCTTCTCGATTCCTGATCGGTTAGTCCAGCAGGGCGGTGAGCACTCCGTCGAGCAGGCGGACGCGGCGGTCGGCGATGCGGTGGACCTCGTCGTCGTGGGTCGCGACGATCACCGCCGCTCCTTCGGAAGCGCATCGGCGCAGCAGGCGCAGGACGCGCGGTGTCGACCCCGCGTCCAGGTGGGCGGTCGGTTCGTCGGTGAGCAGCACCCGGGGTCGTCCGGCGACCGCGCGGGCCAGGGCGACGCGTTGCTGCTGTCCGAACGACACCTCGAGGGGGTAGCGGTCGCCGAGGTCGCCGATGCCGAGTTCGTCGAGGAGTCCGGTGACGCGGGACTGGATCGCCGCCGGGGCCGGGCGGGGTATGTCGGAGCGCAGCCGCAGGGGCAGGGCGATGTTCTCCGCGATCGTGAGTTCGTTGGCCAGCCCGAGTGCCTGGGGCAGGACCGCGCAGGTGTGCCAGGGCGGGGCGCCGCTGATCGGGACGCCGTCGAGCAGCACGCAGCCGGAGTCGGGGGAGTCGAACCCGCACAGCAGCGCCAGCAGGGCGCTCTTGCCGGAGCCGGAGCGGCCCGAGACGGTCACGAGCTCGCCGGCGCCGACGCGCAGTTCGAGCCCGCGCAGCACTTCGATGTCGCCGCTGGGGTGGGCGAAGCTGCGGCGCAGGCCGACGGCCTCCACGAGGGTCACGGCCGGGGCTCCCGTTCTTCGACGCCTTCGAGCGTGCCCTTGTGCAGCCGGGCCACGCGCGCGCCGAGGTCGATGAGGCGTTCGTCGTGTGAGGCGACCAGGACCGCGAAGTCCTGGTCCACGAGGTACTGCAGGGTGTCCAGCACGAGGTCGGCGGAGGCTTCGTCGAGCTGGGACGTCGGTTCGTCGGCGAGGATCACCGTGGAGCGCGCGGCGAGCACGCACCCGAACGCCAGGCGTTGCTGCTGGCCGCCCGAGAGCGCGGAGATCTTCCAGTCCCCCGTGCCGTGCAGGCCGAGCTGGCCGAGGATGTCGTCGGGGCGGCAGTCGGTGCCGGCGGCTTCGGCCGCGGCACGCAGGTTGTCGGCCACGCTCAGGTAGCCGAGCAGGTTGTCCGACGGGCTCTGGAACACCAGGCCCAGGTGGTGGCGCCGCAGGGCGCGGCGCTCGCGGTGCTTGAGCCGGCGGACGTCGGCGCCCTGGAAGGTGAGGGTGCCGCGGGCGGGCTGTTCGAACAGGCCCAGTACGCGCAGCAGGGTCGACTTCCCGGAGCCCGACGGCCCGGCGAACACGGTCATGCCGCGGGCGGGGACGTCGAAGCTGACGTCGTCGACGCCGGTGACGACGCCGGCCGGGGTCGGGTAGTCGACGCCGATGCCGCGCAGGGAGAAGATCGGTTTGTCAGGCACGGATCAGCTCCGCGGTCCGGGCGGTGCGCACCGAGCGCATCGCGATCCAGCCGGCCAAGGCGACCACGAGCACGCCGATGACCAGCACGGTGAGCACGAACGGCAGCGGGTCGGGGAGTTCGGAGCGGGGTGCGAGGAAGGTCGCCGGGTCGAACCGCGGGACCGAGAGTCCCGCGACGGAGATCCCGCACACCACGCCGACGACGATCGCGAGCCCGCTCAGGGCGCCCAGTTCCATCAGGTGACTCGCGAGCAGGGTCCGTGGCCGCATGCCCATCCGCAGGACCAGCGCGCCGGCGAGAGCGTTCTGGCGCCGCCGGACCTCGACCGCGACGAGCAACGCGAGGATCGCGACGACGCCGAGGACCGCGCCGAGCAGGGCGACGAACGAGAACGTCCACGACACGACGAAGAACGGCAGGCTGTCCAGTGCGGTTTCGCGGCTGATCCGGTTGGGGATGAACACGCCCGCGGCGCGCAACGCGGCGGTCGCGTCGGCCAGCGGTGCGCCGGTCAGGACGCTCCACTTCGGGACCCGGTCGAGCTGGCCGTGGTCGAGGGCGGTGCGGGAGACGACGTAGCCGGGCGAGGTGCCGATCATCGGGAAGACCGGGAGGTCGGCGACGGTGACGGCGTCGCGCAGGCCGTCGGGCAGCTGGGCGGTCTGCTTGGCGGTGTGGCCGACGCGGATCACCGGCGTGCCCCGGGGGTCCGGTTGCGAGATCCGGCGCAGCAGCCCGTCGAGGTCGCCGGCCGGGACGTCGTCGAGGGCGGCGCCCTTGGCGAACGTCGCGGGGTCGACGACCAGCACGACGCTGCCGGTGCCGGTGAGCTCGCCGACGACGGTGCTGTTCCCGGCGAGTGCGGCGGGCATGGCGACGGTGCCCATGCCGATCGGGCTGTCGGTGTCGAGGCGGGCGTTGCCGCCGACGAAGATCGCCGACTTCGTGTCGAGCGCGGCCTCCTGGCCGTTGGCGATGCCGATGCCGGTGGCGAGCGTGCCGATGGCGAGGGTGCCGATGATCAGGACGCCGGTCACCGGCGCGCGGGCGCCGGCCAGCCGCCGGATCGCCAGCTGCAGGGCCGGGCGCGACCAGAGCCGGGCCCGGTGGGACGCGTGCAGGGCGAGCCAGGCCAGGCGGGCGGTGAGCAGGCCGACGGTCAGCACGACGAACACCGGGTAGGTCAGGGCCAGCGGGTCGACCTGGGGTAATGGATTTCCGAGCCGGGAGCCGGTGCTGTAGTGGGCCAGGCGGGTCCAGCCGAGCCAGGCCATGCCGGCCGTCGCGAGCTCCCACGGGAAGTACCCGAGCAGCCGCACCCGGTTGCCGGCGCGGCGTACGCGGCCGAGTTCGAACTCCCGGTGGGCCCGCACGGCCACGACGAGGGCCAGCAGCGCGAGCGACACCACCAGGACCCCCGCCGCGACGATGCCGGCGCGCAGCTCGGCTTCGGGGTCGGGTGCGCCGGGTGGGCCGTAGACGCCGAGCAGCAGCCGGGCGGCGACCGCGCCGAGCGCCCCGCCGAGCAGGATCGGCAGGCCCAGTTCGGCGACGGCGAGGCCGCCGAGGGCGCCCGGGCCGCTGCCGCGGGCGGAGAGCAGCCGCAGCTGGGCGTGGCGTCGCTGGTACCACTGCAGGGCGACGGTGCCGAGGCCGGCGCAGCCGACCAGGACGCTGATCAGCGCGAGCGGCAGGATCGAGACGAACACGTTGTCCTGGGCCTGGCGGGCGATCCCCACCGAGCGTTCGAACGTCGGGACGTCGGCGGCGACCAGGTTCCCGAGCCCTTGGGCGGTGAGGTCCGCGCGGACGTCGGCGATGAGGTCGCGGGAGCGTTGCAGCAGGTCCTCGGCCGCGTTGAGGGTGGTCGGTGCCGGTTCGTAGAACGAGATGTGGAAGTACTGCATCGTCGGCAGGCCGATCGCCTTGACCGCGTCGTCGAAGGTCTTGCCGTCGGTGGCGAAGACGATCGAGTCGATGGGGTCGTTGGCGAGCCGGTCGACGACGGCGCCGGACTGCTGCGAGCACCACCAGCGCGGCGGCGGGTCGAGCAGGTCGCGGTAGATGCCGGTGACCGGCGGCAGCGCGACGCCGTGGACGCTGGGCTTGGTGCCGATGCCGATGTGCTCGGGGGCGGCGACGACGTTGCCCAGCCACAGTCCCGGCGCGCGGCTGCCTTGCTGCAGCGCCAGGTTGTCCAGACCGGCTTGGTCGCGGTAGGCGAGGCGGACCTTGTAGTTCGGGTCGCCGTTGAACTGGGTGCCGTAGAGGACGTTGGTGTACTGGCCGACGACCGGCGTGCCGAAGCCGTGCGCGCCGGCGTGGCGCTGCACCGCGCCGGTCAGTGCCGGGATGTCCCGGACGGGGATGTTGCCCTTGCCGAAGACCGGGCCGTAGCTGTCGGGGCAGGTGATCCCGGTCTGGTAGGCGACCGTGGCGCCGCCGGCGGCGGAGGCCTGCAGGACCGCGGCGGTGCCGAGGAAACAGGCGAGCAAAGAGGTCACCGCCGCGACGATCAGCGTGAGCGGGCTGGAGAGGACGGCCTTCGGTGCCGCGCGCCACGGCTTGGTCACTCTGCGCTGTCCAATCGTCCCCCAATTCACCCGCATGGACGCGCACGCTACCGGCAGATCGCCGGACTTGGCACGGTTTTGTATCCGATCGTTGCTCACACGCGGTCAACGGCCGTCGAATCGGGAATGAGCAACCGGTGCGGCCATCCGGCCGGTTTAGTGGTCTAGACCTTGACGCGTGGATTGGTCTGATCCAATCCTGGGGACGTTCTCGCCGTGTTACGCCGCGGCACGGCTTCCCGCCGGCACTGGAGCGCAGATGCGTCGTCGCAGACCTTTCTCCCGAATGTCCGTTTTACTTGCCCTGATGGGGGTTTCGGCCGGCTCGCTGGTCGCCGGCGCGGGGACCGCCCAAGCCGCGACGCCGCTGCCCGCGCACGTCTTCGCGCCGTACTTCGAAGCCTGGACCGGCGAGAGCCCCGCCGCGCTGGCCCAGCAGTCGGGCGCCAAGCACCTCACGATGGCGTTCATCCAGGCCGCCACCAAGGGTTCCTGCACCGTCTACTGGAACGGTGACACCGGGATGCCGATCGCGAACTCCACGTTCGGCTCGGACATCGCCACGATCCGTTCGCGCGGCGGCGACGTCATCCCGTCCTTCGGCGGCTACACCGCCGACAACACCGGCACCGAGATCGGCGACAGCTGCACCAACGTCGACTCGATCGCCGCCGCCTACGAGTCGGTGATCACCACCTACGACGTCCCGCGCCTCGACATGGACATCGAGGACAACTCGCTCACCAACTCGGCCGGGATCGACCGCCGCAACAAGGCCATCAAGAAGGTCCAGGACTGGGCCGCGGCGTCCGGGCGGCCGCTGCAGATCTCCTACACCCTGCCCACGACCACCCGCGGCCTCGCCGACAGCGGCCTGGCCGTGCTGCGCAACGCCGTCTCCAACGGCACCCGCGTCGACGTGGTCAACATGATGACCTTCGACTACTACGACAACGCCGCCCACCAGATGGCCACCGACACCCAGACCTCGGCCACCGGGCTCGTCTCCCAGCTCGGCGCGCTGTACCCGGGCAAGACGCAGGCGCAGCTGTGGGCGATGGTCGGGATCACCGAGATGATCGGCGTCGACGACTTCGGCCCGGCCGAGACGTTCACGACCGCCGACGCGGCCACCGTCTACAACTGGGCGGTCTCGAAGGGCATCAACGAGCTGTCGTTCTGGGCCCTGCAGCGCGACAACGGCGGCTGCCCCGGCGGTGCCGCCGCGGACAACTGCTCCGGCATCGCCCAGGACACGTGGTTCTTCAGCCACGCCTTCGCGCCCTTCACCGGCGGCACGACCGTGCCCGTCAACGACTTCTCCCTCGCCGCGAACCCGTCCTCGGCCGCCGTCGACCCGGGTGGCTCGGCCGGTGCGACCGTCAGCACCGCGGTGACATCCGGATCGGCTCAGCAGGTGACGCTCTCGGTCACCGGCGCCCCCGCCGGCGTCACGGCGTCGGTCAGTCCCGGCTCGGTGACCGCCGGCGGCAGCGCGACGCTGTCGGTGAGCACCACTTCGGCCGCGGTCCCCGGGGTCTACCCGCTGACCGTCACCGGCACGGCGGCATCGGCGAGCCACAGTGCGACGTTCACCCTCACGGTGAAGGGCACTCCGCCCGCGGGCGGGGTCGTCAACGGCGGGTTCGAGACCGGCGCGCTGAGCCCGTGGAGCGCCGCGGGTGACGCGATCGTCGCCACCCCGGCCCACTCCGGGACCCACGCGCTGCAGGTGGTGCCCACCTCCTCGGCCACCGGGGAAGCGGCGCAGAACGTCACCCTCGCCCCGAACCACGCCTACACGCTCAAGGCCTGGGTGCAGGGCAACTACGCCTACGTCGGGGTCCGGGGCGGCGCGACCGCCAGCACGTGGACCTCGAGCAGCGGCTGGACCCAGCTGTCGGTGCCGTTCACGACCGGCGCGTCGGGTGCGGTGACGGTCTACGTCCACGGCTGGTACGGCCAAAGTGCCCTCTACGCCGACGACTTCACCGTCGGCTGAACTTCCGGCTGATCCTTTCGGCGGCGGCCCGGTTGGGCAACGCGGAGGTTGGCCGGGCCGCCGTCACCCGAAAGACTCGCGGGGAGATCTTTCGCCCTCGCGAGGAGGACCTGATGCCGCACATCCCGCTCGACCCGCAGCTGCCGGGGATCCGGTCGCTGATGGCCTACCGGCCGGAGACCGCGGTACCGCTGAACCACCTGGCGCAAACCCTCCTGCGCGGAGAGAGCCCCCTGGGAGTGGGCGAGCGCGAACTGATCGCGGCGGTGGTCTCGAACGGCAACGAGTGCCGCTTCTGCCACGGCAGCCACGCCGCCGCGGCGGCCGAAACCCTCGACGGCGGCCGGGCCGTGGTCGACGCGACGTGCGCGGGGATCGACGACGCACCCGTGTCGGACAAGCTCAAGGCGCTGCTGCGGATCGCACTGGCGACCCGGGAAACCGGCCGCGCCGTCACCGGCGAGCTCGTCGCCGCGGCCCGCGCCGAAGGGGCGACCGACGTCGAGCTGCACGACACGGTGCTGATCGCGGCGGCGTTCTGCATGTACAACCGCTACGTCGACGGCCTGGCCACGATCGCGCCGGAGGACCCGGCGGCCTACGAGATGATGGGGAAGGTCCTGGCCGCCGAAGGCTACGGCCGCTAGGGGACCAGCACGATCCGCCCCGGGCGGGTCCAGGCGGCACCCGCGTCGAGCAGCGGGACGCGCTCGTAGTCGACCGTGAGCGCCCCGGTGATCGCGTGCCCGACCACCGTGAGGAGGGCTTCGCGGCGGCGGCCGGTGTCGAGTTCGTTGTTCGTGTAGCCGTGGATGTGCAGGGACCTGCTGCGCAGCACGGCCGAGGACACCGGGACCTCGTCGCCGGCCGCGCTGCCGAGGTTCACCAGCCGCCCGCCCGGGCGCAGGGTGCGCAGCGCCGCCGCGGCCGGGATCCCCGACACCGGGTCGATCACCAGGTCGACCGGCGTGTCGCCGAGCCGCCGCGTCAGCCGCTCGACGTCGTCGCCGGGCGCGAACCGCACGACGCTGTCCGCGCCGAGCCGCCGGGCCCGCTCCAGCGCGGCCTCCGACCGCGCGCAGGCGATGACGTGCCCGGCTCCGGCCACGCGGGCCAGCTGCACCGCCGACTGGCCGACCACCCCGCCGGCCCCGAGCACCAGCACCGTTTCGCCCGCGACGAGATTTCCCTTCCACGTCAAGCACATCCACGCGGCCACCGCCGACAGCCCGAGCGCCGCGACCAGGGCGTGGTCCGCCCCGGACGGCAGTACCACCAGGTCCGCGGGCGCGACGACGGCGTGCTCGGCCATGCTGCCGTCCCCGGGCCGCATGCCCGCGGTCGTGGCGAACCACACCGCCGTCCCGGCCGGCTCGGTCGGCGTCGGGCGTGTCAGCACCCCGACCCCCTGCACGCCCGGCACGTACGGCAGCTCCGGCAGGCCGAAGTAGGACGTGCCGGACGCGCACAGCAGGTCGAGCGGCGTGATCGGCGCGGCCGTGACGCTCACCGCGACCTCGCCCGCCCCCGGTTCGGGCACCGGCCGGTCGGCCACCACCGGGGCACCGCCCGCCGTCCGGATCTCCGCCGCGCGCACGGGAGGTCAGACGGGCTGGAGGACGAAGTCGTAGCGCGCTTCCAGCCACGGCTCGGCCGACTCGCCACCATCGGGTGTCGGCCCGGGGTCGCGGTGCTCGAAGGTGACGACGAGTTCCTGCTTGGTGCCGAACACGACGTCGCTGTCGAGGTACTCGGCGCCCTCCTGGAACAGGTGCGTGATCAGCGGCTCGTAGCCGGCCGCGTTGATCAGGAAGTGCACGTGGGCCGGGCGGTAGTGGCTGATGTCGGTGCCGCGGATGAGCTCGCCGACCGGGCCGTCCATCGGGATCGAGTAGCCCTTCGGCGCGATGGTGCGCAGGCAGTAGGTCCCGTCGGCGCGCGTGGCGTACTTCGCGCGCAGCCGGGCTTCGTCGACGTCCGCGATCTGTGACTCGTACGCGCCTTTTTCGTCGGCCTGCCAGACGTCGAGGACCGCCCCGCCCACGGGCGAGCCGTCGAGCCCGGTGACGGTGCCGGTGACGTAGAGCGGGGTGCCGGGCAGGCCGTCGGACATGTCGCCGCCGAAGTCCTTCTCCGGCGAGCCGTCGATGTGGAACGGGCCGAGCACGGTGGCCGGGGTCGCCTTGGCGTCGAAGGCGTGGTTCATCTGCACCACCAGCATGCTCAGGCCGAGCACGTCGGAGGCGAGGATGAACTCCTCGCGCTTCTCGTCGCTGATCTGCCCGGTTTCGGTGAGCCACCGCATGGCGGCCATCCACTCGGTCTCGCTGAGGCGCACCTCGCGGGCGAAGGCGTGCAGGTGCCGGACGAGGGCGGCCATGACCTGCGCTGTCCGCTGGTCGTGCGCGCCCGACCAGCGCTGCGCGGCCAGCTCGGTGATGTTGTCCTCGGTGACGAGCTGCATCGGCGTTCCTCTCAGCGTTGCGGGTCCGGGGGGACCGGCCGGTTGTTCAGGTCGACCGACAGGAAGATGTCGTTCGCGACCGGGTGGCGCAGCTCTTCGGCGAGCTGGCCGATGAGCCCGGCGGTCCGGGCCAGCAGCGCGAACCCGCGCAGCAGTTCCAGCGGCAGCCCGAGGTCGGCGAGCGCGGCGCCGCAGACGCCGGCGCCGTTGAGCGGCAGCGTCTTGCCGAGCACCTGGGGGTGCACGCGGCCGATGGCGGCGAACAGCTCCAGGTGCGGTCCGCGCAGGCCTTCTTCGGCGGCGATCTCGAACAGCCGCCGGGTGCGCGGGTCGCCGTCCTTGTGGACGTGGTGCCCGAGACCCGGGATGAACTTCTTCTCGGCGCGGCGGTTTTCGACGGTCTCGAGCGCGAGCGCGTCCCAGCCGGCCTCGTCCGCCGGTGTCTCGGCGTTCGCGAGGACGTCGTGCAGGAACCGGCCGCAGTCTTCGGTGACGCCGAGGAAGCGCGACCCGCCGCCGAGCAGGCCGGCGGCGAGCGCGCCCTGGACGGAGTCGGGCGCGGACAGGTACGTCAGCCGGGTCACGATCGCCGTCGGGGTGAAGCCGTGATCGGCCAGCGCCGCCAGCACCGCTTCGAAGACCCTCGTCTCCCCTTTGGACGGACGTCGTTGCGTCGCCAGCCAGAACGCCAGCTCGCCGAAGCCGACATTGCCCATGACGTCCTCGGCGAGGTCCTGACCGAGCAGGGTGATCTTGTCCTTCGTGGACGATCCGAGCGCCGTTCTGTAAACAGGCTCAGTGTAGGCGGGGTCAGTCATGCGGGGTCTCCGTGAGCCACGCGCGCAGCTCGGCGCCGTGTTCGTCGAGCTCCGGCGGCGGCAGCCGGTAGGCGGCCGGGGTCGCGGAGAACCGGATGGGATGACGGGTCGTGGGGACCGCGCGGTCGCCGTCACCGACTTCGACGATCGGGTCGAGGCCGAAGCGCTCGGCCATCGCGAAACCGCCGTCGATGGTGTTGATCGGTCCACACGGGACACCGACGTCGGTCAGCGCGTCGAACCACTCCACCGCGCTCTTCTTCGCCAGCCGCTCGACGAGGATCGGCCGGAGTTCTTCGCGGTTCTTGGTGCGGTCGGCGTTGCGGGAGAACCGCGGGTCGTCGGGGACCTCGGGCAGGCCGAGAACCTCGCACAGCCGGCGGAACTGCCCGTCGTTGGCCGCGGCGACGATCAGGTCGTGGTCGGCGGTGGGCAGCGGCTCGTAGGGGAAGACGCTGGGGTGCGCGTTGCCCATCCGGTAGGGGACCACCCCGCCCGCGGCGTAGGCCGAGCTGTGGTTGACCAGCCCGGTCAGCGCCGAGGACAGCAGGTTGACCTCGACGTGCTGGCCCTCGCCGGTCGCGTCGCGGTGGCGCAGGGCGGCGAGGATGCCGATCACCGCGTGGTTGCCGGCCATCACGTCGAACACCGAGATCCCGGCCCGGTACGGCGGGCCGTCCGGGTCACCGGTCAGGCTCATCAGCCCCGAGATCGCCTGCACCATCAGGTCGTAGCCGGGCACGTGCGCGCCCTCACCCGAGCCGAAGCCGCTGATCGAGGCGTAGACGCTGCCGGGGTTGGCTCCTCGGACGGAGTCGTAGTCGAGGCCGTACTTGGCCAGGCCGCCGGGCTTGAAGTTCTCGATCACCACGTCCGCGCGCGCCGCCAGCTCGCGGGCGACCGCGGCGTCGGCCTCGTCGCGCAGGTCGAGCGCGATGGAGCGCTTCCCGCGGTTCACCCCGAGGTAGTAGGTCGAGACGTCGCCGCGCACCGGTGGCATCCAGGTGCGCGTCTCGTCGCCCTGGGGCCCTTCGACCTTGACGACCTCGGCACCCATGTCGGCGAGCAGCATCGTGGCGTAAGGCCCGGCGAGCACCCGGGAGAAGTCCGCGACCAGCAGCCCGGACAACGGGCCGGCTGCGCTGTCGTCCACCCGGATCCTCACTTCCTGTCCGTCTGACGGACTCTTGTCCGCAGTCTCCACCCGAGCGCCGTGGTGGTCAAGACACCGCGGGCACCGTCACGTGCGGGACGTCGTCGAGCCGGGCGAAGTCGGCGCTGATCTCCCCGGCGGTCTGCAGCAGCAGCGGCAGGTGGTGGTCCAGGAGCCGCTCCACCGGCGTCTCGGCGGCGTGGCAGTTGACGTTGACCCCGGCGACGACCCGGCCGGACCCGTCACGCAGCGGCGCGGCCACCGACCGGATGCCCAGCGCGAGCTGCTCGTCGGTGAGCGCCCAGCCGCGGGCGCGGACCTCGCGCAGCTCGGCGTCGCGCTCGGCCCGCTCCGGCCGCCAGCGCGGGACGAGCCCGGAGCGGGTCGGCTGGGCCAGCACCGCCTCCAGCTCGGCCGGCGGCAGCGCGGCGAGCTGGACCTTGCCCAGCGACGTCGGCAAAGCCGGGAACCGGGTGCCGATCTGCACGCTCAGCCCGACGATCTTCGGCACCGCGACCCGGGCGACGTAGACGATGTCGGAGCCGTCGAGCTGGGCGATCGAGCACGACTCGCCGGTGCGCGCGACGAGCCGCTCCAGGTGTGGCCGGGCGACGTCCCACAGGCCCATCGAGCGGACGTAGGCGACGCCCAGGTCGAGCACGCGGGGGGTCAGGGCGTAACCCCGCCCGCCGGCGCGGACGTAGCCGAGCTCCTCCAGGGTGAGCAGGATCCGGCGCGCGGTCGGGCGGGCCAGCCCGGCGGCGGTCGCCACCTCGGCCAGCGTCATCTCCGGCTGGTGCGGCCCGAACGCCGTGATCACCTCGAGCCCGCGCGCCAGCGCTTCGATGAAGTCGGGACCTGTTCCCTCGCGTGGCATGCGCGACCTCCCTCTGCAGTGCTGCCCGCAGCGTAGCGGCGGGCAGCGACAGGCATTGACACCGGCGCGGCGCTGGGCAAAGGTGACTTCACTCGACGAGTGTCCGTAGAGCGGACGAGTGTACGCAATAGGAGGCAGCGATGACCGGACCGATCGTCCTGCGAGGCGGCACGGTGCTGACCCTCGACGACACCCACCGGGTGCTGCCCGGCGAAGACGTCCTGGTCACCGGCGGCGAGATCGCCGCGATCGGACCCGGCCTCGAGGTCCCGGCGGGCACGACCGAGATCGACGCCACCGGCGGCATCGTCATGCCGGGCATGATCGACACCCACCGGCACCTGTGGCAGACGGCCATGCGCGGCTACGGCGCCGACTGGACCCTCACGCAGTACTTCGTCTGGTACTACCTCGAATGGGGCAAGGTGTTCCGCCCCGAGGACATCCACGCGGGCAACCTGCTCGGCGCGTGGGAAGCGCTCGAAGCGGGCGTCACGACCACAGTGGACTGGTCCCACGGCCTGCAGACCACCCAGCACGCGGACGCGGCGGCCGACGCGCTCGAAGCCGTGCCCGGCCGGTTCGTCCTGGCCTACGGCAACATCCAGGACGCCCCGGCGAACTGGACCGGCACGCCCGAGTTCCGCGACTTCGTCTCGCGGCGCACGGGCGGCGACCTGGGCTTCCAGCTGGCGTTCGACGTCACGGGCGACCCGGAGTTCCCGGAGAAGCCTGCCTTCGAGGTGGCGCGCGAGCTCGGCGTGCCGGTGACGACGCACGCGGGTGTCTGGGGCGCCACCGGCGACGACGGCATCCGGCTGATGCACGACCACGGCTTCATGACCCCCGAGACGATCTACGTCCACAGCACGTCGCTGTCGGCGGACTCCTACCACCGGATCGCGGCGACCGGCGGGTCCGCGTCCGTCTCGACGGAGAGCGAGCAGAGCGCGGGCCAGGGCTACCCGTCCACCTGGGCGCTGCGGCAGTACGGGATCCCGGTGTCGCTGTCGATGGACACGTCGGTCTGGTGGAGCGGCGACCTGTTCTCGGCGATGCGCACGACGCTGGGCGCGGACCGCTCCCGTGAGCACCTGGAGGCGCACGCGAAGGGCGACACGGTGACGCACGCGGCGCTGCGCGCGGAACAGGTCGTGGAGTGGGCCACCCGCGGCGGCGCGGCCGCGCTGGGACGGCCGGACCTCGGCCGCCTCGAGGTCGGCAAGAAGGCGGACGTGGTGCTGCTGAAGAACGAGCACTCGCCGGTGTCGTTCCCGCTGCTGAACCCGTACGGCCACGTGGCGTTCCAGGCCCAGCGCGGCGACGTCCACACCGTGCTGGTCGACGGCCGCATCGTCAAGCGCGACGGCCGCCTGGTCGGCGTGGACCTCCCGGCCGTCCGGCGCCAGGTGGAGTCGACGGTGGAGCACCTGCGCGGGCAGCTGGGGGAGGAGGCGTGGGCGAAGGGGATGAACCCGGACGTCCCGGAGACGAAGATCCTCGACAACCCGTACACGTACACGAGTTACCAGAGCGACACCACCCACGGCGGCTGAGCTCACCCACAGGCGTCCCGCGCGGCACGCTCCGCACCCGGACCGCTGGGCCGTTCCACGGATTGCCGGGCGCACCCGTGTGACCACCGGTGACACGACCGGCACCGGCGGCTCACCGTGGAACCGTGGGGAATGCGGGGCTTGACGAGATCGCCGGCCGGTTGCTGATCCAGTGCCGGCCGCGCCAGGCGCTCCTGGCGGCGGAGATCGCCCGGACCCGGGACGCGGGCCTGGTCCTGACCGGCGGCGGGCTCGAAGCCACCGTGCGCACCCTCCGCGAGAGCGGGTTCACCGGCCCGCTGCTCTGCGACGCCGACCGGTACTCGGGCAGCAAGCGCGTCGCCGCCGCCCGGGGAACGCACCCGGCGTGGCTCGTCCGGCAGGCCGACCTCGGCCTGCTTCCCCTCACCGACTCCGGGTACGTCGCCCTCTACGACATCCGCGGGCTCCGCACGATCCTCCGAACCGCCGCGCGCCGCCGCTCCCCGGTGGTGGCGGTGCTGCCGCTGGCCGCGCGCTGGTTCGCCACCACCCCCGCGTGCGAGGCCCTGGTCCGCGAGATCAACGCCCACGGCGTGCCGGTCGCGATCGCCGTCGAGCACCGCGACGACCCCTTCGGCGTCCAGTACCTGATCCGCCGGTTCCTGCGGCTGCTGGCGGCCGCCGAGGTGCCGGTGCTCCTGCTGCGTTCGGACATCGCCGCGATCGGCGTCCTCTGTCACGGCGCGCACGCGGCCGCGGCCGGCACGATCAGCGCGTTGCGGCACACCTATCCCCAGGTACGGCGCGGGGGCGCGCCTCGACCCGGAGTTTCGGCGTTCGTCACCCCGCTGCTGGCCTACCACCGGCTCGAAACCCTCGAGCGGGTCTTCGACGGCACTCCCGACCTGGCCCAGCTGTGGCCGTGCGAGTGCCCGGTGTGCGACACGCGGACCCCGGCCCGCCTCGGCTCGGCCGGTGAAGCGGCCCGGCACTCGGTGCACGCCCTGCTCGCGCTGCACGCCGACCTGCGCCGCGCCCGCACCCGGGCGGCGATGATCAGCTCGTGGCACGAGCACTGCAGCCACGCGCTCGGCGTGCACGAGCAGGTGGCGGAGGAAGTGCGGGGCTGGCGGGCGCCGTCCGGGGTGCGCGGCTGGGTCAAGGTCATCGACGATCCCGTGCCCGTGCGCGCCGGCATTCCCGTCCAGGAGCCCAGGGTGACGGCGCCGGCCCGCGCGCCGAGCCGGTAGCGTGCGGTCGTGGCCCAGGTCTTCATCCAGCCCTCGTACGGCACCGCGGACGCGCGCCGGTACGGGGCCGAGTCGCTCGAGAAGACCGTGGACTTCCGCGAGTTCGCCGACCTGCTCGACCCGGCCGACCTCGCGCGCCTGAACGCGCTGCACACCAGCGGCCGGGCGCGGTTCTGGGGCGCCAAGGACAAGTACGACCGCCGGATGGACACCGTCACGACCGGCGACGTCGTCCTGTTCACCGGCCGCAAGCACGTCCAGGCCACCGCCGAGGTCGGTTACAGCTTCCGCAACCCCGCGTTCGGGCGGCGCCTGTGGAACCCGGATCCGGGGAAGTGCCTGTTCAGCAACATCTACAGCCTGCGCCACTACCGGCGTCTCGGGATGCCGTACGAGGAGATCTGGGCGTTGCCCGGCTTCACCGCCGGCGACAACTTCATGGGCCTGCGGTTCCTCGACGAGCCGAAGTCGGCCGCGGTGATCGGGTTGCTCCGCTCGTAGGCTCGGGAGCATGCCTGAGCCCTTCACCTCGCGGACCGGCCCCTCAGTCCTGGAAGACCTCCGCACCCGGCTGCGCGCGACGCGCTGGCCGGACGTTCCCGAGGACGCCGGGTGGTCGGCCGGCACCGACATCGCCTACCTGCGAAAGCTCGTGACGTACTGGGCCGACGGGTTCGACTGGCCCGCTCGCGAGGCCGAGCTGAACGCGATCCCGCGGTTCACGATCCCGCTGAGCGGCCACGACATCCACTACGCGCACGTCCGCGCGACCGGCCCGGCGCTCCCGCTGGTGCTCGGGCACGGCTGGCCGGACTCGTTCTGGCGCTATACCAAGGTGATCCCGCTGCTGACCGACCCCGGCGCGCACGGCGCCGACCCGGCCGACGCCTTCGACGTGATCGTCCCCGACATGCCCGGCTACGGCTATTCCTCGCGCCCGGCGACGCCGCTGAACTCCATCGCCGTCGCCGGTCTGTGGGCCGAGCTGATGACGGAGCTCGGCTACCCGAGGTTCGGCGCGGCGGGCGGCGACATCGGCAGCCACGTGAGCCGCTACCTGGCCCTCGATCACCCCGAGCGGGTGGTGGCGGTCCACCGCACGGACGCCGGCGTGCCGATCTTCACCGGCGACCCGGCGGACCTGACCCCGGAGGAGCGCGACTGGATGGCGAGCGTGACGGCCTGGGGCGCGTCCGAAGGCGCGTACGCGGCGATGCACCGCACGAAACCCCAGACGGCGGCGGCCGCGCTGAACGACTCCCCGGCCGGGCTGGCGGCGTGGATCGTGGAGAAGCTGCGGGCGTGGAGCGACGGCTTCCGCTTCACCGACGACGAGATCCTCACGAACATCACGATCTACTGGCTGACCGAGACGATCGGCTCGTCGATGCGCATGTACCGCGCGAACGGCGCGATCCCGCCCGCCCAGCTGGCCCGCCGGGTGGAGGTGCCCTCGGGGTTCACGCTGTTCCCGGGCGACATCGTCCGCCCGCCGAGGGCGTGGCTCGACCGCACGGCGAACACGGTCCGCGTCACCGAACCCGAGCGGGGCGGACACTTCGCGGCGTTCGAGGAACCGGAGATCTACGCGCGTGAGCTGCGGGACTTCTTCCGTCCTTTCCGCGAACGCCTTTCCTGACAGTTTCCGGTCAGTTCCCGGCCAGCTGCCCCGGGTCGCCGTGATCGCCCCGATGATGATCCGGAGGGGGATCGCATGGGGCGCTGGATCACGAAGGACGGCAAGAAGATCTACATCGGCGGCAAGGGGACGGGCGTCGCCGTCGCGGCGGCGGTCGGGCTGGCGGTCGCCGGAGGGGCCGGCGGCGTGGTGGGTGGCGCGGCGAGCGGCGACGGGGCCGCGTCCGAGGCGCTCGCCGGGAACGCGGCCGGTGACGTCGTCGACTCGTTGCCGGGCCGTTCCCTGGACGTCCGCCGGGGCGAGGCGCGGGAGTCGGCCAAGCGCGGCAAGTCGAAAGAGGCGTGGAGCCGGCTGAAGTTCAAGGAACTCAAGCGGGAGGTCCGGCGGCTCGAGCGCGAAGGGGAGTGCGTCGCGGCCGCTTCGGGCAAGGTACGGGACTTCCTGATCAGGACGCCGTGCACGTCGCTGGACCGCGTGCTGCTGGCGGTCGGCGACGGCCACGGCAACGCCGCGGTCGTCTCGGTGGTGCGGGTCGGGTTCCGGTCGAAGAAGCAAGCCGAGGCGTTCGAGAAGGTCGAGGCGGTGCAAGGCAGCGGAGACGTGCGGCCGCTGGAGATCGAGGCCGTGCTCGGCATCGCCGGCGTGCGGATGACCGGCCTGCACCACCGGTCCCGGCCGCAGGGCTACGGCATGGTCGTCGCCGAAGCGGACACCGCTGCCGGTCGCGTGGACGGCCCGACGCTGAACGCCCTGGCCGACGTCGCCGCTTACCTGCCGGTCAAGTGACCGTCAGGCCCGCTGTTCCCAATGGCCGTCGACGATGATGTGCGGTCTTCCGTGCGCCGACCGGGCGACGCGGGCGAGCGGGAGCAACGCCGCTCCCGATTCCGGGGCGGCCACGATGTGGCGGGCCCAGCCGTGGTCGATCAGCTTGATCCCCGTGGGGGTCCCCCGGAACGTGGCGCGGGCATTGTCGGGACTCTCGTGCCCGCCCCAGCCGAAGGTCTTGACCTGGTCGGCGCCCAGGAGCGCGACCGCCTCCGCGACGGTGATCCACCGGCGCTCGGTCGACGACGGGCCTTCGCCGGTGTCGTCCTCGTAGCGGATCTTGCGGCGCCCGGCACCGCCTTCGGTCGCGGCGGCCACGAAGGCGAGGTAGTCGCGGGGGTGGGCGCGACGGTGCCGTAGCGCCGGCTCCTCGGCCGCGCGGAGCTTGAGCTGGATCTCCAGGACGCCGTTCCGCCGCGAGAAGGAGTGCACGAGGCCGGCCTTGATCAGGTCGAGCACCTCGTCCCGGGACAGGAGCCGCTTGCCGATGCGGGAATCCCGGCGGGACAGCCGGACCTGGTTGAGCGCGAAGGCCGTGACGAAAGCGGCGCCGGCGAGCAGGACGCCCGTGCTCACGATGAGGACGGGGCCCGCGTCGGTCAGCAGGACCAGCAGGAGGCCGGCGAAGCCGCCCGCGAACGTGGTCACGATGGCCGCCATGATCAACACGATCGACAGGAAAGCCGGCGCGGCGAAGGTCGTGAACCGGCTCCGCAGCAGATGCACCGACGAGCTCACGACCGCCGCCGCGACGTTCAGAACGCCGATTCCCCACAGAGCCCACAACACCGCCACAGCGCCTCCCAGGTTCGGTCGGACCAGGATGCGCCCGCTCGGACACGTCGTCAAGACGCAATGTCCGGACACAGTGTCCGGACTTCTCGTCCGGCTAAGATGCCGGTGATCACTTCCCGTACGTGGAGACGCCGATGCCTTCAGTCACCCGGCCCGCCGCCGGCAAGCGCCAGGACCGCCGAGCAGAGCTGGAAAGGCGCCTGTTCGCGGCCACCGAGGAGCTGGTCGCGGAGGGCGCCGGTTTCACCGAGCTGAGCGTCGAACGGCTGGCCGCGGCGGCCGGCATCTCCCGCTCGACGTTCTACGTCCACTTCGAGGACAAGGGCGACCTCGTCCGGCGGCTCGCCACCACGGTGCTGGCCGAGCTCCGCGATGTGTCGAGCACCTGGTGGGAGACGGCCGAGCACGCCGACCCGGCCGGCCTCACCGAGGCGGTCACGGCGATCGTGGCGGTCTACCGCCGTCGCGCGGCGGCCTTCACGATCATCACCGAGACGGCGGCCTACGACCCCACCGTGGCCGACGAGGTGCGCACCCTGATGGGGTCGATCATCACCGCGACCCGCGACGCGATCGACCGCGGCCAGGCGGCGGGCGTGATGCGCCCGGTCCTCCCGGCGGAGACGGCCGCCGTCCTGACGTGGATGGTCGAGCGCGCGGGTTACCAGCTGATCCGCGGAAGCGAACCGGCGAACGACGAGAACGTGATCCAGGTCCTGACGGACATCATCCGCACGACGCTCTACACCGCGGCCCCTTGAGCCGACCAGGAATGCCCTGACCACCATCGTGAGTCGCAGTTCGCCGCGTCATGATGCGTCGCCGCGTGTGTGCTGTGCATCGGGCGGAATAGCGCCGCCGTATTCGGCGTGCGGGGTTCTCCGTCCGGCAGGTGAAACGACTTGACCGGGCCCGCCCGGGTGGTGCCGTAAGAGCCGAAAGTCGGGAAAAAGCGGCTTCGCGTTTCGTTACACGCCAATCGTGTGATCGTGAAAATGCCGTTTCCCGCATTCTGGAACCTGTGACACATATGACGTCAGTTGTTCGGTGCACACGAGAATGCACGTGCGATCTCTCTCCCGGTCCGGTTCCGGAGTTGATCACTGCGCCATTTTCGCAGTTGAGGACGCTATTTGAGAATGTGGTGATGATCCTTTTCGAACCGGGCTCCGGTTGGCCGATCCTGGCTCCGATTCGGGCGTTTGAGAGTGGCTGGCCCCGGGAAGACTGCATCGGCGAGAACGAATCCGCAGCGCCGGGCGCGGCGGCCGGACCAGGTGGAGGGAGACGGGGCGAGAGGGTGGACCGGCTGGTCGATGCGTCGGATGTCGCGGCGCGGGTTTGTGCTGCTCGATTACAATATCCGGCCCCGTAGCCGGCCGTTCATGTTCAGGAATGGCGCCGGTAATGTCGCGACGGGGAGTGCTCGTGAATGCGGATCGGCGATCGATCGAATCCCACTATTGGCGGTACTGACGATCACGGTGCGCCCGGCAGCGTAAGTGCTCCAGTCGGTGCGAAGTTGTGGGGCAGTCAGCCGGCTGACGGGGGATGGAACGGTTCGGTGCGGGGTTCGCGCAATTCCCGGCGCCGTCCACACGAAGCTCGAAAGGTTTGTTCACATGCGGTCCGAAAACGATGTCCTCGACCGGCGGGCGGGCACCCGCCCGGTGCCCGCGGCCCGGCTGGACGCGCTCCTCGCGGGGCTCGCCCGCCAGTACCGGGTGCCGGGGGCGCAGCTCGCGGTGTGGCAGGGTGACGAAGCCACCGTGGTGCAGGCCGGGGTCCGGCACCACGACCGGCCCGGGGCGATGCTCCCCACCTCCGCGGTCCCGGTCGGCTCGATCACCAAGCTGGTCACCGCGACCCTCGCGATGGTGCTCGTCGCCGACGACGACCTCGACCTGGACGAACCCGTCGGCGACGTCCTGGGCGTCTCCGGACTGCCCGCCGAGCTGACCACCCGGCGGCTGCTGAGCCACACCGGCGGGCTGCCGTCCGACCCGGCCGACCTCGCCGGCTCGGTGCTGAGAGAAGTGCGTGGCGCCGCGCCCGTCTGTCCCCCCGGGACGGCCTTCTCGTACTCCAACCTCGGCTACGCGCTGGTCGGTGCGGTGATCGAAGAGGTCACCGGGATGAGCTGGCGCGAGGCGGCCGACGCGATCGTCCTGCGCCCGCTGAACATCGAGCCTGTCTTCGTCGACGACCCGGGTGTCGTGTCCGGGCACGCCGGCGACCGTCCGGTCGAGCAGATCCTGCCACCGATGCTCGACCCCGCGGGCGCGCTCGCGATGAGCGCCGCCGACCTCGTCTCGCTCGGCCGGGTCCACCTCGGGAAGCCGGGCCTGCTCGACGTCGTCACCGCGGCCGACATGCACCGGCGCGTCCCGGCCGCCGAGCCGTTCGGCCTGGCCGACGGGTGGGGCCTCGGCATCGCCCACTTCGGCGACCCGGACAACGGCTGGCTCGGGCACGACGGCACCGCCGACGGCACCTCCTGCCACCTGCGGATCGACCAGGCCGGCGCCTGCGTGGTCGCCCTGACCACCAACGGCACCACCGGCGCGGACCTGTGGCACGCGCTGGCCGCCGAGCTCGCCGACCTCGGCATCGACGTCCCGTCCCGCGCGGCCCAGGCACCGGAAGCGACGCGCGAGGTTCCCGTGCCACCCGGCGACTTCGGCGCCTACCGCAACGGATCCATCGAGTACGTGATCACGGCCGACCGCCTCGTCGTCGACGGCGAAGTGTTCCCCGAGCTGGTGCTCCACGACGACCGGACGTTCACCGTCCGCGATCCGGCGACCGGCCGGGTCACCCCCTGCGGCCGGTTCCGCGGCGAGCCCGGCGCCTCGGCCGCGGTCGAAATCGGCGGCCGCCTCGCCGGACGCCGCTGACGCAAGCCCCTCTCCCTCCCCGCCGGTAGCGGCGGGTTCCCCAGTCGTGCCCGGAAGGTAGCGAAGACGATGACCGTGCAAGACACGCCGGCCGAAACGGACGACACCGCGCCGAGAACCGTCGGCCTCGCGGAACTGTTCGCCGCACGGGCGTTTGCGGCGCCGGACGCCGTCGCCGTGGCAGGCGAAAACATCCGGTTGACCTACGGCGAACTGCACGAACGGGCCGACCGGCTCGCCGCGCACCTCGTGCGGCTCGGGCTGCGGCCGGAGGACCGGGTCGGGCTCCTGCTCGGCCGGTCGGTGGAGCTGGTCGTCGCCGAGCTGGCCGTCGTGACGGCCGGGGGCGCGTACGTTCCCCTCGACGGCCGCGCGCCGGACACCCGGCTGCGCACCCTCCTCGCCGACGCCGGGGTGTCGATCCTGATCACCGACGACGCGGACCGGGCCGCGGCCATCCACAGTGGACTCACGGTGCACGCGGTGGAACCGTTGCCGGACGCGGAGTTCGTGCGGCCGCAGGCCGACCCGGACCGGCTGGCTTACCTGATGCACACCTCGGGCTCGACCGGGAAACCCAAGGGAGTCGCCGTCCGGCACCGGGACGTCGTGGCGCTCGCCGCGGACCGCCGCTTCGCCGGAGGTGCGCACGAGCGGGTGCTGCTGCACTCGCCGGTCGCGTTCGACGCGTCGACCTACGAACTGTGGGTGCCGCTGCTGAACGGTGGCACCGTGGTGGTCGCCCCGCCGGGCGACCTCGACGTCGAGACGCTGCGAACCGTCCTCACGCGACTCGGCGTGACAGCGCTGTGGCTGACGGCCGGCCTGTTCCGCGTCGTCGCCCAAGAAGCACCGGACTGCTTCCGCGGCGTGCGCGAGGTCTGGACCGGCGGAGACGTCGTCCCGGCCGAGTCCGTGCGGCGCGTGCTGCGGGCGTGCCCGGGCCTGACCGTGGTCGACGGCTACGGCCCGACCGAGACGACCACGTTCGCCACCTCCCACCGGCTGCCCTCGGCGGACGGAGTACCGGCGGCGGTACCGATCGGCCGTCCGCTCGACAACATGCGCGCCTACGTCCTGGACGGCGACCTCACCCCGGTCGCCGACGGCGAACCCGGCGAACTCCACCTGGCCGGCGCCGGCTTGGCCCGTGGCTACTGGGCCCGGCCCGGCGCGACGGCGGAGAAGTTCGTCGCCGACCCGGCCGGCGAGCCGGGCGATCGTATGTACCGGACCGGCGATCTGGTCCGCCGCATCGGAGACGGTGAACTGGAGTTCCTCGGCCGGGTCGACGACCAGGTCAAGGTCCGCGGCTTCCGGGTCGAGCTGGGCGAGATCGAGACCGTGCTCGCCGCGGCCCCCGGCGTCGCCGAGGTCGTCGTGGTGGCGCGCGAGGACCGGCCCGGCGTCAAGCGCCTGGTGGCCTACCTGGTGGGGGAGCCGGGTGACCTCGAAACGGTCGCGGCCGCGTCGCTGCCCGACTACATGGTGCCGTCGGCGTTCGTCGTCCTCGACGCCCTTCCGTTGAGCAGCAACGGAAAAGTCGACCGCCGGGCCCTGCCCGCACCGCCCGCCGAGGCCGTGGAAAGCGCCGAGCCGCGGACGGACACCGAGCGTGCCGTGGCGGGGGTCCTGGCGGAGGTGCTGGCCGTCGAGCGCCTCGGCGTCGACGAGGACTTCTTCGCCCTCGGTGGCGACTCGATCCTCGCTGTCCAAGCGCTTTCGCGCCTGCGCCGGGAGTTCGGCGCCGGGCTGTCGGCGCGGACGCTGTTCGACGCGCCCACCGTGGCCGCGCTGGCGAGCGTCCTCGAGAAAGCGCCGCAAGACGACGCCGCGATCCCGGTCGCGCCGCCGTCGGACGTCATCCCGCTGTCCCCGGCCCAGCGACGGTTGTGGTTCCTCGACGAACTGACCGGCGGCAGCGCCGAGTACAACACCGGCGTCGGGCTCCGGCTGTCCGGCCCGCTCGACGTCGACATCCTGCGCGGGGCGCTGGCGTCACTCTGCGCCCGACACGAATCACTGCGGACGACGTTCGGGGACGGCGTCCAGCAGATCGCGCCCACCGGCGAGATCCCGTTACGCATCAGCGAGGAACGGCCGGACGACGGCGTGCTGAAGGCCGAGCTGAGCGAGCCGTTCGACCTGCGGACCGGCCCGCTGACCCGCGCGACGCTGTTCCCCCTCGGCCCCGGCGAGCACCTGCTCCTGCTGTGCCAGCACCACATCGTCACCGACGGCCGCTCGATCGGCGTGCTCACGAAAGAACTCCTCGACCTCTACGGCGGCGTGACCCCGCCGCCGCTGACCCTGGGCTACCGCGACTACACGCACTGGCGGCTCCAGTCCACTTCGGACGACCAGCTCGGCTACTGGCGCGAAACCCTGGCCGGCATCGAACCGCTCGCCCTGCCGACGGACCGGCCCCGCCCGCCGCAGCGCACGACCGACGGCGCGGTGCACCGCCACGACCTCCCGGCCGACCTCGTCCGGCGGATCGCCGACGCCGGCCGCTCCCACGGCGCCACGCTCTTCATGACGCTCACCGCCGCGGTGCAGGTGCTCCTGGCGGCCTACAGCGGGCAGCGCGACATCGCCGTCGGCACCGCCGTCGCCGGCCGCGACCGGGCCGAACTCGAATCGCTGACCGGGTTCTTCGTCAACACCCTCGTCCTGCGGTCCGCCGTGGACGGTGACCGGCCGTTCGACGACTTCCTCGGCGAGTTCCGCGAGACGGTGCTGGCGGCGTTCGCCCACGGCGACGTCCCCTTCGACCGCGTCGTCGACGAGGTGCAGCCGGCCCGCGACCCGTCGAGGACCCCGCTGGTGCAGGCCGTCGTTGTCCTGCAGACCCCGCTCGTACAGCCTCGCGAGGTCGGCGACCTGCGGGTGACCGAGTACGACCTGCCGCGCCCGTCGGCCCGGTTCGACCTGGTCGTCGAGTTCTGGCCGCACGCCGACGGCCTGCGCGTCACCGTCGAGTACGCCACCGCGCTCTTCGACGCGGCCACGGTCGAACGCCTCACGCGCAGCCTGGAGACGCTGCTGACCGGCATCGCGGCCGACCCGGCGCGCCCGGTGGGCGACCTCCCGCTGCTCACCGACGAGGACCGCCGCTTCCTGCTCCCGGCGAGCACGGAGACCACAGCCGCGACCATCCCGGACCTCTTTGACCGCCGCGCCGACCGCCACCCCGACACCGTGGCGGTGGCCGGCGACGAAGAGCTGACCTACCGCGAACTGAAGAACCGCGCCGACCGGCTCGCGCGACGGCTGATCCGGCTCGGCGTCCGCCCGGAGGACCGCGTCGGCGTGCTCATGGACCGCTCGGCCGACCAGGTCGTCGCGGTACTCGCGATCCTCAAGGCCGGTGCCGCCTACCTGCCTCTGGACCTGCGCGCCCCGGCCGACCGGATGCGGCTCGTCCTCGACGGCACCCCGCTGCTGCTCACCGACGAGCGGTGGCAGGACACTGCGACCGACATCCACCCGGACTCGTTCGTGGTCACGGACGTCGACGAGCCGACGTCGACTCCGGACATCACGCTGGATCCGCACAACCTGGCCTACGTCGAGTACACCTCCGGCTCCACCGGCGTCCCGAAGGGCGTGGCCGTGCGGCACGCCGACGTCGCCGCGCTCGCCGCCGACCCGCGGTTCGCCGGCGGCGCCCACGAGCGGGTGCTGCTGCACTCGCCGCTCGCCTTCGACGCCTCGACCTACGAGCTGTGGGTCCCGCTGCTGAACGGTGGCACCGTCGTGGTCGCGCCACCCGGCGACCTGGACGCCGACGCCCTCCGCCGCCTCACCTCTGAACACGGCATCACCGCCCTGTGGCTGACCGCCGGGCTCTTCCGGCTCTTCGCCGAGGACGACCCGGAGTGCTTCGCAGGCCTGCGCGAAGTCTGGACCGGCGGCGACGTCGTCCCGCCGGCCGCGGCCCGCCGGGTCCTCGACGGCTGCCCGGGGCTCACGGTCGTCGACGGCTACGGCCCGACCGAGACCACCACGTTCGCCTCGTCGTTCCCGATGCCGTCGGCGGACGCGGTCCCCGAGACCGTCCCGATCGGCACGCCCCTGGCCGGCATGCGGATCTACCTCCTGGACGAGCGGCTCCGACTGGTGCCGCGCGGCGCGCTCGGCGAGGTCTGCATCGCCGGCGCCGGCCTCGCCCGCGGGTACTTCGCCCGGCCCGGCGCGACCGCCGAGCGGTTCGTCGCCGACCCGTTCGGCGCGCCGGGCGACCGGATGTACCGGACCGGCGACCGCGGCCGCTGGCGCACCGACGGCACCCTCGAGTTCGCCGGCCGCGCCGACGACCAGGTCAAGATCCGCGGCTTCCGCGTCGAACCCGCCGAGGTCGAACGCGTGCTGGCCGCCCAGCCGGGCGTCGCGCAGGCCGTCGTGGCCGTCCGCGTCACCGGCGCGCGCAAGCAGCTGGCCGGATACGTCGTCCCGGCCGACGGGTCCACTGTGGACATCGAAGCGCTGCGGCGCGCGGTGGGTCGCACGGTGCCGGACTACATGGTGCCGTCCGCGATCGTCGTCCTGGACGCGTTGCCGCTCAACGCCAACGGCAAGGTCGACCGCCACGCCCTGCCCGAGCCGCGCTTCGAGTCCACCGGGGACCGGACGCCGCGCACCGAGCGCGAAGCCGTCCTCGCCGGGATCTGGGCCGACGTGCTCGGCGTCGACCGCGTCGGCGTCGAGGACAACTTCTTCGCCCTCGGCGGCGATTCGATCCTCAGCATCCAGGTCAGCGCCCGGGCCCGGCGCGCGGGTCTCGCCGTGACCACGGCCGACCTGTTCCGCCACCAGACGATCGCGGCGCTCGCCCCGGTGATCGGGGACGCCACGGCGAGCCTCGACCGCGGGCCGGTGACCGGCGAGGTCGCGCTCACCCCGATCCAGCGCTGGTTCTTCGAAACCGCGGCGGTGCCGTACCGGTTCGACCAGGCGATCGCGGTCGACCTCGCGGAGAACGTCGGCGAGGTCGCTCTCGCCACGGCCCTGGCCGCGCTGGCCGAGCACCACGACGCCCTGCGGATGCGGTTCGAGCCCGACGGCGACGGCTGGCGGCAGCACAACGCCCCCGTCGGCGAGGGGCACTCGATGCTGCGGTGGGCGCTGTCCGGCGAACCCGGCCGGCGCGTGCTGCACCTGGCCGCGCACCACCTGGTCGTCGACGGCGTCTCGTGGCGGCTGCTGCTCGAAGACCTCGACCGCGCCTACCACCAGGTCGCCCGCGGCGAAGGGGTCGACCTCGGCCCGCGGACGACGTCGTTCCGCGACTGGGCCGCCAAGCTCGCCGAGCACGCGGAAGCCGGCGGTTTCGACGACGAACTGGACCACTGGCGGAGCCTGCCCGAGGCGGCCCCGATCCCGGTCGACGGCCACGGCGCGAACACGGTCGGCCGGGCCCGCGAGGTCACCGTCCGGCTCACCGCGGAGGAGACGCGGGCGCTGCTGCGGCAGGTGCCCGAGGTCTACCGGACGCAGGTCAACGACGTGCTGCTGACCGCGCTCGGCCGCGTGCTGGGGGAGTGGACCGGGCACGTTCCCGTGATCGACCTCGAAGGCCACGGCCGCGAGGAGCTGTTCGACACCGACCTTTCGCGGACGGTCGGCTGGTTCACCAGCATGTTCCCGGTGACCCTGGACGTCCCGGACGACTGGGGCACCGCCCTGAAGTCGGTCAAGGAGCAGTTGCGGGCGGTCCCGCGCCGCGGCATCGGGTACGGCGCCCTGCGGTACCTGACCGGGACGGCGCCGGTGATCACCCCGCCCATCAGCTTCAACTACCTCGGCCAGTTCGACCTGCCCGGCGACCTCTACACCGGCCTGCACCGCGAGCTGACCCTCGACGCTGACCCCAGCGACAGCCGCCCGCACCTCCTCGAAGTCGTCGGCCGGGTCGACGGCGACACCCTTGAGTTCGGCTGGCACTACGCCGAAGGCGTCCACGACGAGGCCACCGTCAAGCGGCTGGCCGAAGGGATGCTGGCCGCGCTGCGGGCGATCGCCGCGCACTGCGCGGACCCGGCCGCGGGCGGCCGCACGCCGTCCGACTTCCCCCTCGCGGGCCTCGACCAGTCCACTCTGGACGACCTGGCCGGCGACGGCCGCGCAGTCGAAGACGTCTACCCGCTGACGCCGATGCAGGCGGGGATGGTCTTCCACGACCTGGCCCAGCCCGGCGAACGCGTCTACTTCGAACAGATCTCGTTCACCCTCGACGACGTCCCCGATCCGCGCCGGCTCGGGGAGGCGTTCCAGCGGATCGTCGACCGGACGCCGGTGCTGCGCAGCCGGATCGTCTGGGACGGTGTACCCGAGCCGCTCCAGATCGTGCAGCGCACCGCCGAACTCCCGGTCACCTACGACGTCGACGAAGCCGAGTACCTCGCCGCGGACCTGGCCGAAGGGCTGGACCTGACGAAGGCGCCGCTGGCCCGGCTGGCCGTCGCGAAGGTGTCCGGCACGACCGTGCGCGTGATCTGGACGTTCCACCACGTCCTGCTCGACGGCTGGAGCGTCTTCGGCATCCTCAACGACGTCGTCGCGCTGCTGCGCGGCGAAGAACCGCCTCCGCGACGGCCGTTCCGCGAGTACGCGGCGTGGCTGGCCGACCAGGACGACACCCTCGCCGAGACGTACTGGCGCGCCGAACTCACCGGCGTGACGCCCACCCCGCTGCCCGGCGACCGGGCCTCGGGACGCACCCACTCGGCCAGTTCCAGCGCCCGTGTCCCTCTCGAACTCGACGACTCCGGATCGGCGGCGGTGTACGCCTTCGCCCGCCGCCACCGGCTGACCGTGAACACGCTCGTCCAAGGCGCCTGGGCGGCCCTGTTGTCGCGCTACAGCGGCGAACCCGAGGTCTGCTTCGGCGCGACGGTGTCCGGCCGCCCGGCCGAACTGCCCGGCGCGGACGACATCCCCGGCCTGTTCATCAACACGCTCCCGGTGCGCGTCCGGCTCGACCGGGACCACGGCGTCGCCGCGTGGCTGCGCGAACTCCAGGCCGCGCAGGCGGAATCCCGGCGGTTCGGACACGTCGGGCTGCCCCGGCTGCAGGCGTGGAGCGGCAGCGGCGGCAGCCTGTTCGACAGCATCGTCGTGTTCGAGAACTACCCGGTCGACGAAGTCTCCGGGCTGCGCGACGTCCGGGCGGCCGAGCGCACCAACTACCCGCTCGGGCTGGTCGCCTACCCGGGCCGCCGGCTGTCGCTGGTGCTGACCCACGACCCGGCGCTCATCGCCCCGGCGGTCGCCGCCGGGCTCGCCGCGCACCTCGAAGCCCTGGTCCGGGGCATGGTCGCCGCCCCGGACGAGCCGGTGACGCGGGTGCCGATGCTGTCCGCCGCCGAGGTCCGGCAGCTGGTCGCCGGCCGGAACGACACGGCGGTCCCGGTGCCGGCGGTGACCGTGCCCGAGCTGTTCGAGGCCCGCGTCCGCAGCCATCCGGGCGCGGTCGCGCTGGTGACCGACGACCGGAGCGTCACCTACGGCGAACTCGACGTCCGCGCGAACCGGCTGGCCCACCGGCTGCTGGACCTCGGCGTCCGGCCGGAGGACCGGGTCGCCGTCCTGATGGACCGTTCGCCCGCGCTCGTCGTCGCCGAGCTGGCGATCCTCAAGGCCGGCGGCGCGTACCTGCCGCTGGACCTGCGGGCTCCCGCCGACCGGTTGCGGCTGCTGCTCTCCGAAGCCGAGGCCGATGTCCTGGTCGCCGACGAGACCTGGCTGGCGACGGCCGGGGAAGTCCACAGTGGACAAATTGTGACCGGTGCGGACGATCAGCCGGAGACCGCGCCGGGTGTGGCCCTCGAGCCCGACCAGCTCGCCTACGTCATCTACACGTCCGGCTCGACCGGCAAGCCCAAGGGCGTGGCCGCCCGGCACCGCGACGTCGTCACGCTGGCCGCGGACCGGCGGTTCGCCCCGCACGACCGGGTGCTGCTGCACTCGCCCCAGGCGTTCGACGCCTCGACCTACGAGCTGTGGGTGCCGCTGCTGAACGGCGGCACGGTCGTGCTCGCCCCGCCCGGCGACCTCGACGTCCACACCCTCGGCCGCGCGCTCACCACGCACGGCGTCACCGGCGCGTTCCTCACCACCGGGCTATTCCGGCTGGTCGCCCAGGAAGCCCCCGAGGTCTTCGCCGGGCTGCGCGAAGTCTGGACCGGCGGCGACGCCGTGCCCGCGGCCGCCCTGCGCCGCGTCCAGGCCGCCTGCCCCGGCCTCCTCGTCGCCGACGTCTACGGCCCGACCGAGACCACGACGTTCGCGACCGTGCACCCGCTGCCCGGCGAGATCCCGGACGTCGTCCCGATCGGGGCGCCGCTGGACAACACGCGCGTCTACGTCCTCGACGGCGACCTGCGGCTGGCCCCGCCGGGCGCGCCCGGTGAGCTGCACATCGCCGGCGCCGGGCTGGCGCGCGGCTACCTCGGCCGGCCGGGCCTGACCGCGGACCGGTTCGTCGCGGACCCGTTCGGCCCGCCGGGGGAGCGGATGTACCGCACCGGCGACCTCGTGCGCTGGACCGGCGACGGCGCGCTCGAGTTCGTCGGCCGCGTCGACGAGCAGGTCAAGGTCCGCGGCTTCCGCGTCGAGCCGAGCGAGATCGAGGCGGCGCTCGGCGAGCACCCGGACGTCGTGCAGGCCGCGGTGCTGGCCCGCGCGGACGGCGGCGTGAAGCGCCTGGTCGCCTACGTCGTCGGCGAGACCGCCGGGCTGGCGGAGTTCCTCGGCCGGACGCTGCCGGACTACATGGTGCCCGCCGCGTTCGTCCGGCTGGACCGGTTCCCGGTGAACGTCAACGGCAAGCTCGACCGGAACGCGTTGCCCGCGCCCGACTTCGGCGGCCGGGAGCACGTGGCCCCGCGCACCGACCGCGAACGCGTGGTCACCGAAATCTGGGCCGAGGTACTGGGCGTCGAGCGCGTCGGCGCGACCGACGACTTCTTCTCCCTCGGCGGCGACTCGATCCTCAGCATCCAGGTGGTGTCCCGGGCCCGCCGGGCCGGGCTGGAGCTGCTGCCCGGCGACCTGTTCGCCCACCGCACGCCGGCCGCGCTCGCCGCGGCCGCCCGCACCGCCACCGAGACCGCCGAGCGTGGCCCGGTCAGCGGTTCGGTGCCGCTGACGCCGATCCAGCGCTGGTTCTTCGCGACGCAGACCGCCGCGCCGGACCACTTCCACCAGTTCGTCCACCTGGGACCGGATACCGTCGACGCCCAGGCGGCTCGCCAGGCCGTCGACGCGCTGCTGGCGCACCACGACGCCCTCCGGATGCGGTTCACCCACGATGAAGACGGCTGGCACCAGGAGAACGGCCCGGTCGGCGCCGAGACCCCGCTCGTCCGTCTGGACGTCTCCGAACACGACGTCAAGCTCGCCGTGCACCACCTCGTGGTCGACGGCGTGTCCTGGCGCGTGCTCATCGAGGACTTCGAACGCGCCTACGACCAGGCGCTGCGGGGTGAACCGATCGACCTCGGCCCGCGGACGACGTCGTTCCGCGAGTGGGCCGGCCGGCTGACCGAGCACGCCGAGGCCGGGGGCTTCGGCGACGAACTCGCGCACTGGCGCGGCCTGCCCGAGGCGACGCCGATCCCGGTCGACGGCGACGGGGACACCACGGTCGCCGGAATGCGATCGGTCGCCGTCCGGCTGCCCGAGCAGGAGACGAACGCGCTGCTGCGCGAGGTCCCGCCGGTCTACCGGACGCAGGTCAACGACGTGTTGCTGGCCGCGCTCGGCCGGGTGCTGCGGGACTGGACCGGCCGGACCCCGGTCGTCGACCTCGAAGGCCACGGCCGCGAAGACCTGTTCGCCGACGTCGACCTGTCGAGGACGGTCGGCTGGTTCACCACCGTGTTCCCGGTGGCCCTGGACGTCCCGGACGACTGGGGCACCGCGCTCAAGGCCGTGAAGGAACAGCTGCGCGCGGTCCCGCGGCGAGGCATCGGCTACGGCGCCTTGCGGCACCTGGCCGGCACGGCGCCGGCGATCGACCCGCAGGTCAGCTTCAACTACCTCGGGCAGTTCGGCTCCGGCCGCCTCGAATCCGACGAGAGCCCCCGCTCGGCGCGGGCGCACCTGCTCGACGTCGTCGGCCGCGTCGAATCCGGGGAACTGGAGCTGACCTGGTACTACGCCGAGGGTGTCCATCGGAAGTCCACCGTGGACTCGCTGGCCACGACGATGCTCGACGCCCTGCGCGAGATCGTCCGGCACTGCGCGGCGCCGGGCGCGGGCGGCCGCACGCCGTCCGACTTCCCGCTGGCCGCCCTGGATCAGTCCACTCTGGACGAACTGGTCGGCGACGGGCGCGCCGTCGAGGACGTCTACCCGCTGACGCCGATGCAATCCGGCATGGTCTTCCACGCGCTGTCCCAAAGCGCGGAACGCGTCTACTTCCAGCAGGTCGCCTTCGTGCTCGACGGCGTCCGCGACCCGGCCGCCCTCGAACGCGCGTGGCAGCGGGTCGTCGACCGGACGCCGGTGCTGCGGACGCGGATCGTCTGGGAGGACGTGCCCGAGCCCGTCCAGGTCGTGCAGCGCCACGCCGACGTCCCGGTCACCCACCACGACTGGCGCGGCCACACCCCGGACGAGCGGGACCAGGCCTGGCAGGACCTCCTCGACGCCGACCGCGCCCGCGGCCTCGACCTGACCGAGACGCCGTTGCTGCGGCTGGTGCTGGCGCGCCTGTCCGACACCGAAGTCCGCGTGCTGTGGACGTTCCACCACGTCCTGCTCGACGGCTGGAGCGTCTTCGGCGTGCTGTCCGACGTCTTCGCCGCCTACGCCGGTGGCGAGCTGCCCGAGCGGCCGCCGTTCCGCGACTACGTGGCCTGGCTGGCCCGCCAGGACGACTCGGCGGCCGAACGGCACTGGCGAGCGGAACTCGGCGACCTCGTCGCCCCGGCCCGGCTGCCCTTCGACCGCGTGCCGGCGCAGGCCCACACCACTCGGTCCTCGCAGTGGCTGCGCATCCCGCTCGAGAACTCCGAGCGACTGCGGGACACGGCCCGCTGCGCCGGGCTCACGGTGAACACCGTGCTGCAGGGCGCGTGGGCGCTGCTGCTGGCTCGCCTCGCGGGCGAGCCGGACGTCTGCTTCGGCACCACGGTGTCCGGACGTCCGGTCGAGCTGCCCGGCGCCGACGACGTCACCGGCATCTTCATCAACACCCTGCCGGTGCGCGTCACCGTCGCGGGGTCGTCAGTGGCGGACTGGCTGACCGCGTTGCAGGCGCGCCAGGTCGAGTCGCGCCGGTACGGGCACCTGCCGCTGACGAAGCTGCAGGCGTGGAGCGGCAGTACGGGAAGCCTCTTCGACAGCATCGTCGTGTTCGAGAACTACCCCGCCGACACCGCGGCGGCGCACGGCCTGACCTTGCGGGACGTCGACGCCGCTGAGACGACCAACTACCCGCTCAGCGTCGTCGCCTCGCCGGGGGAGCGGATCACCCTCGACGTCGGCTACGACCCGGACCTGTTCGACACGGCGACGGCCGAGCGGATCGCCCGGCAGCTGACCGGCGTCCTCGACGCCTTCGCCGCGGATTTGCACCGGCCCCTGGCCGAGGTCGACCTGCTCACCGACGCCGAACGCCACCAGGTGCTGGTCGAGTGGAACGCCACCGCGCACCCGCTGCCGGAGGGTGATCTCGCCGAGTTGTTCGCCGCGCAGGTCGAGCGCACGCCGGATGCCGTCGCGCTGACCGGGGACGACTTCCAGCTGACCTACGCCGAACTGGACGAAGCTGCCGACCGGCTCGCGCGATACCTGGTCTCGCTCGGTGCCGGTCCCGAACGACTGGTCGGCGTGCTCATGGAGCGCTCGCCCCGGCTGCTCGTCACCGAACTGGCGATCATCAAGGCGGGCGCGGCCTACCTGCCGCTGGACACTCGCGCGCCGGCGCCGCGCCTCAAGACCCTCCTCGCCGGCGTCACGATCCTCGTCGCCGACGAGACCTGGGCCTGGACCGCCCGGGCGATCCACAATGGACTCGTCGTCGTGCCGGACGACCGGACGGCGGACGTGCCGCTGCCCGCCGTGGACCGGGACAACCTCGCGTACGTGATGTACACGTCCGGCTCGACCGGAACGCCGAAGGGCGTGGCCGTGCGCCGGCGGGACGTCGTGGCGCTGGCCGCCGACCACCGGTTCGGCCCGCACGACCGGGTGCTGCTGCACTCGCCGCACTCGTTCGACGCCTCGACGTACGAACTCTGGGTGCCGCTGCTCAGCGGCGGCACGGTCGTCGTGGCACCGCCGGGTGACCTCGACGTCGACACCCTCGGCCGGCTGCTGACCACGCACGGCGTGACCGGCGCTTTCCTCACCACCGGGCTGTTCCGGCTGGTCGCGCAGGAGGCCCCCACGGTGTTCGCGGGGATGCGGGAGGTGTGGACCGGGGGCGACGCGGTGCCGGCCGCGGCCCTGCGCCGGGTCCGGGAAGCCTGCCCGGACACCGTGGTCGCCGACGTCTACGGCCCCACCGAAACCACGACTTTCGCGACCGTGTACCCGATGCCCGGGGCGGTCCCGGACGTCGTCCCGATCGGCATGCCCCTCGACAACATGCGCGCCTATGTCCTCGGCCCGGACCTGCGGCCGGTGCCGCCCGGCGCCCCGGGCGAGCTGTACCTCGCCGGGGAAGGCCTGGCCCGCGGGTACCTCGGCCGGCCCGGGCTGACGGCCGAGCGGTTCCTCGCCGACCCGTTCGGGCCGGCGGGCGAGCGGATGTACCGCACCGGCGACCTCGCGCGCTGGACCGCGGACGGCGCGCTCGAGTTCGTCGGCCGCGCCGACGAGCAGGTCAAGGTCCGCGGGTTCCGGATCGAGCCCGGCGAGATCGAAGCCGCGCTGGCCGCGCACCCCGGGATCGCCCAGGCCGCGGTGCTGGCGCGCGAAGACCACGGCGTCAAGCGCCTGGTCGCCTACTTCACCGGCGACGCCGACGACCTGGCCGAGTTCCTCGGGCAGACCCTGCCGGACTACATGGTCCCGGCCGCGTTCGTCCGGCTCGAGAGCTTCCCCTTGAACGTCAACGGGAAGCTCGACCGGAACGCCCTGCCCGCCCCGGACTTCGCCGCGGCCGGCAGCCACCGGGCGCCGTCGACCGAGGCAGAGCGGGCGCTGGCCGCGATCTGGACGGACGTGCTCGGCGTCGAGGACGTCGGGGCCGAGACGAACTTCTTCGAGCTGGGCGGCGACTCGATCCTCAGCATCCAGGTCGTCTCCCGTGCCCGCCGCGCCGGGCTGACGCTGCTGCCGCACGACGTCTTCCGGCACCCGACCCTGGCCGCGCTCGCGGCGCACGCGAGCGTCGACGACGGACCGCGCGCCGAACAGGGCCCGGTGACCGGTGAGGCGCCGCTCACGCCGATCCAGCGGTGGTACTTCGAGACCCAGCCCGCGCGGTTCGACCAGCGCGTGGTCCTCGAGGTCCCCGAGGACGTCGACGAGCAGGCCGTGCGCGGTGCGCTCGAAGCGGTGTGGGCGCACCACGACGCTCTGCGCCTGCGGTTCGAGGGTGGGGTCCAGCACGGCGAACCGGTGTGGCCTGCCGACCTGCTCACCGACGAGGTCTCGTTCGACCTCGGTCGCGGACCGTTGCTGAACGCCGTCCTCGACGGGCGGCGGCTGCTGCTGGCCGCGCACCACCTCGTCGTCGACGGCGTCTCGTGGCGGATCCTCCTGGAGGACTTCCACGCCGCCTACCGCGGTGAGGACCTCGCGCCGAAGACGACGTCGTTCCTCGCCTGGGCGCGGAAGCTGGCCGAGCACGCCGAGGCCGGCGGCTTTGACGACGAGCTGGACCACTGGCGCGCGCTGCCCGCAGTGCCGCTGCTGCCCGCCGACGGCGAGGGCCCGGCCACCGTCGCCGACAGCCGCGAAGTCACCGTCCGGCTCACCGCCGAGGAGACGCGGGCGCTGCTGCACGACGTCCCCGAGGTCTACCGGACGCAGGTCAACGACGTGCTGCTGACCGCGCTCGGCCGGGTGCTGCGGGACTGGACCGGGCACACCCCGGTCGTCGACCTCGAGGGGCACGGCCGCGAGGAGCTGTTCGACGACGTCGATCTGTCGCGGACGGTCGGCTGGTTCACCACGATGTTCCCGGTCGCGCTGGACGTCCCGGACGACTGGGGCACCGCGCTGAAGTCGGTCAAGGAGCAGCTGCGGGCGGTTCCGCGGCGGGGCATCGGCTACGGCGCCCTGCGGTACCTGACCGGGACGGCCCCAGCGATCGACCCGCCGGTCAGCTTCAACTACCTCGGCCGGTTCGACGACGCCGCCGGTGGGCTCGACGCCGACGTCGACCCGGACGCGCCCCGCACCCACGCCCTCGACGTCGTCGGCCGGGTCGTGGGCGGGGAGCTGGAGCTGACGTGGTCGCACGTCGCCGACGTGCACCACCGGAGCACGGTCGAGCACCTCGCCGAACGGATGCTGACGGCGTTGCGGGAGATCGTCGCGCACTGCGCCGAACCGGGCGCGGGCGGGCGGACCCCGTCGGACTTCCCCCTGGTCTCGCTCACCCAGTCCACAGTGGACGAGCTGGTCGCCCGGGGTGCCGAGGACGTCTACCCGGTGACGCCGATGCAGGGCGGCATGGTGTTCCACGGGCTTTCCCAAGCCGCCGAAGGCCTGTACTTCGAGCAGGCGACGTTCGTGCTCGACGGCGTCACCGACGTCGACCGGCTCGCCGAAGCCTGGCAGCTCGTCGTCGACCGCACGCCGATCCTGCGCACCGCGTTCCTCTGGGCCGGGGTCGCCGAGCCGGTCCAGGTCGTCCACCGCGGGGTCACCCTGCCGGTCCGCCGGCTCGACTGGACCGGGCGCGACCGTGACGAGGAACTGCGGAAGCTCCTCGCCGAGGACCGCGCGGAAGGCCTCGACCTCGGCACGGCACCGCTGGCCCGGGTCGCGCTGGCCCGGCTCTCCGCCACCGAAGTGCAGGTGCTGTGGACGTTCCACCACGTCCTGCTCGACGGCTGGAGTGTCTTCCAGGTGCTCTCGGACGTCTGCACGGCCTACGCCGGGCAGCCGCTGCCGACCCGGCCGCCGTTCCGCGAGTACCTCGCCTGGCTGGGACGTCAGGACCAGACGGACGCCGAACGCTTCTGGCGCACCGCGCTCGACGGCGTCGAGGGCCCGACCCCGGTGCCCGCCGACCGGACGCCGGCCCCGGGCCACGCGCCGTGCTCGGCCGAGTGGCTGCCGGTCAAGCTCGACGGGACCGCGACGGCCCGGCTCGACGCGTTCGTCAAGCGCCACGGCCTCACCCACAACGTCGTGCTGCAGGGTGCGTGGGCGCTGCTGCTGTCGGTCTACAGCGGAAGCGACGACGTCGTGTTCGGCGCCACCACCTCCGGCCGGCCGGCCGAGGTACCCGGCGTGGACGACATCACCGGCATCTTCATCAACACCCTGCCGGTCCGGGCCGCCGTCGACCGCCGCGCCCGCGTGGCCGACTGGCTCGCCGGGCTGCAGGCCGCGCAGGCGGAGGCCCGCGGACACGGCCACGTGCCCCTCGCCCGAGTGCAAGGCTGGGCCGGCCTGCCCGGCGGCGTCGACCTCTGCGCCAGCCTGGTGGTGTTCGAGAACTACCCGATCACCGGCGCGTCCGCCGGCCACGGCCTCACCGTGCGCGGCCTGTCGGCGAGGGAGACGACCAACTTCCCGCTCACCGTCGTCGCGTCGCCGGGGGCCGAGCTGTCGGTCGACGTCGGCTACGACCCGGGCCTGTTCGACGCCGCGACGGTGTCCCGGCTGGCCGGGCACCTGCTGACCGTCGTCGGCGAGCTGGCCGCCGACGGCGACCGGGCCCTCGGCGCGGTCACCATGACCACGCCGGACGAGACCCGGCTGCTGGCGGAGTGGACGGCGACCGGCGACGAGCTGCCGGTCCGATCGCTGCCGGAGTTGTTCGCCGAGCAGGTCCGCACCCGGCCGGACGCGGTCGCGGCCGTCCTCGACGGCGAGGCGGTCACCTACGCCGAGCTGAACCGGCGAGCCAACCGGCTCGCGAACCGCCTGGTGGGCTTGGGACTGCGGCCGGAGGAACCGGTCGGGCTCGCCGTGTGCCGCGCCGACGCCGTGGTCGCCGAGCTGGCCGTGGTCAAGGCCGGCGGCGCCTACCTGCCGATCGACACCCGCGCCCCGGCCGAGCGGCGGAAGCTGCTGCTCGACGGCGTCCGGTTCGTCATCGCCGCGGAGGAGTACCCGCTCGGGCGGACGGTGCTGCTGTCCTCCGTGGACGATGAGTCCACTTCGGACCCCGAAGTCGCCGTCGATCCTGACCAGGCGGCGTACGTGATGTACACGTCCGGCTCCACCGGTGTGCCGAAGGGTGTCGTGGTGCGCCACCGCGACGTCGCCGCGCTGGCCGCCGACCGGCGGTTCCGCGGTGGCGCGCACGAACGCGTTCTGCTGCACTCGCCGCTGGCCTTCGACGCCACGACGTACGAGCTGTGGGTCCCGCTGCTGAACGGCGGCCGGGTGGTCGTCGCCCCCGGCGAGGGTGTCGACGCGCCGGCGTTGCGGGACCTCGTGCGCGAGCACGGCCTGACCGCGATGTGGATCACCGCCGGGCTGTTCCGCGTCCTCGCGCAGGAAACCCCGGACTGCTTCGCCGGGCTCCGCGAAGTCTGGACCGGCGGCGACGTCGTCCCGGCCACGTCGGTGCGGCGGGTCCTCGCCGCGTGTCCCGGGCTGCGGGTCGTCGACGGCTACGGCCCGACCGAGACCACGACGTTCGCGACTTCGCACCCGATGGCCGGCGTGGTCCCGGACCGGATCCCGATCGGCCGGCCCCTCGACGGGGTGCGCGCCCGCGTCGTGGACACCGACCTGCGCCCGGTGCCGCCGGGCGTCCCCGGCGAACTGTGCCTGGCCGGCGCGGGCCTGGCCCGCGGCTACCGGGACCGGCCCGGGCTCACCGCGGACCGGTTCGTCGCCGACCCCCTCGGCGCGCCGGGGGAGCGGATGTACCGCACCGGCGACCTCGTCCGCTGGACGGCGGAAGGCACCCTCGAGTTCCTCGGCCGCCGCGACGACCAGGTGAAGCTGCGCGGGTTCCGCGTCGAACCGGGCGAAGTCGAGGCCGTGCTGGCCCGGCACCCGGACGTGGCGCAGGCCGCGGTCGTCGTGCGCGAGGACCAGCCGGGCGCCAAGCAACTCATCGCCTACGTGGTGTCCGATGTGGACGAATCCACGCTGCGGGAGTTCTTGGCCCGCACGGTGCCGGACTACCTCGTGCCGACCGCGTTCGTCACCCTCGATCGGCTGCCGGTCAGCGCCAACGGCAAGGTCGACCGCCGCGCGCTGCCCGCCCCCGCCGCACCGGAAACCCGGCACGTCGAACCGGAAACCGAGACCGAGCGCGCGCTCGCCGGGATCTGGGCCGAGGTGCTCGGCGTGGCCCGGGTCGGCGCCGAAGACAGCTTCTACGCCCTCGGCGGCGACTCCCTGCGGAGCCTGCAGATCGCCGCCCAAGCGAGCGCGCTGTTCGACGTCCGGCTGACCCCGGCCGACGTGCTGACCGCGCGCACGGTCGCCGGGCTGGCCGGAACCGTCGAGGAACTCATCCTGGGCGAGCTGGAAAGCCTCGCCTTCGACCAGGAATCGTGAGGACTGCTCCATGACCACGTCCCGACAGGACCGCATCGCGGCGCTGCCCGCCCACCTGCAGGAAGCGCTGCGCCGGCGGATGGCGGGAGCGGGCGCGCGCACGCCGGAGATCCCGGCCGCCGCCGACCGCTCCCGCCCGATCCCGCTGTCGTCGGCCCAGCGCCGGCTCTGGTTCCTCAGCCGGCTGCGGCCCGGCGACCCCGAGTACAACAGCGCGTTCGCCCTGCGCCTCACCGGCGACCTCGACGTCGCCGCCCTGGGCACCGCGCTGCGGCTGCTCGTCGCCCGGCACGAGCCGCTGCGCACCACCTTCACCGAGGTCGACGGCGAAGGCGCGCAGGTGGTCCGGCCGCCGTACGACGTGCCGCTGCCCGTCGTCGACGTCGGCCCGGACGACCTCGACGCCGTGCTGCGCGAGGAGTACGTGCGGCCGTTCGACCTCGGCCGCGGGCCGCTGCTGCGCGCCCTGCTGGCCCGGCTGGGCCCCGCCGAGCACGTGCTGCTCGTCTGCGTGCACCACATCGCCACCGACGGCGCCTCGATGGGCGTGCTCACCGAAGAACTCGGCCTGCTGTATCGCGACGGTTCGCACGCCGAGTTGCCGCCGCAGCCCTTGCAGTACGCGGACTACGCGCTGTGGCAGCACGACCGGCCGACCCGTCCGGCCGGGCTCGAGCACTGGAAAGACCACCTCGCCGGGATCACGCCCTTGGACCTGCCGGCCGACCACCCGCGTCCGGCCACCCGGGGCACCGCGGGCGCGGTCCGCGAGTTCACCGTCCCCGACGACGTCGCCCGGCAGCTGGCCGAGCTGGCCCGCGCGTCGGAGACGACGTTGTTCACCGTGCTCGTCGCCGCCTGCCAGGCGCTCTTCGCGCGCTACACCGGGCAGGACGACATCGCGCTCGGCACCGTTGTGCAGGGCCGCGACCGGCCGGAACTCGAACGGGTCGTCGGGTTCTTCGTCAACACCGTCGTCCTGCGCTCGGCCGTGGACACCTCGGCGTTGTTCGCCGACCACCTGAGCATCGCGCGGCAGACGGTCCTGGACGCGTTCGCCCACGACGACGTCCCGTTCGAGGAACTCGTCGACGCCGTCCACGCCGGCCGCGACCCCGGCCGCCACCCGCTGTTCGACGTCATGGTGCTGCTGCACAACGCCGGCGGCGGCCCGTCGTTCCCCGGCCTCACCGCCGAACCGGCCGAGGTGGCCCGGGACTCGTCGAACTTCGACCTTTCGATCGAGTTCGAGGAGTCCGGCGGGCGGCTGGCCGGGCTCGTCGAGTACAGCACCGAGCTGTTCGAGGCCGCGACGATCGACCGGCTGCTCACCCACCTGCTGCGGCTCTTGGGCGGGGTCGCCGCGGATCCGGCGCGCCGGATCGCCGACCTGCCGCTGACGACCGAAGCCGAGGAAGCCGCGCTGCTGGAGTGGGGGACCAGCACGCTCGACGTTCCCGCGACGACCGTCGTCGACCTCCTCGACCACCAGGCGCGGACCCGGCCGGACGCGACCGCGCTGGTCTGCGGCGACGTCCGGCTCAGCTTCGCCGAACTCGCCGCCCGCACCGACGCGCTCGCCGCGGACCTGGCCGCGCGGGGTGCCGGGCCGGACCGCGTCGTCGCCGTGCGGCTGCCGCGCTCGGCCGAGGCGATCGTCGCGTTGTTCGCCGTGCTCAAGGCGGGCGCGGTGCACCTGTCGATCGACCCGGGGCTGCCGGAGGAACGTATCCGCGTCCTGCTGGACGACACGTGGCCGGTGGTCGTGCTGGACGGCACCGTCGTGCCCACCGGCAGATCGAGACCGGCCGGGCCACGCCCGTCCGACGCCGCCTACGTCATCCACACCTCCGGCTCGACCGGCACGCCCAAGGGCGTCGTCGTGGAGCACGCGGCCCTGGTCAACCTCGCCGCCAACCACCGGACGGTGTTCGGACGTGAGCCGATGCGCGTGGCGCTCACCGCGACGCTGTCGTTCGACACGTCTTGGGAAGGCCCGCTGCTGCTGGCCGACGGCCACGAACTGCACCTGATCACCGACGAAACCCGCCTCGACCCGGCCGCGCTCACCCGGTACGTCCGCGACTCGCGCGTCGACTTCCTCGACGTGACGCCGTCCTACCTGCGGCAGCTGCTGCCCGCCGGGCTCCTGACCGGCGAGCACCGCCCGCGGTTCCTCATGGTCGGCGGCGAGGCCATGGACCGCGACCTGTGGCGCGAACTGGCTTCCTCGGACACGGCCGCGCACAACTACTACGGACCTACCGAGTCCACTGTGGACGCCACCTGCGCGCCGGTGACCGGGGACCGTCCGCTGATCGGCCGTCCGCTCGGCAACGTCGGCGCGTACGTCCTCGACGAGCACCTGCGGCTCGTCCCGCCCGGTGTGCCGGGTGAACTCTGCCTCGCCGGGGCGCAGCTGGCCCGCGGCTACCTCGACCGGCCGGGCCTGACCGCCGACCGGTTCGTCGCGAACCCCTTCGGCGGCCCGGGATCGCGGCTGTACCGCACCGGCGACCGCGTCCGCTGGGTGGACGGGCAGCTCGAACACCTGGGCCGGCTCGACGACCAGGTCAAGGTCCGCGGGTTCCGGATCGAGCCGGGCGAGGTCGAGGCGGCGCTGCGGCCGTTCGTGACCGACGCGGCGGTCGACGTGCGCGGGGGACGGCTCGTCGCCTACGTCGTCGGCGACGCCGCTGACCTGAAAGCCGAGCTGTCCCGCACCCTGCCCGCACACCTCGTGCCGACCGCCTTCGTGCACCTGGACCGGCTGCCGCTGACCCGGCACGGCAAGCTGGACCGCCGGGCCTTGCCGGAACCGGAACTGACCGCGGCCACGGAGTACGTCGCCCCGCGGGACGACCGCGAGCGGCTGGTGACCCGGGTCTGGGCCGACGTGCTCGGCGTCGAACGCGTCGGCGTCGACGACAACTTCTTCGACCTCGGCGGCGACTCGCTGCTCGGCATCCGGGTCGTCTCCCGGCTGCGCGACGAGCTCGGCGCCGACGTCCCGGCCCGGCTCGTCTTCACCGAGCCGACTCCGGCGCAGCTGGCCGCGCAGCTCCCCGAGGCGGCCGCGCCGCAGGCGGCGATCCCGCTCCTGCCGCGCGACGCCAGGCCGCTGGAAGCGCCGCTTTCCTTCGCCCAGCAACGGCTGTGGTTCCTCGACGAGTTCGAGCCGGGCAGCACCGAGTACGTCTCACCGACCGTGCTGCGCCTGCGTGGCGAGCTGGACACCGCCGCGCTGAACCAGGCGCTCACCGCGCTGGTCGCCCGGCACGAGTCCTTGCGCACGACGTTCGCGACCGTCGACGGCCGCGGCGTCCAGGTCATCCACCCGCCGTACGCGGTCGAGGTCCCGGTGGCGGACGGCGACCTGGCCACCGCCCTGAACAGCGCCACCGGTCCGGTCGACCTGCGCACCGGACCCCTGCTGCGCACCGCGTTGACCCGGCTCGCGCCCGGTGACCACGTGCTCACCCTGGTGTTGCACCACATCGTCACCGACGGCTGGTCCTCGGGCGTGCTCCTGGGCGAGCTGGCCGCGCTCTACGCCGCGTTCAGCCGCGGCGAGGACCCGGCGCTGCCGCCGTTGCCGCTGCAGTACGCCGACTACGCGGTCTGGCAACGGGACCGCACGGAGTTCGACGACCAGCTCGGCTACTGGCGTCACCGCCTCGACGGCGTCCCGGTACTCGACCTCCCCACCGACCGGCCGCGCCCGGCCGTCCGCACCAAGAACGGCGCCCTGCACGAGTTCAGCGTCCCGGCCGGCACCACCGCCCGGCTCAAGGAACTGTCGCGGCAGCACGGCGGCACGCTGTTCATGACGCTGCTCGCCGCCTGCCAGCTGCTGTTCGCCCGCTGGTCGGGCCAAGACGACATCGCCGTCGGCACCGTCGTCACCGGCCGCGAGCGCACCGAACTGGAAGGGCTCATCGGCTTCTTCGTCAACACCCTCGTCCTGCGGTCGACTGTGGACCTCGACCGCGGGTTCGACGCTTTCCTCGGCCACGTGCGCGAGACCGTGCTGGACGCCTTCGCCCACCAGGACGTCCCGTTCGACCGCGTCGTCGACGACCTGCAGCCGGAACGCGACTCCAGCCGCACGCCGCTGTGCCAGGTGATGGTCGTGCTGCACAACACCCCGGACGCCCGGCCCGCGCTGCCCGGCCTCGACGTCGAAGAGCTGGCCCCGCCGATCGTCACCGCAGGCTTCGACCTGATGGTGCACTTCCAGGAGACCGCCGGGCGGCTCGACGCGCTCGTCAACTACAACACCGACCTGTTCGACGCCACGACCATCGAGCGACTCACCGGCTGGCTGCGCACTCTCCTGGACGGCATCGCCGCCACGCCGTCGCACCCCCTGGGCGGGCTGCCGTGGATGACCGACGCTGAGCGCGAACTGGTCCTGCGCGAGTGGAACCCGGTCGGCGTGCCCGAGCCGCAGCCGACCCTACCCGAGCTGTTCGCGGCGCAGGCCGCGCGCACGCCGGACGCCGTCGCCGTGACGCACGAGAGCACCGAGCTGACCTACCGCGAACTCGACCGGCGGGCGAACCGCCTGGCCCACCGGCTGATCGCCGAGGGGGCCGGGCCCGACCGGCTGGTCGCGCTTCGGCTGCCGCGCTCGGCCGACCTCGTCGTCGGGGTCTTGGGCGTGCTCAAGTCCGGCGCCGGCTACCTGCCGATCGACCCGGACTACCCGCCCGCGCGCATCGAGGCGACGCTCGCCGACGCCCGCCCGGTCTGCGTCGTCGACGACGCGCACGCCGAGGACTGGCCGGACACCGAACCCGGGGTGCGGATGGACCCGGAGAACACGGCGTACGTCATCTACACCTCCGGCTCGACCGGCGTGCCGAAGGGCGTGCTCGTCCCGCACGCCAACGTCACCCGGCTCTTCTCCTCGACCGCGCACTGGTTCGGCTTCGACGACCAGGACGTCTGGACGCTCTTCCACTCCTACGCCTTCGACTTCTCGGTGTGGGAGCTGTGGGGCGCGCTGCTGCACGGCGGCCGGCTCGTCGTCGTCCCGGCCGACGTCGTCCGCGCTCCCGAGGACTTCCTGACGCTGCTGGCCGAGCAGCGCGTGACCGTGCTGAACCAGACGCCGTCGGCGTTCTACCGGCTCGGCACGCTGCCGTCCCCGCCGCTGAGCCTGCGGTATGTCATCTTCGGCGGCGAGGCTCTGGATCCGGTACGGCTGGCGGACTGGCGCCGCCGGCACCCGGACGGCCCGCGGCTGGTCGACATGTACGGCATCACCGAGACCACCGTGCACGTCACCCACCGCGTCCTCGACGACGACCGCGCCACGGTCGGCGGGCCGATCCCCGACCTGCGCGCCTACGTCTTGGACGCGGACCTCGCGCCGGTCCCGCCCGGCGTCACCGGCGAGCTGTACGTCGCCGGCGCCGGACTCGCCCGCGGTTACCTGAACCGGCCGGGGCTGACGGCGTCCCGGTTCGTCGCCGACCCGTTCGGCGCGCCCGGCACCCGGATGTACCGCACCGGCGACCTGCTGTGCTGGACTTCCGGGGGCGAACTGGCCTACCGCGGCCGCGCCGACCACCAGGTCAAGATCCGCGGCTTCCGCATCGAACTCGGCGAGGTCGAGGCGGCGCTGACCGCGCACCCGGACGTGACCGGCGCCGCCGTCGTCGCCCACGGCACCGGCGACACGCGCCGGCTCGTCGCCTACCTGACCGGGACCGTGCCCGGGACCACCGCACTGCGTGAGTTCCTCGGCCGTTCCCTGCCCGCGCACATGGTGCCCGCGGTGTTCGTCGGCCTGGCCGAGCTGCCGCTCAACGCCAACGGCAAGCTCGACCACAAGGCCCTGCCCGAACCCGGCGCGCGCACCGAAACCCGTTATGTCGCCCCGCGCACGTCCGAAGAGACCGTGCTGGCCGACATCTGGTCGGCGGTGCTCGGCGTCGACCGCGTCAGCGTCGAGGACAACTTCTTCGGCCTCGGCGGCGACTCGATCCTCAGCATCCAGGTCGTCGCCCGCGCCCGCCAGGCGGGCCTGGGGATTTCGTCGAAGGACCTGTTCCAGCACCAGACCGTCGCCGAGCTGGCCCGGGTCGCCACGCCGAGCGCGGCTCCCGTGGTCGTCGAAGAGGCCGGGCCCGCGCCGCTCGGCCCGATCCAGTCGTGGCTGTTCGAGCACCTCGCCGAGCCGTGGCGGCTGACCATGTCCGTCCACGTCGTACTGTCCTCCGTGGACAGGGTGCGGCTCGTCCGCGCGGTCGCCGCGGTGACCGACCGGCACGACGCCCTGCGCATGCGGTTCTCCCGGGCGGACGGCACCTGGCGGCAGGAACCCGCCGCCGCGGAGACCGCCGACGTCCTCCGGCACGTCGACCTGTCCGAAGTGGACGACGTCGTCGCCGCGATGCACACCGAGGCCGTCCGCGCGCAGACGTCCCTGGACATCGCGAACGGCCCGGTCTGGCGGGTGGTCCTGTTCACCTTCGCCGACCGCGCGCCCCAGCTGTTCCTCACCGCCCACCACCTCGTCATGGACGGCGTCTCCTGGCGCGTCCTGCTCGGCGACCTCGACCGCGCCTACCACGGCGAAGCCCTGGAACCGGTGGGCAGCTCGTTCACGCACTGGGCCCGGTCGCTGGCCGAGCACGTGAAAATGGGACACCTCGACAAGCACACCGCGTATTGGGAAACTGCCCTCCGCGGTGCGCGGACGGACCTCCCGGTCGACCGCTCCGGCCGCAACCGCGCGAAGTCGGCGCGCGCGGTCTCGGTGTCACTTGGCCGGGCCGAGACCGCCGCGCTCCTGCAGGACGTGCCGGCGGCGTACCGCACCGAAGTCAACGACGTGCTGCTCAGCGCCCTCGGCCGGGTGCTCGCCCGCTGGACGGGCCGCGCGCGCGTCGTCGTCGCGATGGAAGGTCACGGCCGCGAGGAAATCGCGGCCCCGCTGGACCTGTCCCGGACGATCGGCTGGTTCACCGCCCAGTACCCGTTGGTCCTCACGGTGCCCGACGGGGATTGGGGTGACGTCCTCAAGGCCGTCAAGGAACAGCTGCGCGCGGTGCCCGACAAGGGCGCCGGGTATGAAGCTCTGCGCTACCTGAGCCCGCGGGACGCGCCCGGTGCCGCGCTGCGCGACGACCCGGCCCCGCGGATCTCCTTCAACTACCACGGCCGCTGGGACGTCGAGGGCGACGGCTGGTACCAGGGCCGCGGCGAACCCCTCGGGCACGACAGCGACCCGGAAGGCACCCGGCCGTACCTGCTCGACGTCGTCGGCGTCGTCGAAGCCGGTGAGCTGCACTTCACCTGGGAGTACTCCGAAGAAGTGCACGACGAGACCACCGTCCGCGCGCTCGCTTCGGCGCTGGTCGAAGCCTTGGCCGAGGTGGTGGACCACTGCGCCGAAGCCGGTGGCCGCACCCCGTCGGACTTCCCGCTGGCCCGGCTCGACCAGGGCACCGTCGACCGGCTGGCCGGCGACGGCCGCGACGTCGAGGACATCTACCCGCTCACCCCGCTGCAGGCCGGGATGGTGTTCCACAGCCTGGTCGACCGCGATTCGAGCGCGTACTTCGACCAGTTCCGCCTGCGGCTGGCCGGCGTCCGCGACCCGCGCGCGCTCGCCGAGGCGTGGCAGCGCGTGGTGGACCGGACGCCGATCCTGCGCAGCAGCATGGTCTGGGACGGCGTCGACGAGCCGCTCCAGCGCGTCCACCGGCACGTCCGCGTCCCGGTCGGGCAGCACGACTGGCGCGGCCGGGCTGAGAGCGAGCAGGGGGCGGCGCTGGTCTCCCTGCTCCAAGCCGACCAAGCCGCGGGGATGGAGCTGACGGCACCGCCGTTGATGCGCCTGGAAATCGCCCGCGTCGCCGACGACGAGGTCCAGCTGGTCTGGACGTCGCACCACGTCCTGCTCGACGGCTGGAGCACGGCCCAGGTCTTCGGCGAGGTGGCCGAGCAGTACGCGGCGATCGCCGGCGGCCGGACCGCCGAGCTGGCGCCGCGCCGCCCGTTCCGCGACTACCTCGCCTGGCTGGCGGCGCAGGACCACGCCGAAGCCGAACGCCACTGGCACGCGGTGCTGGGTGACTTCGCGGCCCCGACGCCGTTGCCGTACGACCGCCGTCCCCAGGAGGCCCACCGCGCCGAATCGGCCGCCGAAGTGCGGGTGGAGCTGTCCGGTTCGGAGTCGTCCCGGTTGCGCGAGGTGGCGAAGGCGGCCGCGCTGACGGTGAACTCGGTGGTCCAGGGCGCGTGGGCACTGCTGCTGGCCCGGCACAGCGGCGAGTCCGACGTCCTGTTCGGCACCACGGTCTCCGGGCGCCCGGCCGAGCTGCCCGGCGTCGAGGCGATGATCGGCATGTTCATCAACACCGTGCCGACCCGCATCGAAGTCCACAACGCACTCTCGGTCACCGAATGGCTGCGGACGATTCAGGGTGAGCAGGCCGAAGCGCGGCGGTACGACTTCCTCGCGCTGTCCCGGCTGCAGGCGTTCACCGCGGTCCCGGCGGGCACGGCGTTGTTCGACAGCGTGGTGGTCTTCGAGAACTACCCGATCGAGGACAGCGGACAGGACGGTGTGCGCGTGCTGGACGTCAGCTCGCTCGACACCACGAGTTACCCGCTCAACCTCACGGCTTTCCTGCACGACCGGCTCGGCCTCGAGCTGTCCTACGACCCGCGGCTGTTCGACGAGCCGACGGTCCGGCGGCTGGCGGGGCAGCTCGCCCAGCTGGTCCGCGCCATCGCCGCCGACCCGGACCGTCGCCTCGGCGAGCTGTCCTTCTCGACGCCCGAAGAGCGGCGACAACTGGTCAAGGCCGGGGTGGGTGCGACGCTCGACGTTCCCTCCGGCACGGTCCTGGACATCTTCGAAGCGACGGTGGCGCGAACCCCGCACGAGACGGCGCTCGTCTTCCGCGACACCCGGCTGACCTACGCTGAGCTCGACGCGCGCGCCACCGAGCTGTCCCGCCGGTTGATCGGCGCGGGGGCCGGGCCCGAGCGGGTGGTGGCGATCCGGTTGCCGCGCTCGGCGGAGGCGGTCATCGCGATCCTGGCGGCATTCAAGGCCGGGGCGGCTTACTTGCCGATCGATCCTGGACTGCCCGAAGATCGGGTGCGGATGCTGGTCGAGGACGCGTGCCCGGTGGTGGTGCTGGACGGGACCGAGCTGCCGCCGGCGCCGGATTCGGTCGCGGCCGCCGAGGCCACCCGCCCGGCACCGGAAGCGGTCGCCGGGTCTGGGCTCGTTGCCGCCGAGGGCACTGGTTCGGCGCAGGATGCGGCAGACGCAACCCGCCCCGGGCCCGCGAACACCGCCTACGTCCTCTACACCTCCGGCTCCACCGGCCGTCCGAAGGGCGTGCTCGTCGAGCACCGCGGCCTGATGAACATGCTCGCGAACCACCGAGGCGTCTTCCTCGGCGGCCCGCGGACCCGGGCCGCGCTCACGGCGTCGTTCTCCTTCGACACCTCCTGGGAACCGCTGCTCGCCCTGGTCGAGGGCCACGAGCTGCACGTGCTGGACGACGACACCCGGCTCGACCCGCACGCCGCCGTCCGGTACGTCCGAAACCACCAGATCGACCTGCTCGACCTCACCCCGACCTACCTGCAGCAGCTCCTCGGCGCCGGCCTCCTCACCGGGGAACACCGGCCCGGCACCGTGCTCGTCGGCGGCGAAGCGACCGGCGAGACGCTCTGGCGAGAGCTGGCCGCGTCCGGCGTGGCCGCCCACAACTACTACGGGCCGACCGAAGTGACCGTCGACGCCACGCACGCCCCCGTCACCGGTGACCGGCCGTCGATCGGGCAGCCCCTGGCCAACCTGGCGGCCTACGTGCTGGACGCGGCGGGCCACCCGGTGCCCGACGGCGTCGCGGGGGAGCTGTTCCTCGCCGGCCCCCAGCTGGCCCGCGGCTACCTGAACCGGCCGGGCCTGACCGCCGACCGGTTCGTCGCCGACCCCTTCGGGCCGCCGGGGACCCGGATGTACCGGACCGGCGACCGCGTGCGCCGGGCCGCCGGCGGCCGGCTGGACTACCTCGGCCGCCTCGACGACCAGGTCAAGATCCGCGGCTTCCGCGTCGAACCGGGCGAGATCGAGGCCGCGCTCCGGCAGCACCCGGCGGTCACCGACACGACGGTGGTGGCCCGCGACGGTCGCCTCGTCGCCTACGTCGTCGGCGAAACGCGCGAGCTGCGGACCTGGCTGCGCGGCCGCCTGCCGGACTACCTCGTGCCGTCGGCGTTCGTCGCGCTGACCGCGATCCCGTTGAACCGCAACGGGAAGATCGACCGCCACGCGCTGCCCGCCCCCGAGCGCGACGCCGAAGCCGAGTACGTCGAGCCGCGGACGACGACCGAACGCCGACTCGCCGCGGTCTGGGCCGACGTGCTGCGCGTCGAGCGCGTCGGGCTCACCGACAGCTTCTTCGAACTCGGCGGCGACTCGATCAGCAGCATGCGGATCACCTCCCGAGTCCGGGCGGAGTTCGGCGTCGAGGTCTCGCCGCGCGCGCTGTTCACCGCGCCCACCCTCGGCCGGTTCGCCGCCGGGCTGCCCGCGGCGCGGGCCACCGCGCGGCCGATCCCGGCGGTCCCGCGGGACGGCGCCCTGCCGCTTTCCTTCGCGCAGCAACGGCTTTGGTTCCTGGACGAGTTCGAACCGGGAAGCACCGAATACCTCTCGCCGACGGCGCTGCGGCTGCGTGGCGAGCTCGACGTGACCGCGTTGCGCCGGGCGCTGAACGCCGTCGTCGCACGGCACGAGTCGCTGCGGACCACGTTCGCCACCGTCGACGGCCGGGGCGTCCAGCTGGTGCGGGAGCCGTACGACGTCGAACTGCCGGTCGAGGACTTCACCGAAGAGGCGCTGGCGCGGGAGCTGCGGGAGCCGTTCGACCTGCGCACCGGGCCGCTGCTGCGGGCGCGCCTGTTCCGGCAGGCGCCCGACGAGCACGTGCTGCTGCTGGTGCTGCACCACATCGTCACCGACGGCTGGTCCTCCGGCGTGCTGACGTCGGAACTCGACGCCTGCTACACCGCGTTCACCCAGGACGCGGTACCGGATCTGCCCGCACTGCCCGTGCAGTACGCCGATTTCGCCGTCTGGCAACGGGAATCCCTCGACGGGCCGGTGCTCGCCGAGCAGCTCGGCCACTGGCGCGAGCGCCTCGACGGCGTGGCGCCGCTCGAACTGCCGACCGACCGCCCGCGCCCGCCCGTGCGCACCACCGAGGGCGACTGGGTCGAGTTCACCGTGCCGGCCGAGGTCACCGCGCGGCTCAAGGAGCTGGCGGGCGAGGGCGACGGCACGCTGTTCATGACCCTCGTCGCCGCTTGCCAGGTGCTGCTCGCCCGGTGGGCCGGGCAGGAGGACGTCGCGGTCGGCACGGTCACCGCCGGCCGCGAGCGACCCGAGCTGGAACGGCTGATCGGCTTCTTCGTCAACACCCTGGTCCTGCGGTCCACCGTGGATGGACGACGGTCTTTCCGGGAGTTCCTCGCCGAGGTGCGGACCACGGTCCTCGACGCCTTCGCCCACCAGGACGTGCCGTTCGAGCGGGTCGTGGACGCGGTACAGCCGGTCCGAGACTCGAGCCGGACCCCGCTGTTCCAGGTGATGGTGGCGCTGCAGAACACCGGCGACGAGCCGGGTGGCGGCACCCTCTCCGCCGAGGAGGTCGCGCTGCCGATGACGTCCGCGACCTTCGACCTGCTCGTGCAGTTCGAGGAGCACGACGGCGCCCTGCGCGGGGCGATCAACTACAGCACCGGCCTGTTCGACACCGCCACGATCGAGCGGGTGGCCGAGCGGCTGCGGGTCCTGCTGGCCGAAGCGGCGACGGACCCGGACCGGCCCGTCGGCGACCTTTCGCTGTTCCTGCCCGGTGAGCGCGAGGACGTGCTCGCCACAGCCCCGCGGGACCCGCGGCCCGACGTCGCCCTGCCCGCCCTGCTGCGCCACGACTCCGACGACGTCGCCGTGTCCGACGACCGGATGTTGCTCAGCCACCGCGAACTGGACGTCCGCGCCAACCGGCTGGCGCACCGGCTGCTCGGCGCCGGGGCCGGGCCGGAGACCCGGGTCGCCGTGCTGCTGCCGCGGTCGGCGGACCTGCTGGTGGCGCTGCTGGCGGTGCTCAAGACCGGCGCGGCGTACGTCCCGATCGACCCGGGCTACCCGGCCGATCGCATCGCGTACATGCTCGAAGACGCGCGTCCGGTCTGCGTGGTCGAAGACGCCGACGCGGCCGGTTTCCCGGACCACGCCCCGGAAGTCGCCCTCGACCCGGAGCACCCGGCGTACGTCATCTACACGTCCGGCTCGACCGGCCGGCCCAAGGGCGTGGTCGTGAGCCACCGCGCGGCGGCGAACTACCTGCGCTGGGCCGTCGACGCGTACCCGGGCCTGGGCGGCACCGCCGTGCTGCACTCGTCGGTGTCGTTCGACCTCACCGTCACGACGCTGTTCGGCCCGCTCCTTGCGGGCGGCCGCATCCGGGTCGCCGACGTCCTGGAAGCCGAGCCCGTGCCGTGCACGTTCCTCAAGGCGACGCCCAGCCACCTGCCCGTCCTGGCGGGCGACCCGCGGGACCTCGTCGTCGGCGGCGAACAGCTGCTCGGCGACGTGCTGGACCGGTGGCGGCAGGCGCACCCGGGCGCCACCGTGATCAACGAGTACGGGCCGACCGAGACGACGGTCGGCTGCATGGAGTACCGCGTCGAACCCGGGGACGCCGTCCCCGCCGGGGCGGTCCCCATCGGCCACCCGATCCGCAACACCCGGCTCTACGTGCTCGACGCCGGGCTGAACCCGGTCCCGCCGGGCATCCCCGGCGAGCTGTACATCGCCGGTGACGGGCTCGCCCGCGGCTACCTCGACCGGCCCGGGCTGACGGCGTCGCGGTTCGTCGCCTGCCCGTTCGGGCCACCGGGGGAGCGGATGTACCGCTCCGGCGACCGGGTGACGCGGCGGCCGGATGGCGAGCTGGTCTACCACGGCCGCGCCGACGAGCAGGTCAAGATCCGCGGCCACCGCATCGAACCCGGCGAGATCGAGGCCGCGCTGCGGGCGCACCCCGCGGTCACCGACGCGGCCGTGCTCGCGCGGGACGGGCGGCTGATCGCCTACGTCGTGCCGGACGCCGAACCGGACCTGCGCGAGTTCCTCGGCCGGTCGCTGCCGGACTACATGCTGCCCTCGGCGATCGTCGCGCTGGACGCGTTGCCGGTGACCCGCAACGGGAAGCTCGACCGGGCCGCCCTGCCCGACGCCGACGCCGAAGAACACCGGTACGTCGAGCCGTCCGGGCCGGTCGAGCCGGTGCTGGCCGCGATCTGGGCCGAAGTGCTGGGCCGCGAGCGGGTCGGTGCGCGGGACAACTTCTTCGAGCTGGGCGGGGATTCGATCCTCAGCATCCAGGTCGTGCACCGCGCCCGCCTCGCGGGACTGCGGATGCGCTCGAAGGACCTGTTCGCCCACCAGACGGTCGCGTCGCTGGCGACCGTGGTCACCGCGGCGGACGAAGACCGGGCGCAGCACGAAGCCGTCGTCGGCGACGTACCGCTCACGCCGATCCAGCGGTGGTTCCTCGACGCGGAGCCGGCGAACCCGGCCCACTTCAACCAGTCCGTGCTGCTCGAACTGGCCGGGCCGCCGAACGAGGAGGCGCTGCAGCAGGCGCTCGACGCCGTCGCCGCCCACCACGACGCCCTGCGCCTGCGGTTCACCCGCGACGACGGGCAGTGGCGGCAGCACAACGACGCACCCGAAGCGGCGGTCCCGCTGCGGATACTGTCCACTTCGGACCCCGAAGCCGTCGCCGACGAGGTGCACGCGAGCTTCGACCTCGCGCGGCCGCCGCAGCTGCGGGCGGTGCTGTTCGAACCGGACCGGCTCTTCCTCGCGGCGCACCACCTGGTGGTCGACGCGGTGTCGTGGAGCATCCTCGTGGAGGACCTCGAGCGGGCCTACGGGCAGATCCAGGCGGGGGAGAAGGCCGACCTGGGCGCGAAGACGACGTCGTTCCGCGACTGGGCGCGGCGGCTGCGCGAGTTCGCCGAAGGCGGCGGCCTGGACGAGCAGCGCGAGTTCTGGGCACGCGAACTGCCGGGCTGTGCGCTCCCGCTCGACCACACCGGCGATCGCACGGCCGCGGTCGAGTCCGTGCCGCTCGAGGTCGGCGAGCGCGACACCGACGCCCTGCTGCACCTGGCGCCCGGGGCGTACCGGACGCGGATCAACGACGTGCTGCTCAGCGCGCTCGCATGGGCCGTCCGCCGGTGGACCGGACAGGACTCGGTCGCGATCGACCTGGAAGGCCACGGCCGCGAGGAGGTCTTCGACGGCGTGGACCTGTCCCGGACGGTCGGCTGGTTCACCACGCTGTTCCCGGTCGGGCTGACCGTCGACCCGGACGCGGACTGGCGCGCGCTGGTCAAGTCCGTCCGGCGGCAGCTGCGTGCGGTGCCGGGCAACGGGTTCGGCCACGGCGTCCTGCGCTCCTACCGGTTCCCGGAGCTGGGCGCGAACACCCCGCAGCTGGCGTTCAACTACCTCGGCCAGGGCGACGGCACGGGCGGCGGTGACGGCCTCTTCCGCGCGTCGCACCCACCGATCGGCCGCGAGCAGGACCCGGCGAACGTGCCCGCGCACCTCCTCGAGGTGGTCGGCGGCGTGCGGGACGGCCGGCTGGAGTTCACCTGGTTCTTCCGGCCGGACCGGCACGACCGCGCGACGGTCGAGGCCGTCGCCGCCGGCTTCGCGGAAGCCTTGCGGCGCATCGCCGCCGACTGCCGAGGGGAGCAGGCGTGAGCGCGCCGAGCGAGGTGAAGCTGTCCCGCAACCGGGACTACCGGCTGCTGTGGACCGGCCAGGTCGTGTCCGAGGCCGGGTTCAGCACCACGACGATCGCGTTCCCCCTGCTGGTGCTGGCGATCACGGGCTCGGCCGCGCAGTCCGGGCTGGTGCTCGGCGCGATCGCGATCGCGCAGCTGGTCGCCGGGCTGCCGGCCGGCGCCCTCGTCGACCGCTGGTCGCGCAAGCGGATCATGCTCGGCTGCGAGGCGGTGCAGGCGCTCGGGGCGGCCAGCCTGGTGCTCGCCCTGTGGTGGGGCGTGGCCGGGGTGGCGCAGCTCGTCGTCGTCGCCGTCGTGATGGGGCTGTGCCGGGCGTTGTTCGAACCGGCCGAGGAAGCCAGCCTGCCGCACCTGGTGAGCACCGAGCAGGTCCCGTCGGCGGTGGCGCTGAACGCGGCGCGCACCAGCGCCGGCCAGCTGTCGGGCACGGCGCTCGGCGGCTTCCTGTTCGCGTTGGGCCGGCTCGCGCCGTTCGTCTTCGACGTCGTCGCGCACGTGGTCGCGTTCGTGTCGCTGGTGTTCGTCCGCCTGCCCGCGCGTCCGGAGCCGGCGGCGGAACGGCCGCCCGCGCACTTGGGCCGGGAGATCGCCGAAGGGCTGCGCTGGGTGTGGCACCAGCCGCGCGTGCGCGTCACGGCGGTGTGCGCGATCGTCCTGAACCTGTTCTTCGCGGCGTACTACCTGGTGATCATCGTGCTGGCGAACGAACGCGGCGTGCCGCCCGGCGAGATCGGCGTGATGGCCGCGATGCTCGGCGGCGGTGGCATCGCCGGGGCGCTGGCCGCGCCGTACCTGCACCGCAAGCTCAGCCCGTACGCGCTGATCATCGGCGTGTTCTGGGGGTTGGCGCTGCTGACACCGCTGGCGGTGTTCGTCCACAACGGCTACCTGATGGGTCTGCTGTTCGCGGCGATGGCGTTCCTGGCCCCGGCGGCGAACACGACCATCAACACCTACCAGCTGCTCTTCACACCCGACGAGCTGCGCGGCCGCCTCGGCGGCGTGATGGGTGTGACGGGCGGGCTGGCCGCAGCGCTCGGCCCGGCGCTCGGCGGCTGGCTCGTCGACCTCCTCCCCGATTCGGCCGCCGTGCTCACCTGCGCGGGGGCGATCGCGGCGGTCACGGTGCTGACGACGTTCAGCCGCACCCTGCGCGGCTTCCCTTCCGTGTCCGATGTCGAAACCGTCAACAACAAGGAGTCCTGATGGACGAGAACACCACCTACCAGGTCCTGGTCAACGACGAGGGCCAGTACTCCCTCTGGCCGGCGGACAAGGAGGTCCCGGCCGGCTGGCACCCCGACGGCACGCGCGGGACCCGGCAGGAGTGCATGGACCACGTGGACGAGGTGTGGACGGACATGCGGCCCCGCAGCCTGCAGGAACGGATGTCGGCCGGCTGACCCCGGCGGCGCCTGGGCCGGACCTCCCGGCCCGGGCGAGGGGGTGCGCGCGGCCCCGATCGGACTCCGCGGCACCCCCCGTCGGTATGCCTCGACGGCGACGCGTCGCCGTCAGCTGGAGCGGTTCGCCCACCAGGTCTGCCCGGCCTCCGGCAGCGTCGAGATCGGGTCGTAGTACGGGTAGCGCCGCTGCAAGGCCTCCGGGTCCTCCAGCTCGATCCCCGTCCGGTAGTTCTTCGTCCAGTACGAGATCCCCAGCTCCCGGTCGTAGTCGGCCAGCTGGTGCACCCACCGCTTCCCGACGTAAGGCACGTCGCACACGATCCGCGGTGTCGCGTACCCCGGCAGGTAGCCCATGATCGCGTGCTGCAGCTCCTGCGCCTCGTGCACCGAAACCCGCCAGTGCTCCGCGTTGGGGATCATGTCGCACATGTAGAAGTAGTACGGCAGGATGTTCGCCTCACCCTGCAGGGCGAAGCACAGGTCCAGCAGCTGCGCCGGCGTCGCGTTCACCCCGCGCATCAGCACACCCTGGTTGCGGACGTCGCGCACGCCCACGTTCAACGCCGTCTGGGCCGCCTCCGCCACCAACGGCGTCACCGACTGGGCGTGGTTCACGTGCGTGTGGATCGCCAGGTTGACGCCGCGGCGCTGGGCCGTCACCGCGACGCGCTCCAGGCCCTCGACCACCTTCGGCTGGAGCCAGTGCTGCGGCAGCGCCGCCAGGGCCTTCGTCGCCAGGCGGATGTCGCGGACCGTGTCGATGTCCATCAGGCGCATCAGGAACGACTCCAGCTGTGGCCACGGCACGTTGGCGACGTCGCCGCCCGAGACGACCACGTCGCGCACGCCCGGAGTCTTCTTCAGGTACGCGATCATCGCGTCCTGGCGGTCGACCGGCTTGAGTGTCAGCTTGTGCTTCTCGACCGTCTCGGTGGAGTTGCCGACCAGGTCCATGCGGGTGCAGTGGCCGCAGTACTGGGGGCAGGTCGAGATCATCTCGGCCAGCACCTTCGTCGGGTAGCGGTGGGTCAACCCCTCGACGACCCACATCTCGGCCTCGTGCAGCGAGTCACGCTCGGAGTGGGGGTGGCTCGCCCAGACCGGGTCACGATCACTGCGCACCGGGAGCATGTAGCGGCGGATCGGGTCGGCGTAGAACGCCTCGGTCACCTTCGCCGGGTCCGTGCCCGCCGTGGGGGCCATCGTGTTGAGCATCTGCGGCGGCAGCAGCATCGACATCGTCGCCATCTCGCGCTGGTCGGCGAGCAGGTCCTCGTAGAAGCGCTCCTCCAGCAGGTCGCCCATCAGCGCGCGCAGCTGCTTGGCGTTGCGGACGCAGTGCACCCGCTGCCACTGGGCGTCGCGCCACTCGGCGTCGGTCACGTCGTGCCAGCCCGGGAAACGGCGCCAGTCGGGTTCCACCAGCTCGGCGCGGGCGTACTCGTAGGGCTGGTCGAAGGCGGCGGCAGGCGTCACAGGTTCCTGGATCGCAGTCACTTGTACTCCTAGTCGTCGGGAACGCGTTAAAATATCCTGTCATAACGTTCTCACGGAGTAAATCTTCCTGCCTGCTGGCCTGCCTTCCCCCAGGTGGCGGAAGGCTCCGGACCGAGGAGCAAACTCAAGGGCGTGACGGACGAACACACGACGCTCCTGCTCGGCGGGCGCATCTACACCCCCGCCGGCCCGGACGCCACGGCGATGGCGGTCACCGGCGGCACCGTGGTCTGGGTCGGCCAGGACGCCCCGGCTCGCACCCTCCACCCCGGCGCCGAGATCGTCGACCTCCAGGGTGCGTTCGTCGCGCCCGCCTTCGTCGACGCCCACGTCCACGCCACCGCCACCGGCCTGCACCTGAGCGGCCTGGACCTCACCGGCGTCCGCGGCGGCGCCGACCTGCTGGCCCGCGTGCGCGACGCCGTCGTCCCCGGCCAGGTCCTGCTCGCCCACGGCTGGGACGAGAGCACCTGGACCGACCCGCGGCTGCCCAGCCGCGCCGAGCTCGACGCCGCCGCCGGTGGCACGCCCGTCTACCTCAGCCGCGTCGACGTCCACTCCGCGCTGGTCTCCACCCCCCTGGTCGAGCTCGCCCCCGCCGCCCGCGACGCCGACGGCTGGTCGCCCGAGGGCCCGCTGACCCGCGCCGCCCACCACGCCGTCCGCGCGGCCGTGCGCGCCGCGATCACGCCCGCGCAGCGCGAACGCGCCCAGCGCGCATTCCTCACCGAAGCCGCGGCCCGGGGCATCGTCAGCGTCCACGAATGCGCGGGCCCCGACATCTCCGGCCGCGACGACCTCGCCGCCCTGCTCGCCCTCGCCGGCCCGGACACCCCCGAGGTCGTCGGCTACTGGGGCGAACTCGGCGCCGTCGAGACCGCGGAACAGCTCGGCGCCCGCGGCCTCGCCGGCGACCTGTTCGTCGACGGCGCCCTCGGCTCGCACACCGCCGCGCTCAGCACCCCCTACGCCGACCACGGCGGCTCCGGCACCCTCTACCTCGACGCGCACCGCATCGGCGACCACCTCGCCGCCTGCACCGAAGCCGGGCTGCAGGCCGGCTTCCACGTCATCGGCGACGCCGCCGTCGCCGAAGTCGTCGAAGGGTTCCGGCTCGCCGAGAAGGAGGTCGGGCAGCGCGCGCTCGCGGGCCGCCACCACCGGCTCGAACACCTGGAGATGGTCACCGCCGAGCAGGCGAAGCTGCTGGCCGGCTGGGGCGTCGTCGCCTCCGTGCAGCCGCTGTTCGACGCGCTCTGGGGCGGTGAGGAAGGCATGTACGCCGAACGCCTCGGCACGGCCCGCGCCGCCGGGCTCAACCCGTTCTCGGCGCTGGCCGCCGAAGGGGTCCTGCTGGCCTTCGGCTCCGACGCGCCGGTGACCCCGCTCGACCCGTGGGGGAGCGTCCGCGCCGCCGCCTACCACCGCACCCCGGGCGCCGGCCTGTCCCCGCGCGCGGCGTTCACCGCCCACACCCGGGCCGGGCACCGCGCCGCGGGCGTCAACGACGGCGTCACCGGCAGCCTCGTCCCGGGCGCCCCGGCGCACTACGCGATCTGGGACGCGGCCGACCTCGTCGTCGCGACCCCGGACAGCCGCGTGCAGCGCTGGTCCACCGACCCGCGCGCGGGCGTGCCACCCCTGCCGCGGCTCGAACCGGACGCCGCCCTGCCGCACTGCCTGCGCACCGTCCGCGCGGGTGAAGTCCTCCACGACGCCATCACCTAGAGTTCTCACCCGTGGCAGTCACCGTCGCGGACCCCGAACCGGGCACCCCGCACCACCCCGCCCGCACCCGGCGGTTCCCGCGCGCCTGGCTGCTGCGCCTGGCCGGCGCGCTGGTGTCCGGGTTCGCCTACTACCTGAGCTTCGCGCCGCGCCCGCTGTGGTGGCTCGCGCCGCTGGCGTTCGCCGGGTTCGCGCTCGTGCTGCGCGGCCGCCGGAGCTTCCGCGGCGCGTTCGGCTACGGCTTCGCGTTCGGGTTCGTGTTCTTCCTGCCGCTGCTGACGTGGCTGCTGGACTTCCTCGGCCCCGACTTCGGGCCGTGGCCGTGGCTGGGCCTGTCGTTCGCGCTGGCGCTCTACTACGGCCTCGCGGGCGGCCTCATGACGCTGGTGTCCCGCCTGCCGGCCGGGCCGCTGTGGGCCGCGCTGGTGTTCATCGCGCTGGAGACACCCCGCGCGTGGTTTCCCTTCGGCGGCTTCCCCTGGGGCCGCGTCGCCTTCAGCCAGCCCGAAGGCGCGTTCCTCCCGCTCGCGTCGATCGGAGGCGCGCCGCTGGTCGGCCTCGCCGTCGTCCTGACCGGGTTCTGCCTCGCCGCCCTCCTCGGACGGCTCTGGGACGGCCGCGAGGCGCTCACGGCGGCGCTGCGGACCCGCCCGGCCGTGTTCGCCGCCACCGGCACGCTGCTGCCCCTCGTCGCCGGCCTGGCGCTGTGGCCCACCATCGGCACCGGCGCGCAGGACGGCGAGCGCACCGTCGCGACCGTGCAGGGCAACGCCCCGAACATCGGGCTGGCGCTGCAGGGCGAACGCGAGGTGCTGCGCCACAACACCATCGCCGAGAGCCAACGGCTGCTCGACGCCGTCCACGCCGGGAAGGTCCCGAAGCCCGACCTGGTGCTGTGGCCGGAGAGTGCGACCACCGTCACCGGGCCCGACCCGCAGGTCGACCAGCTCGTCGCGAACTTCGGCGTACCCGCGCTGATCGGCGCCATCTACGAGCTGCCCGACCGCCACCTGCAGAACTCCGTCATCGCCTGGGACCCGCACACCGGGCCCGGACAGCGCTACGCCAAGCAGCAGCTGGTCCCGTTCGGTGAGTACGTGCCCGCCCGCAAGCTCGCCGAGCTCGTCACGCCGTTCCTCGACTCCGAGACCGTCGACATGGTCCCCGGCGACGGCACCAACCAGACCATGGACGTCGCCGGCACGAAGGTCGGCGTGTTCGTCTGCTACGAAGCCGCGTTCGACTTCCCGGCCCGCGACGCCGTCCGCGACGGTGCCGAACTGCTCGTCGTCCCGACCAACAACGCCTGGTACGGCGAGAGCGAGATGAGCGTCCAGCAGCTGGCCATGTCGCGGCTGCGGGCGGTCGAGCACGGCCGCTCCGTCGTGGTGTCCGCCGTCTCAGGAGTGAGCGCCATCGTCGCCCCCGACGGGACGGTTACCAGCTCAACGGGCCTTTTCACCGCGGATTCCCTGGTCGGGCGCGTCCCGCTGCGGACGCAGACTACGCTGTCGGATCGACTCGGTGCGTGGACGGAGTACGGGCTGCTGGCACTGGCGATCGCCGGGGTGGCCGGCGGGCTCGTGCTCCGTTTTCGCACCCGGCGCGACAGCGCCGGCACGGCAGGGGACACGGCGGACTGACCGCCGGGGATATCGGAGGAGCACGGATGTCGCAGGCGCCGCGGGGGGCCCGGGGAATCGAGCCGGTGCTGGTGGTGATCCCGACGTACAACGAACGGGAGAACCTCGGCCCGATCCTGGATCGCCTGCAGAAGGTACTCCCGGACGTGCACGCGCTCGTGGTGGACGACGGCAGCCCCGACGGCACCGGCGAGCTCGCCGACGAGCGCGCGGCCGCCAACGACCACGTCCACGTGCTGCACCGCACCGAGAAGGCCGGCCTCGGCGCCGCCTACATCGCCGGCTTCCGCTGGGGCCTGGCGCGGGAGTACAACACCATCGTCGAGATGGACGCCGACGGCTCGCACGCGCCCGAGGACCTGCCCCGGCTGCTGGACGCGGTCGGCGACGCCGACCTGGCCATCGGGTCGCGGTACGTGCCGGGCGGCGCGGTGGTCAACTGGCCGGTCAACCGCCAGATCCTCTCGCGCGGCGCGAACATCTACTCGCAGATCGCGCTGGGCATGCGCACCCGCGACATCACCGCGGGCTTCCGCGCCTACCGCCGCCCGGTGCTGGAGAAGCTGGCCCTGGACGAGGTCAACTCGCACGGCTACTGCTTCCAGATCGACCTGACGGTCCGCACGGCCGACGCCGGGTTCGAGATCGTCGAGGTGCCGATCACCTTCACCGAGCGCGAGATCGGCGAGTCGAAGATGAGCGGCTCGATCATCCGCGAGGCGTTCCTGCGGGTGGCCACCTGGGGCGCGGAGCGCCGCTGGCAGCAGCTGCGCCGCCTGGTCAAGCGGCGCTGACCCGCGCGGTCACGATCCACGTCCGGGCGCCCAGCACCACGCCGTCCGGGGTCTCGTACGCGGCGAAGGCGTCCCGGAGATGGGTCGCGGACTCCTCGGTGGCCCCCAGCTCCTGGACGTCCTTGAGGCCGAGCGCGAACTCGGCCGCTGTCTCCGCGTCGGGGCCGTAGCAGACGGGTTCGCGCAGCTCGGTCAACTCGATGTCGCCGAACCCGGCGTTTTCGAGCACCGTGCGCGTGTGGTCCCGGTCGCCGAGGGAGAAGTGCGGCCCGGCGGGCGGCGGGGTGGTGCCGGGGGCGACGGCGTCGTGCAGCACCGAATACCACTCGTTGCGGGCCCGCTCCTGCCACACCAGCAGCACCAGGCGCCCGCCCGGCCGCAGCGCACGGGCCAGGTTGGCGAACGCGGCGGGCGGGTCGGCGAAGAACATCGCCCCGAACCGGGACAGCACGACGTCGAACCCCGCGGCCGGGAGCTCGAAGGTCTGCACGTCGGCCACCTCGAAGCTCGCCCCGCCGAGTTCGCGGGCCTTGGCGATCGCCTGCTCCGAGACGTCGACGCCCAGCGCGGTCGCCCCCGCTTGCGCGGCTTCGCGGGTGGACTCGCCGGTGCCGCAGCCGACGTCGAGGACGTCCTCGCCCGGCGCCACGGCGGCCGCGGCGCGGAACCGCTCGTTGTGCGGCCGCACCTCGGCGTCGAACAGCGCCGCGAACCGGACCCGGTGCTCACTCATGCCGTCTTCTCCCGTCATCGGCCATCATGGGGCCGATGACGACCATCGTGGCCTTCCACGCCCACGCCGACGACCCCGTGTTGCTCAGCGGCGGCACCCTCGCCCGCGCGGCGGCCGACGGGCACCGGGTGGTGGTCGTCGTGGCCACCGACGGCATGGACGCCGATTCCCCGACCCCGCGCTGGCGGGAGCTGGAGGCGAGCGCGGCCATCCTCGGCGTCCGGCGCGTCGTGCACCTCGGGTACGCCGACAGCGGGCACGGGCCCGAGCTGTACCCGGACCCGCCCGGACGGCAGCGCTTCGCCCGCGCCGACACCGAAGAAGCCGCGCACCGGCTCGCCGCCGTGCTGCACGAGGAGAAGGCCGACCTGCTGCTCGGCTACGACCCTAACGGTGGCTACGGCCACCGCGACCACGTCAAGGTGCACGACGTGGCTCGGCGGGCGGCCCGGCTGACCGGGACGCGGCTGCTGGAGGCCACGATGCCGCGCGAGGTCGTCATCCGGCTCGTCCGGGCCCTGCGGATCCCGTTCGCGTACGACAGCGCCGTCCTCGGCCGCCTGTACAGCCCGTCCTCGGCCATCACCCACCGCTTCGACGTGCGGCGGTTCGCCGGGCGCAAGCAGGCGGCGCTCGCCGCGCACGTGTCCGACGTACGCGGCCGCGGGCGGCTCTCGGCGGTTCTGCGGGTGCTCGTGTGGCTGCCGGCGCCGGTGTTCGCGCTCGTGGCGGGCCGGGAGTGGTACGTCGAGGTCAGCCGGTCCGGATCTCCACGCCCATCGTTGCAAGTTTCTGCACGTTCTGGTCGGAGTCGTCGGCGTCGGTGATGACTCCGGCGATGTCGGCGAACGGCAGCACGGTGAACCGCGAGGCCGCCCCGAGCTTCTCGGCGCTGGCCAGCACGTAGGTGTCGGCCGCGCGCCGGGCCAGGGTGCGTTTCATCGCGGCCTCGTCGGCATCGCCGGTGGTGAGCCCGGCGTCGGGGTGGACGCCGGTGACGCCGAGCAGGAAGACGTCGGCGCTGATCGACTGGGCGGCTTCGGCCGCGGCGGCGCCGCAGGTGACCGCGGAGTGCCGGAACAGCCGCCCGCCCAGCAGGAAGACCTCGACGCTCGGGTGGTCGAGCAGGGCGACGGCCACGGTCGGGCTGTGCGTGACGACGGTGGCCTCGAGGTCCGCGGGCAGGGCCTTGGCGACGGCGAGGGTGGTGGTGCCGCCGTCGAGGATGACGGTCGAACCCGGCCGGACCAGGCCGGCGGCGAGCGCGGCGACACGGCCCTTGCCGTCGACGGCGATCGCCGTCCGGCTCGCGTAGTCGGCGACGGCGGGGGAGACGGGCAGCGCTCCGCCGTAGACGCGCTGGCAGTGCCCGGCGGCGGCCAGGTCGCGCAGGTCGCGGCGGATGCTGTCCTCCGAGACGCCGAGCTCGGCCGCGACGTCCTTCGCCAGCACCTTGCCGTCGGCCGCGAGCCGGGCGAGCAGCAGTTCACGGCGTTCGCCGACCAGCATGCACAGTCCTCCTTGTTTCTGCCGAGTCATGCACATTATGGTCGGGGGATGACCTCCTTGCCAAGCCCGTCCCGCAACCCGCGCGTCCGCGTCACCGACGTCGAAGTGCTCTCCTCGGCCTGGTACGTGCTGCGTCGCACGACGTTCGACTACCGGCACGGCGACGGCCGCTGGAGCACCGAGCAGCGCGAAACCTACGACCGCGGCAACGGGGCGACCGTGCTGCTCTACGACCCGGCGGGCGGGACGGTGCTGCTGACGCGTCAGTTCCGCTACCCGGTCTACGTGAACGACCACCCGGACGGCATGTTCCTGGAGACGGCGGCGGGCCTGCTCGACGCCGACGACGCGGAGACGGCCATCCGCCGCGAGGTGCAGGAGGAGACCGGCGTCCGCCTCGGCGAACTGGAGCACGTGTTCGACGTCTACACGAGCCCGGGCTCGGTGACCGAGCGCCTCCACTGCTACGCGGCGCCCTACGACCCGGCCGACCGTGGTGAGGGCGGTGGTATCGCGGAGGAGGGGGAGGACATCGAGGTGGTCGAGCTGCGGTTCGCCGAGGCCCTGAAGATGATCGAGACGGGGGAGATCGCGGACGCGAAGACCATCATGCTGCTCCAGTGGGCAGCCCTGCGGGGCCCGTTCCGCGACGCAGCGGACTAGCCGCACCCTCCGGGCATGCGAAAGGCCCCCGCCGGGGGAGGTGGCGGGGGCCTTTCCGTTGTGGTGGGAGCGGTGGCTACGGGCCGACGCTCACGGGCGTTACGCGGACCGGGAGGTCCGCCGGCCCTTCAGCTCGGCGAGACGTTCGTTCAACAGGTCCTCGAGCTCGGGGATCGTGCGCCGCTCGAGCAGCATGTCCCAGTGGGTGCGCGGCGGCTTGACCTTCTTCTGCTCGGGCTGCCCGCCGTCCACGATCTCCGACTCGCTGCCGTGCAGGCGGCATTCCCAGACCGTCGGGATCTCGGCGTCGTCGGAGAACGGCACCTCGAACTCGTGGTTCTTCGGGCAGGCGTAGCGCACGGTGCGGCGTGGGGCGAGGTCGTGGTTGCGGTCGGTCTCGTAGCTGACCGCTCCCAGCCGGCTTCCACGAAGAACACGGTCGGCCATGATGGGGGTCCTTTCAGTCAGCTCCGGGTGGAGCCTGGGTGATGCTCACCCTATGCAACGACTTGGGGCCCCCGAGGATTCCCGGGCTGCCATGTCGTTGCTCACGATGAGCTGCGTCACCCAACGGCATCAGCTTCCTCTAGTAGGAGGCGTTTCGCGCTTCGGCGTGACGTCAATACGGCCTTCTTAGTGCTGATATCCCCCGGATGGGCTACTGGGGCCCATGTCAGGTCAACCGTAACTGACCGTGACGACCAGTAACGGGCCCCAAGTCACCCGATCGGAAGTGGCGGCGGCACAATACCTGATAACGCACAGTAGCGTTTTCGGCCTCAAAACCGGCCAAAGCTGAAGATTCAACTACGGATTGTTCGGTATCTGCCACCACAACGGTGTCCCCTTCCCGCACCACCTCACCGTCGAGCACCCGCGCGTTGAACCGTCCCGGCAGCCCGCACCAGCACAGCACCTCCACCTGAACCGGCTGCAGCTCGTCCGCCAGTTCGAACAGACGAGCGGCCCCGGGGAACAACCGGCTCCGGAAGTCCGTCGCGATGCCGAAGCAGTACACGTCGATCTCGACCTCGTCGGCCAGTTCCGCCAGCTGGTCGACCTGCCCGGGGGAGAGGAACTGCGCCTCGTCCACCACGACGTAGTCCACGTGCTGCCCGCGCGCCCACTCCTGTCGCACCAGGTCCCGCACGTCGGTGTCCTCGCCGACCTCCACCGCCTGCCGGCTCAGCCCGATCCGGCTCGAGATCTGCGGCGCACCCGAACGGTCGTGGCGCACCAGCACCAGGCCCCGCCGCCCCTGCCGCGCGTGGTTGTGGTCGATCTGCAGCGCCAGCGTCGACTTCCCGCAGTCCATCGGCCCGTAGCAGAACTTCAATCTGCCCACCGGCGGTGTCCCGCGGCGCGAACCGGCCGCGGGAACCGACGAGAGGGCGTCGGTCGGATCGGGGCCGGCGGCCCGGTCGTTCAACAAGGTCACGACAGCCGACCCTATCGGTGTCTGGACGTTCGTCCAGGACGGCCCCGCGTGACAGCCGAACAGGCCACGTCACAAGGTCACAGGACCTCCGGCGGCGTGTTGCCCGCCGCCACGATCGCCCGCCGCACCGGCACCAGCCACACCAGCACCAGACCCGCCGCGAAGAAGATCACCAGCGCGATGATCGCCAGCCGGAACGACCCCGTCGCCTGCCCCACCCCCGCGAACAGCAGCGGACCCAGCCACGACGTCCCCCGCTCACCCACGACGTAGAGCGAGTAGTACTGGGCGTCCTTGCCCGCCGGGATCATCTGGCTGAACAACGACCGCGACAACGCGTTCGTTCCGCCCAGCACCAACCCGATCCCGACCGCCACCGCGAGGAACTGCACCAGCTGCTTCGGCTGTACGAAGTACGCCCCGGCCAGCACCACCACCCACAGCACCAGGCTGCCCAGGATCGTCCGCTTCGCCCCGATCCGGCGCGCCACCAGCCCGTGCAGCGTGCCACCCAGGTACGCGACGAACTGGATCACCAGGATCGTCACGATCAGGACCTCGTTGCCGAACTCCAGCTCGTCCTTGCCGTACTGCGCCGACACCGTCACCACCGTGTTGATCCCGTCGGTGAAGACCAGGTAGCTGCCCAGGAAGGCCAGCGTCAACGGATACGCCTTCGCCGCGACGATGGTCTGCCGCAGTTCGGCGAACCCCGCACGCAGCACCGACGACCCGGGCACGACGTCGACCGGCGTGTGCCGGCGGGGGAGCGCCCGCACCGCGGGGATGGTGAACGCCGCCCACCACAGCCCCGAGGTCAGGAAGCAGATCTGCACCGCCGTGCCCTGGCTCACCCCGAAGGTGTCGTGCCCGAGGTAGAACCCCAGCTGCAACGCCAGCGCCAGCCCGCCGCCCAGGTACCCGAACGCCCAGCCCTTCGCCGAGATGGCGTCCCGCTCGTCCGGCCCGCCGATGTCCACCAGGAACGAGTAGTAGACGACCAGCGAACCCCCGTAGCCGATGTTCGCGATGATGAACAGCACCAAGCCCAGCTGCCAGTCCGACCCGGCGAAGAAGAACATCGCCGCCGCCGCGGCCGCACCCAGGAACGCGAGCCCGCCCAGGATCCGGCGCTTGTTGTGGCTGCGGTCGGCCACCGCGCCGGCGATCGGCAGGACCAGCACCTGCACCACCGTCGCCACCGACAGCAGGTACCCCCACACCGAACCGGCGGGGAAGTGCAGCCCGAACAACGTCACGTCGCAGTTGTGGAGCGTGTCCGCCTTGCCGGCCGCGTCGAGGCAAGCCTTGTCCCCGTTAAGGGTGAAGTTCGACTTCGCGTCCTCGGCCGCGATCGAGCTCATCGAAAGGGCGCCGAACACCGTCGTCGTCGACGAATAGAACGGCGAATTGGCCCAGTCGTAGAAATACCAGCCCCAGCGCTCGCGCTTGGTCGAGCGCGTCCCGGCCAGCGTCATCCACGGCTCCTTCACCTCGAAAACCAGCAGGTCAGCGCGGAGACTACTGGCGCGCCCGGACCCGGGGGACCGGACCACCCGAACCGTGTCCGCTTTGTCGCTTCGTGATCATCCGCCACGTCCGGGTCACGCACCGCGCGGCCCGTCACGGCGTGTCGCTGACTCGTGTGAACAGTGTTTCGTGTGAGACTCAGGCGAGCAGTGTGTCCCTTGTGGTCAGTGGGACACGCTTCTACTGTGCTTCCATGATCCAGAACCGGAGACGCACCGTCGCGAGAATCCTCCTTCTCGCCATCGCCGCCATGGGTCTGCAGCTCACTGTCCCTGCTCTCGCCTCCGCGGACCCCGCGTCGACGGCCTGGGCCAAGCTCCGCATGTGCGAGTCGAGCGGCCGCTACGCCACCAACACCGGCAACGGCTACTACGGCGCCTACCAGTTCGACCTCCCCACTTGGCGCAGCGTCGGCGGCGCCGGCCGCCCCGACCAGGCCGCTCCCGCCGAACAGGACTACCGGGCCCTCTACCTCTACCGCATGCGCGGCTGGCAACCCTGGCAGTGCGCCGGCATGCTCAAGCTCACCGGCGACGCCGACGCCCGCAGCAAGCGCGTCCCCACCTACGCCGACTCCGCCTACATCGGCGGCGGACCGGCCCCCGCACCCACCCCGCCGCCCCCGGGCGGCAAACCGCCGTGGCCCGGCGTCGTCTACGCCTTCGGCGACTGCGCCGCCCCGCTCAAGGCCTTCCAGCTCCGCATGAACGCCTTCGGCTACGGCTTCACCGGCACCGGCTGCTACTACGAAAAAACCCGCACCGCGGTCCTCGACCTCCAGCGCGCCAACGGCATCAAGGACAGCGGACTGCTCGGCCCCAAGACCTGGGAAGCCGCCTGGACCGGCAAACCACCCCGCTGACGCTCACGACTCCTGCGACCGCCGCCAGGCCCCACGCTCGATCAGCACCTCGCGCAACAGGTCCGGCCGGTCCGTCACGATCCCATGCACCCCCAGATCCAGCAGCATCCGCATCTCCGCCGGATCGTCGATGGTCCACGTGTGCACCTCGATCCCGGACCGCCCGGCCATCGACAGGAACGCCTTGTCCACCACTCGCAACGCACCTTGACGCACCGGCACCTGCGCCATCGCCCCCAGCACCAGCCGCCCGAGGGGGAGCAGCGGCAGCTTCCCCCGCGCCCACAGCGCGAACGCCGACCGCGGCCCCATCGCCGTCACCAGCTTCGGCCCCGCCAGCTTCCGCAACCGCACCAGCCGCGCATCCGAAAACGCCGCCGCCGCCACCCGGTCATGGGCCTTCGTCCGCTCCAGCACCTCGACGAACGGCCTCACCGCCCGATCCGCCTTCACATCGACGTTGAACCGAGCGTTCGGCAGCTCCTCCAGCACGTCCTCCAGCCGCGACAGCGGAGCCTTCCCCCCGACCTTGACGTTCTTCAGCTGCTCCCACGTCTGCGCCGCGATCGCCCCCGACCCGTCCGTCGTCCGGTCGAGGTTCGCGTCGTGGTGCACCACCACCACACCGTCCGCCGTCGCGTGCACGTCCGTCTCCAGGTACCGATACCCCTCCGCGCACGCCCGCTGGAAAGCCGGCAGCGAATTCTCGAGCCCGTCGAGCTCGTCGAGGTGCCACCCCCGGTGCGCGAAAGCACGGGGGAGCGGATCGGCCAGGTACGGAAACGACGCCTGCATCCCTCAAGTGTGCACTTCCGCCATGACCCCGGCATGAGCAACCGGTGGCCAGCTAGGGTCTCCGGGGTGAGGGAAGCCGCCGAACTGACCCAGCTCGAACCCGTCCCCGCCCGCCGCGGCGCCCCGAAGCACTGCGGCTGGTGCGGCCGCCGCCTCCCGGAAGCGGGCAACGTCGGACGGCGCCGACGGTACTGCGGCCAGTCCTGCCGCCAGCGCGCCTACGAACGCCGCACCGCACTGCAGCGAAGCGGACTACCCGAAGACGCCGTGGTCCTCTCCGACACCGAGATCGCCGCCCTCCAGGACCGGCTCTTCCAGCTTCGGTGCGCCGCCGAGGACATAGTGACCGCCGCCGACGACGGCGCCGACCCCCGCGAACTGCGCGGCCTGGCCGCCGACATCGCCCGCGCGGCCAAGGACCTCGAACAACTCCGCTGACCCCGAACGCCTCCGCCGCACCTCTGCGGCCAGTCAGTCGCTTCAGCCGGAGCCTGCCTCAGCTCAAACCGTCCAACGCCCGGTACGTCCGGTTGCTCGCCGCCGCCGCACGCTGCTCACGACCCGTCGCCTCGATGTAGTTCTGGCTCGTCGCCAAGCTCGCGTGCCCCAGCAACGCCATGATCTCCGACGCCGTCGCCCCGTCCTCCGCCAGCCTCGTCGCGAACGTGTGCCGCAACGCGTGCAGGTTCGCCCCCGCCGGCACCCGATCGTGCAACCCCGCCCCGCGATAACACGACTTCACCAAGTACTCCAGTGCACCCCGCCCGATCGGCTCACCCGCCCGATCCAGCAACAACGGCGAACCGGGGGAGAACCGCACACTCGAAAACCGCACCCGGCACGACTCCCGGTACCGCTCGATCAGCTCCGCCAGCACCGGCTGCACCGGAATCGACCGATCCCGGCTGCCCTTCCCCCTCACGTGCAACCGCAGCTCACCCGCGCGCCCCACCAGCGACCGCGCCGTCAACGCCCGCATCTCCGCCGCCCGCAACCCCGCCACCAGCCCCAGCGCGATCACCAGCACGTCCCGCTCCGGCCACGGATCCCGCGCGCGCCGCGAACCCGCGGCCGCCGCCGACAGCAGCTGCTCCGGGGTTTCCTCACCCCGCAACGGTTTCGGCGTCAACGCCGGCGTCCGCGGCCGCGCCACCGCACCCATCGGATTGCCCTCCAGCAGCCCGTCCGCCACGCAGAACGTCAGGAACTGGTTCCAGGTCGACCAGGCGCGCAGCACCGAGCTCTTCGCGTGCCCGTCGGCGAACACGCCGAACACCGCCCGCAGCGCCGGCCCGGTCAGGTCGGTGACGTCCAGGTCCTCGGCCGGGCGGCCCAGTTCCGAAACCAGGAGAGTGGTGATCCCGGCGAGATCGCGGCGGTAGGCGTCGGTGGTGTGCGGAGAGTCCTTGCGGGGCCGGCGGGCCGCGAAGAAGGCTTGCTGGGCCTCGGAAACCTTCATGTGGATCTTCTACAGCACAGCACCGACAATTCCGGTCGCCGGGTCACCTCTCATTTCATGCATAATGGGGATTATGCATGAAATGTCGGTTTAGTCCGGAATGACCCCCTGGGGGATCCCGGATCCTGCCGAAGCCGATTCGAGGCCCGAATCCGCCCTTTCCGGCGTACGCGACGGGGATGCGCACATATGTTCGAGCGCCGCGACGCTCTGGGGTGTCCGGGACGCCGGGGGTCGGTCGGCAATCAGAAGGTTCCGCGGCGCAGTTCTCACCAACGATCGGTCTGACGCCAGGTTCACTGACCCATAGTTTCGTCACCGTGACGTTTTAAGGTCGAGTGGCGGCACATCGACCTCCTGACCCCAGGGGACGCTCCTGCGCCCTCCGAAAGGCGCCCTCAGAGCCGTCTGGGGCTCGCTGCGGGAGAACGCGGGGGGCGAAACCTCAGCAGGAGCCGTCCTGACGAACCGAACGCGCCTCCCGGGGAATCCGGCTCTGGCACCCCTCCTGGCTCTCCGTCGCAGCGTGTCCCCAAGTGCCGATAATGTACATTATGTCAAGTAACCTCAGTGCCAGTCGCTGATCATCACGTCCCGCGGGCTCGGGGCACCTTCCCCGGTCTCGACGAGCTGCTTGAGGCTCATCAGGTAGATCGCCCACTTCGTGCTGCAGTGATGCATGAACTCGATCGACTCGCGCCAGCCTTCGTGCTTGAACAGGACGATCGTGTAGTCGCCACGCTGCTCGAGGTCCCACCGGATCGTCGTGCCGATCCACTCCGGCGGTCCGTCGACGACCTCCCAGCGCACGAGCCGGCCCGGGTCGAGCTCGATGACCTTCATGTCGAACCCGCCCGGGATGAAGCGGAACGCGATGACGCCGCCGAGTTCGGTGTCCCCCACGGTTTTCTCGGTCCACCAGTCCGACAGGCCGTCGAGGGTGGTGATCGCCTCGTAGACCTTTTCCGGTGTGGCCTTCTCGATGCCGATGCGGTGCAAGATGTCCATGGTCGTGCCTCTCTAGAGCTTCTTCTGGATGGTTTCGGCGATGCGCTTGATGCGGCGGAGCCGGGCGTCCCAGGCGGCGCCGACGTCGGCGAGCTGGGCGACGGCGCGGGCCAGCTGCGCCTCGTCGACGCGGTACTGCTTCTCACGACCGGCGGCGGTCGCGTGCACGAGGCCGACGCGGTCGAGGACGGTGAGGTGTTTCGCGACGGCTTGGCGGGTCACCGGGAGGTGCTCGCTCAGGCTGGTCGCGGTCGCGCTGCCCTCGTTCAGGAGCAGGTCGAGCATGCGGCGGCGGATGGGGTCGCCGATGGCCGACCAGAGGTCGTCGTCCACTGCGGTGCTCACCGGGTCGTCGCTCCGACCTTGACGGCGTACCCGGGCAGGCGGGGCAGGAAGTGGTCCCAGCCGCTGGCGTGGTCGGCGTATTCGGCGGCGATCTTGGCTTCGTCCCAGCCGCGTTCGCGGAAGCCGGTCTCGGTCATCCGGAGGCGGGTGCCGCCGGCCGTGGGCTCGAGTTCGAAGACGACGAGGAACGAGTTGCCGGGTGCGGCGGTCTCCCCCGCTTCGTGGGTCCACCGGAAGGAGAACAGCTTCGGGGGGACGGCGTCGACGACGGTGAACCGGACCCAGCTGCCGCCGAAGCCGATGCGGCCGTCTCCCCCGGGCTCGACCGGGTACTCGGCCTCGTCGGGCCACCATTCGCGGAGGTGTTCGGGGCTGCTGACGACGTCGAAGACGACGTCGGGGCTGGCGTCGATGTGGATCTCGCGGTCGAGGGTTCCGTGTTCCATGTCGGCTCCTTGTGCAACGTTTGGTTGCGTGTCACGTTAGCGGGGCCGGCGGCGATGCGCAACCATCGGTTGCGTGAAGGTCCTTCTGGACCCAGGCGACGTCACGCCACGCGCCGTGCTTCCAGCCGACCCGGCGGTAGACGCCCGCCGGCTCGAACCCGAGGGCGCGGTGCAGGCCGGCGCTCGCGTCGTTCGGGAGGGTCATGCCGGCGAAGGCGCGGCAGAAGCCCTTGTCCCGCAACCGTTCGAAGAGGGTTTCGTACAGGGCGCGGCCGGCGCCGGTGCGACGGCGGCCGCGTTCGAGGTAGATGCTCGTCTCGCACGACCACCGGTAGGCGGCGCGTTCGGCGAAGGGGTGGGCGTAGGCGAATCCGGCGACGCGGACTTCGCCTTCCAGGACGAACCAGGCATGGGCGTCGGTGATGCGGCGGGCCATTTCGGCGACGGAGGGCGGTTCGTCTTCGAAGGAGATGGCGGTCTCGGTGACGTAGGGCGCGTAGATGGCGAGGCAGGCGGTGGCGTCGTCGGGAGTGGCGTCTCGGATCAACATGGCTCACATGGTAGCCAGAATGGGTCGTATAGTATCAACTCATGACCGACCCTCTGACCGCCCGACTGGCCGCCACCGTGCACGCGGCGCGGACGTCCCACGGTCTCTCGGCGGCCGCCTTGGCCGAGACGTCCGGGGTGTCGCGGGCGATGATCGGCAAGATCGAACGTGGCGACGTGCAGCCGACGGCGGCGTTGCTGGCGAAGCTGTCGGCGGCGCTCGGGATGACGTTGTCGGAGCTGATCGCGCGGGCCGAGGGTGACGAGCGGCGGCTGGTGCGCGCGGCCGAGCAGCCGGTGTGGGTCGATCCGGACACCGGCTACCGGCGGCGCGCGGTCTCCCCCGCCGCCGGCCGTCCGCTGGAGCTGGTCGAGATCGAGCTGCCCGCGGGTGCGGAGGTGCCGTTGCTCGCGAGCGCGTTCCTGCACCAGCAGATCTGGGTGCTCGACGGGCACCTGCGCATGCGGGAGGGCACCGAGGTGCACGAGCTGGACGCCGGGGACTGCCTGCAGCTGGGGACCGCGCCGGAGCGGGTGTTCGCCAACCCCGGGTCGCGGCCCTGCCGGTACCTGGTCGCGCTGGTGCCGCGGGCCACCTGACCAGGTGATCCGGCGTGCCGTCGCGGGCGGGGACCGTTAGCTTCGCGCCGTGCGTCGTCTTCGGAGGATCTGGTTACAGTGTGCGGAGTTCCTGCTGGTGCTGCTGGGATTGGGCTGGCTCATCGCGCCGGACACCGGGCTGGACGTGGTGTTCCTGCTGGCGTGGGACGTGCTGGCGGTGGCGGTGATCGCGACCCGGTTCCTGCGTGTCCGCCGCTATCGGCTGGCGGGTGACGGCGAGCCGGCGTGGCTGCACAGCCTGCTGGGCCGCCGGTCGAGTTTCGCGGCGACGCTGCTGGTGAGCGTCGTCGGGATGTCGGCGGGGTCGCTGATCCTGGTGGCGAACGTGATCGCCGAAGAGGACGGCGAGTACGCGTCGGTGTTGCAGATCAGCGCGGTGCCGGCGGTGCTGGCGGCGTGGATCCTGCTGCACTTCGGGTACGCCGACCGCTACGCGCACCTGCACTACCGGGCCGCGCCGGGACCGGGGCTGCGGTTCCCGGCGACGGAGCGGCCGAACCTGCTGGACTTCGCGTACTTCGCTTTCACGGTGGGGACGTCGTTCGCGACGTCCGATGTGGAGGTTCAGGCGCGCTCGATCCGGTACACGGTGCTGACGCACAGCGTGGTGGCGTTCGTCTACAACACGGCGATCCTGGGGATCGCGGTCGGCGTGATCACCGGGAAGTAGCGTTGACTGAAGCAATGAATCAGTGCTTCACTTCTTGACGTGCCCTACCGCCGCACCCCGAAGGTCCAGGAACGCCTCGACGCCCAGCGCGAGACGATCGTCGCCGCGGCGACCGAACAGCTCGCCGACCACGGCTACAGCGGTTGCTCCGTCGCCGCCGTCGCCGAGCGGGCCGGGGTGGCCGTCGGCAGCGTCTACCGGCACTTCCCCACCAAGGCCGACCTGGTCGTGCACGTCTTCCGGCAGGTCGTGACGCGGGAGGTCGAGGCCGTCCGGGCCGCGTCCGCGCGACCCGGCGAGCCCGCCGAGCGGGTCCTGGCCGTGTTCGAGACGTTCGCCCAGCGCGCCCTCAAAGCTCCCCGTCAGGCCTACGCCTTGCTGGCCGAGCCGGTCGACGCGCGGATCGACGCCGAACGGCTCGAGTTCCGGCGGGCGTTCACCGACGTCGTCGCCGAGCACGTCGCGGCCGGCGTCAAGGATGGCGCGCTGCCCCCGCAGGACGGCCGGCTCACCGCGGCCGCGTTGGTGGGCGCCGCCGCGGAAGTCCTGATCGGCCCGTTGACCAGCGGCAACGCCGGTGACGTCGCCGAGCTTCGCACGTTCGTCGTCCGCGCTCTAGGAGGTTCCGATGCCCGCCACGCATGAGGTCACCAACCAGGTCCCGATGCTGCAGGGCCACGACGTCGCCGACGACCCCGCGCTGCTGGCCGGGCTCGAGCGCGCCGGCGCGGACTGGGCGGCCGGTGAGCTGCACGAGCTGGGCCGTCTCGCCGGGAGCGAGCAGGCCCAGGAGTGGGGCCGGGTGGTCAACGAGAACGAGCCGGTGCTGCGCACGCACGACCGGTACGGGAACCGGATCGACGAGGTCGAGTTCCACCCGTACTGGCACGACCTGATGACCGTCGCGGTCTCCCACGGCCTGCACGGCACGCCGTGGCGGGACCCGCGCGAGGGTGCGCACGCGGCCCGTGCGGCGAAGTTCTACGTCTGGGGGCAGGTCGAGGCCGGGCACAGCTGCCCGATCTCGATGACCTACGCGGCGATCCCGGCGCTGCGGGCCAACCCGGAGCTGGCCGCGCGGTACGAGCCGCTGCTGGCCGCGACCGAGTACGACTTCGGCCTGCGTGAGCCGAGCACCAAGCGGGGCCTGATCGCGGGCATGTCGATGACCGAGAAGCAGGGCGGCTCCGACGTCCGGGCCAACACCACGACGGCGACCCCGAGCGCCGACGGCAGCTACACCCTCGTGGGGCACAAGTGGTTCACCTCGGCGCCGATGTCGGACATGTTCCTGACGCTGGCCCAGGCGCCCGGTGGGCTTTCGTGCTTCCTTCTCCCCCGCGTCCTGCCCGACGGCTCCCTCAACCCGATCCGGCTGCAGCGGCTGAAGGACAAGCTGGGCAACCGGTCCAACGCGTCGTCGGAGATCGAGTACGACCACGCCGTCGGCTGGCTCGTCGGCGAGGAGGGCCGCGGAGTCCGGACCATCATCGAGATGGTCAACAACACCCGTCTGGACTGCACGCTCGGCAGCGCGTCCGGCATGCGGCTGGGCGCGGTCCGCGCGGTCCACCACGCGACCCACCGGCACGCCTTCGGCAAGGCGCTGGTCGACCAGCCGCTGATGGCGAACGTGCTCGCGGATCTCGTCGTCGAGTCCGAGGCGGCGACGACGGTGGCGATGCGGCTTGCCGCGGCGGGCGACCGGCGCGACGACGAGCAGGAGCAGGCGTTCCGGCGGCTCGGGCTCGCGGTGTCGAAGTACTGGGTGTGCAAGCGGGCGCCGGTGCACGCGGCTGAGGCGCTCGAATGCTTCGGCGGCAACGGGTACGTCGAGGAGTCGGGCATGCCGCGGCTCTACCGCGAGGCACCGCTGTCGTCGATCTGGGAGGGCTCGGGCAACGTCGCGGCGCTGGACGCGTTGCGCGCTATGGGCAAGCAGCCGGAGACGGTCGCGGCCTTCTTCGCCGAGGTCGAGCAGGCCGCCGGCGGCGACGCGCGGCTCGACGACGCCGTCGGCCGCGTCCGCAAGGAGCTGACCGACTTCGACGCGATCGAGTACCGGGCGCGGCGGGTGGTCGAGTCGATGGCGTTGGTGCTGCAGGGATCGCTGCTGGTCCGCCACGGTGACCCGGCGGTCGCGGACGCGTTCTGCGCGTCGCGTTTCGGCAGTGACTGGGGCATCGCGTTCGGCACGCTGCCCCCCGGGGTCGACACGGGCGCGATCATCGACCGCGCGGCGGTGCGCTAGCGCCCGAGGGCGTCCAGCGCCCCGGCGACCGCCGCGGCTTTCAGTTCCTCGACCGGGGAGTCGGGGAACTGCATGCAGACGTCCTGCAGGCCGCCCAGGGCCAGGATCGCGCGCGCCTGCTTGTCCAGGGTCGGCGACGGGCCGCAGATCAGCGCGGTGAGCCGGGTGCGCCAGGCCAGCACGCGGTCGATGAGCCCGAGGTCGGCCAGCGTCGGCATCTCGGCCAGCAGCATGATCACGTCCGCGCGGTGGCGGTAGTTGAAGTCGAAGAACCCCTCGATCAGCTCGCGCACCGGCGCGTCCCCGCGCGCTTCCTGGGCGAGGAGGAAGTTCTCGCCGTCGTCGAGCATGGGCGCGACGATGCTGCGGACGAGGTCGTCGCGCGAGGGGAAGTGGTAGTAGAGCGCGGGTTTGGTGATGCCCAGCCGGTCGGCGATGTCCTGCAGGCTGGTGCGCTGCACCCCTTGGGTGGTGAAGAGGTCGCGTGCGGCGTCGAGGATGCGCTGCTTGGTGTCGGAGGGTTTCGGCACCGGCCCAGCATAACTGACTTAACGATAGGTAAAGACTGTGGTACAACTTACCTACCGTTAAGTCAGGGAGGTACTCATGCGGATTCTCGTCTCCGGCGCCAGCATCGCGGGTCCGGTGCTCGCCTATTGGCTCACTCGCTACGGCTTCGACGTCACGGTCGTCGAACGCGCTCCGGCGCTGCGCAAGACCGGCGGCCACGCCGTCGACCTGTTCCGACCCGCCATGGACATCACCGAAAAGATGGGCGTGCTGCCCCGCGTCGAAGCCCTCAAGACCGGCACCACGCGCATGACGCTGCACCGGGAAGGCGCGCGCCGCCCGCTGCGGGTGGACCTGACGAAGATCTACCGCGCGACCTCCGACCGGCACGCCGAGATCATGCGCGACGACCTCAGCGAGATCTACTACGACGCCGGCCGCGACGACGCCGAGTACCTCTTCGGCGACTCGATCACCGCCCTCTCCCCCGACGGCGACGTCACCTTCGAGCACGCCGCACCCCGCAGGTTCGACGTCGTCGTCGGCGCCGACGGGCTGCACTCGAACGTCCGCCGCCTCGTCTTCGGCGAAGAAGCCGGCCTGACGAAGTTCATCGGCGCCTACCTGGCCGTGCTCTCCCTGCCGGACATCGACGGCCTGCGCGACGGCGAGACCGTGCTGCACCTCGGCCCCGGGCGCACCGCCGGCGTCTACAGCGCCCGGCACCTCGACGAGGCCCGCGCGGTGTTCCTGTTCCGCCGCGACGAGCAGCTCGACTACCACCACCACGACGTCGCGCGGCAGCAGGAGCTGCTGCGCGAGGCCTACGCCGGGATGCACCCCCAGGTCGACGGCTGGCTCGCCGAACTGAGCGGCCCCGGGCCGTTCTACTTCGACTCGATCACGCAGCTCGGGCTCGACACGTGGTCACGCGGACGCGTCACGCTCGTCGGCGACGCCGGCTACTGCCCCGGTCCCGCCGTCGGCGGCAGCACCAGCCTCGCCGTGCTCGGCGCCTACGTCCTGGCCGGCGAGCTGGCCGCGGCGGGCGGCGACCACGAACGCGCCTTCGCCGCCTACGAAAGGGAAATGGGCGAGCTGGTGCGGAAGAGCCGCGCGTTCGCCGTCGGCGCCGCCCGGAGCCTGATCCCCGGCTCCCGCGCCGGGGTGTGGGCGCTCGCGCGCGGCGGCCAGCTGGTCTCCGCGCTGCCGGCCGGCATCACGACGGCGCTGGCGAAGCTCAACACCGGCGGCGTGCGCATGCACGACTCGATGCGGGTCAAGGACTACGCCGCGACCGCGGTGGCCTGAAGTCAGCGGTGCCGCTCGGCCGCACCCTGGACCCGCGCCCGGTACGTGTCCCACCAGGCGGTGTCGCCGATGTCCTCCCGGTCGGCGCCGCCGCGGCCGTCGATCAGCTCACGCACGATGTCCGCGTGCCCCGCGTGGTGCGCGGTTTCGGCGGTGACCCGCACGAGCAGCGAGCCGAACGTCGTCGCGCGGCGCTCCTGCGGCCACCACGGCACCGACGCCGGCGCGTCCAGCGGCAGCCGGTCGATCGACTCGTCCGTGTGCCGCCACGCGGTCCGGTACAGCTCGACCAGCTCCTCGCGGGACTGTTCCGCGGTGGCCCACATGTCGGCGCTGTCCCAGATCGAGCCGTCCTCGACCCACGGCAGGCGGACCGGGGCCGGGCGGCCGACGCAGTCGCCCAGGTAGCCGAGCTCCCCGCCGGCCAGGTGCTTGACCAGGCCCAGCAGGTTGGTGGCCGTCGGCGTCATCGGACGGCGGATGTCGTACTCGCTCAACCCGGACAACGACGCGAGCACGCTCTCGCGCTCCTCCTGGAGGTACCGGTGCAGATCGGCGGCAATGGCGTCCATGGCCCGCACGCCAGCGCCGGGCACCGACAGAAACCGGGCGGGCGCGCGAGGAGGCAGCCTCGCGCGCCCGCACCCCCAGTGGCCCGGCGGTCACCCCGCCGTAGCGGACAGGAGACAAGGGGGATCACCCTGGATACGGCGTGATCCAACGAAAATCCCTGGCCGAACGCGGGTTCACCGCGTGAAGAAGCCCCAGAAGAAGCCCCCGCGGAGGCCTCAGCCGAGAAGCAGTCCCGGATCGAGTTCGGGCGGGCCCGCGGGCCACCACTCGCCGCCTTCGCGCCGGTACGGGTGCCACCGGCCCCGGCGGTCCAGCCGCACCTGCACCTCCCCGGCCGTGCACCGGTTGCGGTCGAACACCGGCTCGTCGTCGGTGACGTCGGCGAGCGCGGACCGCGCGGCGGCCAGCGCCGCTTTCGGCGGTGTCCACGGCGCGTCCAGCACCTCGAGGCCCGCGCGCCCGCCGTGCGTCCACGCCGCGACGGCCCGTTCGAACCCGGGTCCTTCGCCCAGCCGCGAAGCCACCGTGGGAAACGCGGAAGCCAGCCGGATCGTGTCCTGCCGCTGTCCCGGCCATGGCTCGCCCACCAGCAGCGCCCGGGCCTGAGCCGACGCGTTCGCGGCCAGCAGCGCGAACGCCTCCGCGGGCATGCCGGGCGCGGACGGGATCGACGGTGCGCCCGACGGCCGGAACCCGGCCAGGTCCGGCAGCTCTCCGGGCGTCCGGTCCTCGACGACCAGGTCCTCGCGCGGCGCCGTGCGGCTCTCCAGCTCGTCGCGGATCTCCCGTTCGCCCTTGCCGCGCATCAGCAGCAGCACGAACGGGTCGGCGTCCAGCAGCCACGACGCCTGGAACGACAACGCCGCCGCGTGCCGGCACGGCAGCTCCCAGCCCGCGCAGTCGCACTCCGGGTCCAGGTCGCCGATCCCCGGCAGCAGGTGGACGCCGGCGTCGTCGGCCGCGGCCACCAGGTCGGGCGGCATGTCCCGGTCCAGCAGGGCCGCCAGGTGTCCCGCGCGTGCGGCGACCCGGTCGAGGAACCGCGTCCAGTCCACTTCGGACAGTTCGGCCAGCCGCAGCTCGGTGCGGAACGGGCCACCGTCGACGTCACTGTCGTCGTCCACCGTCGCCGCGATCCGGCCCGGGCTCACCGTGATCGGCCCGACCAGCCCGGCCGCGGCGTACCGGCGGCCCGCCTTGAGCTGACGCAGGTCCAGCGCGGTGTCCTCCATCGCGCTCAGCCACGCCCGGCCCCACCACGACTTCGCGAAGCGCCCCCGCGCCCCGGCGGCCCCGAACGCGGGGAAACCGCGCACCAGGTCCTCGCTCATCCGCGGCTCCTCAGCTCGACGAGCTCCGCGAGCTCGGTGTCGGTCAGTTCCGTCAACGCCGCCTCGCCGCCGGCCAGCACCGCGTCGGCCAGCGCCCGCTTCTCCCGCAGCATCGCCGCGATCCGGTCCTCGACCGTTCCCTCGGCGACGAGCCGGTGCACCTGCACCGGCCGGGTCTGCCCGATCCGGTACGCCCGGTCGGTCGCCTGGTCCTCCACCGCCGGGTTCCACCAGCGGTCGAAGTGCACGACGTGGTCGGCGCGCGTGAGGTTCAGCCCGGTGCCCGCCGCCTTGAGCGACAACAGGAACACCGGCACCTCACCGGCCTGGAACCGCTCGACGAGCTCTTCGCGCCGCGCGACCGGGGTACCGCCGTGCAGCAGCAGCGTGCCGATCCCGCGGGCGGCCAGGTGCTGCTCCAGCAGCCGGGCCATGGCGACGTACTGGGTGAACACCAGCACCGCGCCGTCTTCGGCGAGGATGGTGTCGAGCAGTTCGTCGAGCAGTTCCAGCTTGCCGGAGCGGCCGCCGGGTGCCTTGAGGTACTGCGCCGGATGGTTGCAGATCTGCTTGAGCGCGGTCAGCAGCTTGACGATCCGCCCGCGCCGCGCCATCCCGTCGCTCGCGGCGATGCCGGCCATCATCTCCCGCACGACCGCCTCGTACAGCGCCGCCTGCTCCGGGCTCAGCGCCACCGGCCGGTCGGTCTCGGTCTTCGCCGGCAGCTCCGGCGCGATCCCCGGGTCGGACTTGCGGCGCCGCAACAGGAACGGCCGCATCAACCGCGAAAGCCGTTCGGCCGCGGCGGCGTCCCCGGCCTCGATTGGCTTCGCCCAGCGCGTCCGGAACTCGCCGAGCGAACCCAGCAGGCCCGGCGCCGACCAGTCGAGGATCGCCCACAGCTCCGAGAGCGTGTTCTCCACCGGCGTGCCGGTCAGCGCGACCCGCGCGGCCGCGGGCACCAGCCGCAGCGCCTTCGCCGTGCCCGACCGGTGGTTCTTGACGTGCTGGGCCTCGTCGGCGACCAGCAGACCCCACCGGATCCCGGCCAGGGGCGCGGGATCGGCACGCAGCGTGCCGTAGGTGGTGAGCACGAATCCGTCGAGGTCCTCGAGCGAGCGCGCGCCGCCGTGGAAACGCCGCACCGGCACGCCCGGGGCGAACCGGCGGATCTCGCGTTCCCAGTTGCCCAGCAGCGACGCCGGGCAGACCACGAGAGTCGCCCCCGAAGCGCGGTGCAGGTGCAGCGCGATCAGCGTGACCGTCTTGCCGAGGCCCATGTCGTCGGCGAGACAGCCGCCGAGGCCCAGGCCGGTCACCGTGGCCAGCCACTGCAGGCCGCGCAGCTGATAGTCCCGCAGCGTCGCGGCCAGCCCGGCCGGCGGTGCCTGCGGTTCCGGCGGTGCGGACAGGCGTTCCTGCAGCCGCGCGAGCCAGCCTTCGGTGACGACCTCGACCGGCTCGCCGTCGACCTCGGTGGTCCCGGTCAGCACCGCGCCCAGCGCGTCGACCGGGGTGAGCGGCTTGAGTGTCCGCTCGCGTGCCTTCGCCGCCAGCGCCGGGTCGACCAGCACCCAGCGGTCGCGCAGCCGCACCACCGGGCGGCGGGCCTCGGCGAGCGCGTCCAGCTCCGCCTCGCTCAGCACCTCGCCGCCCAGGGCGAGCTGCCAGTCGAACTCCAGCGCCCGGCCGCCGCCGAAGAACGACGGCAGGTCATCCGGCGCGTCCCCGGCATTCACCACGGCCCGCGCGGTCAGCGACCCCGCCAGCTCCGCCGGCCAGTGCACGTCGATGCCCACCGCCGCCAGCCGCGGGGCCGCGGACGCGACCAGCTCGGTCACGTCGTCTTCGCCCAAGACCAGGTCGTCCGGCACCGCCGAGGTGAGCAACGGGCTCAGCGCGGGCCACACCTGCGCGCCGCGCCGCAGCGCCAGCACGACGTCGATGCGCGCCCGCGGCCCGAACCGCCCGGTCTCCCACAGCTGCGCCGCGTCGGCGACCTGACCCGGGTCGGCGAGGCTGTGCACCTGGACGACGGCGTGGAAGCGGCCGGTGTCGAAGCCGCCGGGCGCTTCGATCCGCAGGGACACCCGGATGCCCGAGTCGAGGCCGGCGGCCAGTTCGCCGGCCCAGTCCCGCACGGACTCCGCGCGCTGCGGCGCGACGGCGGCGAACAACCGCGTCCCGGTTGCCTTCGCCGCGGCGGGCGTGCGGGGCAGTGTGTCGGCGACGGCGTCGAGGAACGCCCGCAGCAGCGGGCCCGGTGCCCGCTCGTCGACCGGCATCGCGGCCGCGAGATCCCGCAGCCACGCGGCTTCCGCCGGCTCGAGGGGTCCGACGCGCCAGGCGTCGTGGCCGGCCTCGGTGACGCCCGGCAGCAGCCGTCCCGCCGCGACCAGGCGCAGCGCGGCCTGCGCCGCGGTCGCCCAGAACCCGTCGGTGCCGCCCAGCAGCTCCGGCAATCCATCCACAATGGACAGCACCCGGCCGTCGATGACCAGACGTCCCGCTCGCGGCGGTTCGCCCGGCCGAAAGTCGATCTTCAGTTCCCCAGCCTCCTGTATCGACGCACGGACAGCGGCACGAACACCGCGAGCAGCACCAGCGGCCACCCCACCGCCATCAGCACGGAGTGCGTGCTCACCCAGGACGTCCCGGCCGCGCCCGGGTTGCCGAACAGCACCCGCGCCGCCGTCACCGTGGAGGACAACGGGTTCCACTCCGCCGCGGTTCCCAGCCACGCCGGCATCGTCGCGGTCGCCACGAACGCGCTGGAGAGGAACCCGAACGGGAATTCGAGGGTCTGCGCGAGCGTCACCATCGCCGGGTCGGTCGTCAGCAGGCCCAGGTAGATCCCGGCCCACACCAGCGCCGTGCGCAGCAGGAGCAGCAACGCGAACGCCGCCACGGTCTCGGCCAGGCTGCCGTGGGGCCGCCAGCCGACGGCGAACCCGCAGCCGATCAGCACCGCCAGGGCGAGGGCCGCGTTCACCAGGTCCGCCGCCACCCGGCCGGTCAGCACCGCCGACGGCGCCATCGGCAGCGACCGGAACCGGTCGGTGACGCCCTTCGCGGCGTCGTCCAGCACCGCGATCATCGTCCCCGACAGCCCGAACGCCATCGTCATCGCGAACATCCCCGGCATCAGGAACTCGCGGTAGGACCCGCCGCCGGGCACGGTCATCCCGCCGCCGAGCAGGTAGGCGAAGATCAGCACCATCAGGATCGGGAACGCCACGACGGTGGCCAGCCGGGCCGGCCGCCGGGCCAGGTGGGCGAGGTACCGCTGCGTGAGCGTCCACCCGTCTTCGACCGCCCACCTCATCGCGACACCTTCCCCGTCAGCTCCAGGAACACTTCGTCGAGCGTCGGATGCCGCAGCGCGACGTCGGCGAACGCCAGCTCGGTCGCGGCCAGCTCGCGGACGACGTCGGTCAGCATCGACGGCTCGGCCGGTGCGCTCACCCGCAGCTCCTCGGTGACCGGCTCGCCGCCGGTGACCCGGGCCAGCAGCGCCGCCGCCGCGCCGGCGGCGTCCGGGTCGGTCAGCACCAGCTCGATCCGGGTCGCCCCGAGCGAGCCCTTCAGCTCGGCCGGCGTGCCCTCGGCGATCACGCGCCCGTGTTCCACCAGCGAGATGCGGTCGGCCAGCCGGTCGGCTTCCTCCAGGTACTGGGTCGTGAGCAGGACGGTCGTGCCGTCGGCGACCAGGGACCGCACCGCCCGCCAGACCTCGACGCGGCTGCGCGGGTCCAGCCCGGTCGTCGGCTCGTCGAGGAACAGCACCCGCGGGGTGGCCAGCAGCGACGCGGCCAGGTCCAGCCGCCGCCGCATGCCACCGGAGTAGGCCGAGACCGGCTTCGCCCCGGTGCCGGCGAGGCCGAACCTCTCCAGGAGGTCGTCGGCGCGGCGGGTGGCCTCGCGCCGGCCCAGGTGGTGCAGCCGGCCGAACAGCACCAGGTTCTGGCGTCCGGACAGCAGCTCGTCGACGGCGGCCTGCTGACCGACCACCCCGATCGAGGACCGCACTTTCGCTGATTCAGTGGCGACGTCGAAGCCGGCGACGCGCGCGGTGCCGCCGTCGTGACGCAGGAGCGTGGACAGCACGCGGACGGCCGTGGTCTTGCCGGCGCCGTTGGGTCCGAGCAGGCCGTGCAGCGAGCCCGCCGGGACCGAGAGAGCGAAGCCGTCAAGGGCGTACGCGTCGCCGTAGCGCTTGCGAAGTCCCTCGGCGTGGATCTGCGGAGTCATCCTCCCCCTTAACTCTGTACATTGTACGAAGAAGAGGTTAGCACAACTCTGTACGGCGTACGAAAATCAGGTGGGCAGAATGACCGGCGTGAGCACGGAGGAGAACGGCGGCGACCCGCGACGGGCGATCGAGCTGCTCTGGGGCGTCCCGGGGGCCCCGCGGCGCGGCCCGAAACCGAAGCTGACCACGGCCGACGTCGTCCGCTCGGCGGTCGCGCTGGCCGACGCCGACACCATCGACGCCGTCACCATCCGCCGCGTCGCCGAGCAGCTCGGGGTCTCCCCCATGTCGCTCTACACCTACGTGCCGGGCCGGGCCGAGCTGCTGGACCTGATGATCGACCACGTCCACGGCGAGCTGCCGGTCCCCGACCCGGACCTCGGCTGGCGCGCGGCGCTGACGGCGATCGCCGACGACCTGTGGGCGCTCTTCCACCGCCACCCCTGGCTGCTGCAGGTCACCACCAGCCGGTCGACGCTGGGCCCGCACAGCTTCGCCAAGTACGAACACGAGCTGCGCGCGGTCGACGGCATCGGGCTCGACGACGTCGAGATGGACGCCGCCGTCACCCTGGTCACCGGCCTGGTCCGCACCACCGCGCGCAGCTCCCTCGACGCCGCCCGGCTGGTCCGCACCAGCGGCATGACCGACGCCCAGTGGTGGGAGCGCGCCGCGCCGGTGCTGGCCGGCATCCCGGCCGCCGACGCGGCGCACTACCCCCTGGCCTCCCGCGTCGGCCAGGCCGCGGGCGAAGCCCACAACGCCGCCGAAGACCCGGCCTACACCTTCCGCTTCGGCCTCGCCCGCATCCTGGACGGCATCGAGGCGCTGGTGTCAGAGCGTCAGCGGTAGCTTCGCGGGGCGCCAGGTCCCGCCGTCGGGCGCTCGCGGCACGTCGTCGACGGCCAGCGCGAGATCCGGGAAGCGGGAAAACAGCGCCGAAAGCGCCACCTCCGTCTCCACCCGGGCGATCGACGCGCCCAGGCAGAAGTGCGGGCCGTGGGAGAACCCCAGCTGCGCCGGCCCATCGCGGGTGACGTCGAGCCGGTCCGGATCGGCGAACGCGCGCGGGTCGCGGTCGGCGGCCACCATCGCGGCCGTCACGCGCTCGCCCGCACGGATCAGCTGCCCGTCGATCTCGACGTCTTCCCGCGCGAACCGCGGCGTCGTCAGCAGCTGCGGGCTGCAGAAGCGCATCAGCTCCTCGACCGCGCCCGGCCACAACGCCGGGTCCGCGCGCAGGGCCGCGAGCTGGTCCGGGTGCCGTAGCAGGGCTTCGACGGCGTTCGCGATCAAGTTCACCGGCGTCTGACCGGCCAGCACGAGGTGCCAGACCAGCGTGACCAGCTCGGTGTCGGTGAGCCGGTCGTCGTCCTCGGCGCGTACGAGGTCGCCGATGAGGTCGTCGCCCGGTTCGGCCCGGCTGCGCGCGACCGCGTCCCGCGCGCCCGCGATGATCTCCGGGATCGCGGCGGCGAAGTCCGCGCCCATGCCACTGGCGACCGCGGCGCCGTACTCCCGCCAGCGCGGCCGGTCGATGTCCGGGATGCCGGCCAGCTCGCAGATGACGTCCATCGGCAGCGGCCGCGCGAAGTGCGGGATCAGGTCGACGACGCCGTCTTCGGCGTGGGCGGGCAGCTCGTCGAGCAGCCGTTCGGTGAGGACCGCCAGCCGCGGGCGCAGCTGGGCGGCGCGCTTCGGGGTGAACGCCGGTGCCACGAGCCGGCGCAGCCGCAGGTGCTCGGGCCCGTCCTGCTCGGCCATCGTCCGCAGGTACTCGAGACAGTGCTCGGGGATGCCGGGCGGGCGCATGAAGCTCTCGGCCCGGACCTCGAAGCGCGGGTCGGCCAGCATCGCGCGCGCCTGGGTGTAGCGGGTCAGCGCCCAGAACGGGCCGAAGCCGGGGATGACGAGCTTGGCCAGCGCACTCGTCTCCCGTGCCTGGTCGTAGGCGGTGAACGGGTCAGTCAGGACCTTGAAGTCGGTCAGGTCGATCTCGGGGGTCATCCGCCACTCCACATGTTCAGATCAGATGTTCTAATCATCTCAGTGGTCACGGTATCTTGACTCCCGACGCCGCGGCAAGGAGGACGATGGTCAGGCTCAGCAGGACCGAGACCCAGGAACGCAACCGCGCGAAGGTCCTCTCCGCCGCCCGCGACGAGTTCGCCGGACGCGGCTTCCGCGAGGCGAAGATCGACGTCATCGCCGAACGCGCCGAGCTCACCCGCGGCGCGGTCTACTCCAACTTCCCCGGCAAACGGGCCCTGTACTTCGCGGTACTGGCCGACCTCGCCGAACGCGCGCCCCGCTACGCCACCCCGCCGCCGGATCCGAGTGCGGCCGACGTCCTGGCCGCGTTCGCCCGCGCCTGGGTCGCCCGCCTGCCCCTGGCCACCGACAGCGACAGCGGCGACGCCCGCCTCGGCCGCGACCTGCTGCCCGAGATCCTTGCCGACGAGCACACGCGCCGGCCGTTCGCACAGCTCATGCGCGTCGACGCCATCCTGCTCGGGCTCGCCCTGGAACGGACGCGCCCGGGACAGCGCCTGGTCCGCGTCGCCGAAGCCGCCCTCACCACGCTGCACGGCGCGAGCCAGCTCGCCGCCGCCGCACCCGGCTTCGGCGAGCCCTTCCACATCGTCGCCGCCTGCACCGCGCTGCTCGACCTGGACCTCGACGACGACTGGCCGGCGGTCCCGCCGATCACGAGCCAGCCCCGGCCCGCCGACGAGCCGTGGACCCCGCCGACGGTCACCGACCTGCTCACCGGCGAACCGTTCCGGCCCGGCGACGGCGTCGTCACCATCCTCGGCCTGCACCGCGCCGCGGCCTTCGAAGAGGCCGTCCGCACCGGCGCCGACGTCACCGCCGTGCTCGTCACCAGCGACCCCGGCGAACTCGCCCCGCTGGCCCGGCTCGCCGTCGCCGACCTGCGCGGCTGCCTCGACCAGGCGATCAAGCCCCCGCAGCGGCCCCGCCTGCGGCTCGTCTGCGACACCACCGGCGAGCTCGCCGCGGCTGCCGGCGTCACCGCGGTCAGCGACGCCACCGAGACGGCCGTCCGCGTCGAAGGCGGCCGCGTCGTCGTGCGCGCCGAGGGATTCGGCGCCTGTCACGCGGCGGCGGTCGGTCCCGGGCCCGGCCGTTCGTCGGGTGGGTGACCCGGCGGGAGGAGCAGCGGTGGACGTCGAGAGCGCGGTCGCGGAGGCGTTCCGCGAGGAGTGGGGCCAGGTCGTGGCCACGCTCATCCGGATCACCGGCGACTGGGACCTCGCCGAGGAGTGCGCCCAGGAGGCCTTCGCCCTCGCCCTGCGCACGTGGCCCCGCGACGGTGTCCCGAAGCGGCCCGGCGCCTGGCTGACCACCGCCGCCCGCAACCGTGCCACCGACCGGCTCCGCCGCGAGACCGCCGGCGCCGCCAAGCTCCGGGAGGCCGCCCAGATGCACGTCCGCGAAGAACCCGACAGCGACGACAGCGGCGTCACCGACGACCGGCTGCGGCTCATCTTCACCTGCTGCCACCCGGCACTGGCCACCGAAGCCCAGGTCGCGCTCGCGCTGCGCACCCTGGCGGGGCTGTCCACCGCCGAGATCGCCCGCGCCTTCCTCGTCCCGGAAGCGACGATGTCCCAGCGGCTGGTGCGGGTGAAGCGCAAGATCCGCCACGCCGGCATCCCCTACCGCGTCCCGCCCGCGCACCTGCTGCCCGAACGCACCGCCGCCGTCCTCGGCGTGCTGTACCTGACGTTCAACGAGGGCTACTCCGCCAGCGCCGGGCCCGACCTGCTGCGCCCCGACCTCGCCGCCGAAGCCGTCCGGCTCGCCCGCGTCCTGGCGCAGCTCATGCCCGACGAGCCCGAGGTCCTCGGGCTGCTCGCGTTGCTGCTCCTGCAGCACGCCCGCCGCGCCACCCGAGCGGGCGCCGACGGCGAGCTCGTCCCGCTCGAGGAACAGGACCGCACCCGCTGGGACGCGGGCGAAATCGCCGAAGGCACCCGGATCCTGGAGACCGCGCTGCGCCGGCGACGACCGGGGCCGTACCAGATCCAGGCCGCCATCGCCGCCTGCCACGCCACGGCCGCCCGGCCCGCCGACACCGACTGGGCGCAGATCGCCGGCCTCTACGGCGAACTGCGCAAGCACGTCCCCAGCGCCGTCGTCGAGCTGAACCGGGCCGTCGCCGTGGGCATGGCCGACGGCCCCCTCGCCGGGCTCGCGCTGCTCGACGACCTGACCATGGACGGCTACCACCTGCTGCCCGCCACCCGCGCCGACTTCCTCCGCCGCCTCGGTCGCCACGCCGAAGCCGCCGAGTGGTGCGCGACCGCCCGCGATCTCGCGCCCACCGACGCCGAGCGCGCCTACCTCACGCGAAGAATCTCCGAAGCGGTGTCGGTCCCGGCCGATCCCGTTCGTCGGTCGGGCGAACCCCGACCACCGGAGGAAAGCCCATGACCACCCTCGCCGTCCCCGGCGCCACCCTCACCTACGACGTCACCGGCCGCGGCCCGGTGCTGCTGCTGGTCCCCGGCGGCCCCGCCGACGCCGCCGTGTTCACCCACATTCGGCCGGTGCTGGCCGAGGACCACACTGTCGTCACGTTCGACCCGCGCGGCCTCGGCCGCAGCCCCCTCGACGGGGAGCCGGGGGACGACGTCATCCGCGAGCACGCCGACGACGTGCACCGGCTGCTCGCCGAAGTCGGCCCCGCGGACGTGTTCGCCAGCAGCGGCGGCGCCATCACCATGCTCGACCACGTCGTGCGCCACCCCGGTGACGTCCGCACGGTCGTGCTGCACGAACCGCCGGTCAGCCGTTACCTGCCCGCCGCGGCCCTCGACGGCCCCGACATCCCGGCGCTGTTCCGCGAGAACGGCCTCGACGCCGCCTTCCCCGCGTTCATGGCCCTCGTGGGCGTCGACCCCGCGCCACCACTCGACCCGCGCGGCGAAGGCAATTTCACCTACTTCTTCCGGCACCTGATGGCCGCCACCGGCGCCTACGAACCCGATCTCGGCGCCCTCCGGGCGACGTCCGCGCGACTGGTCGTCGCCGTCGGCGAGAAGTCCGGCGGGACGACGGCCCACGAAACCGGCCTCGGGCTCGCCGCCGACCTCGGCCTCACGGCCGCGGAGTTCCCCGGTGACCACGGCGGGTTCGCCACCGAGCCGGAAGCTTTCGCCGCGCGCCTGCGCGAAGTACTGGAAGGACGCTGAATGCGGTACCTGCTGATGATCGCCGGCGACGAAACCGCCGAGTCCCACCAGTACGACGGGTGCGACGGCTGGGGCGAGGACCTGGCCCGCCGCGGCAAGATCCACGGCGGAGGCGGCCTGCGCCCACCGTCGGAAGCCACCACGATCCGCGTCCGCGACGGGGAAGTGCTGCTCACCGACGGCCCGTTCACCGAGGCCAAGGAACAGATCGGCGGCTACGTCGTCCTCGAAGCCGACGACCTCGACGAAGCCCTCGAGATCGCGGCCAAGCACCCCGCCGCGACCTACGGCAGTATCGAGGTCCGCCCGATCTTCGTCCCGGAGGAACCCTGATGCCGTCCATAGTGGACCGACCGGCCCAGCGCTACGTCGCCGAGCGCGCCACCGTCGGGATCGAGGAGTTCCCGCGCATCGCCGACCGGCTGCCGCCGCTCATCGGCACCCTCGCCGGCCACGGGATCGTCCCGGCCGGAGCGCCGTTCTTCCGCTACCGCGTGCTGCACCCCGGCCCGCGGTTCACCGTCGAGGCCGGCGTCCCGGTCGACGGCGAGTTCGCCCCCGCCGCACCCGCGTTCCTCGGCGACGTCCCGGCCGGGAAATACGTCCTCGACACCTACGTCGGCGCCCCCGACGGCCTGGCCGCCGCCACCGCGGAGGTCCTGGCCTGGGGCGCCGACGAGGGCCTCACCTGGGACGTGACCGAGAGCGCGGACGGCGAAGAGTGGGGTGGCCGCCTGGAAGTCCTGCGCACCAACCCCCTGGAGGTGCCCGACCCGAGCCAGTGGGTCACCGACCTGCTCTTCCGCCTCGCGGACTGACTCAGTTCCTGGTGAGCACGGCGGCCACCAGGCAGCCGAACCCCGCCGTGCTCGCCACCGCGCGCAGCACGTTCCAGCGCACCCACGCCGCTTCGAAGTGCGCGCGCACCACCGCGAAGTCGTCCCCGCCGGACTCCAGCGCGTTGTTGAGCGGGATGTTCAGCGCCCCGGTGATCACCAGCACCGCCACCAGGCACGCGAACCCGGCGATCACCCACGGCCGCGGCCCGGGGTTCAGGAAGATCGCCACCCCCGCCAAGAGCGGCGCGCCCAGGAACGTCAGCATGAAGACCGGGTTGACGATCGCGACGTTGATCCCGCGCATCGCCTCGACGAACGTCTTGTCGTCGCCCCGCGCCAGACCCGGCATCACCGAGCACGCGTAGGCGTAGAACAACCCGGCGAGCAATCCGGCCGCGACGAGCGCGGCCACCAGCACCACAGTGGACATCGGTCTCTCCTTCCCCTTCACCGGGCCCAGACCCCGGTCGCCGCCGCGTCCCGCGCGAAGTCCCGGAAATCCGTCGCCGGTCGCCCCAGCACTCGCTCGACGTCGTGCGTCACCGACTCGTTGCGGCCGTCGAGCACTCGCGCGAACAGCTCGGTCAGCGCCCCGGCCTCTTCTTCCGGCACGCCGTACTCGACGGCCGCGGCGGCGTACTCCTGCGCGGAAACCGGAACATAGCGGACATCCCGCCCGGACGCGGCCGCAATATCGGCGGCCGCGTCGGCGAAGCTCAGCAGCCGCGGCCCGGTCAGCTCGTACAGCCGTCCCGTGTGGCCCGGCTCGGTCAGCACCTTCACCGCGACGTCGGCGATGTCGCGGACGTCGACGAACGGCTCGGTGACCGTGCCCGCCGGCAGCGCGATCTCCCCGCCGCGCACGGCGTCGAGCAGGAAGTGCTCGCTGAAGTTCTGCGCGAACCAGCTGCACCGCAGGACCGTCCAGCCGGTGCCCGCGCCGGCGACGATCCGTTCGCACGCCTCGGCTTCCTCCTCGCCGCGACCGGAAAGCAGCACCAGGTGCCCGACGCCCTGCGCCACGGCCAGTTCGGCGAACGCGCGGATGTCGGCGGCCGCCTCGGGCACCACCAGATCGGGGTAGTAGGTCAGGTAGACGGCGTCGACGCCCTTCAGCGCTGGTGCCCAGGTCTCACGGTCGGTCCAGTCGAACGGCGGCGCCCCGCGCCGCGACGTGATCCGCACCGGCAGGCCGCGCTCCCGCAGCCGGTCCGCCACGCGGCGCCCGGTCTTGCCGGTGCCGCCCACCACCAGGAAGTTCGTTGTCATGGCCCTGAGTCAACCGGCTGCCGGTGAGACTCTCCATAGTTCACAGCCTCGATGGCATGTTCCAGCGTCTACACTTCGGGCATGGACCCGCTCGCCGCGCTCCTCGACGGCCCCCGCGCCCACGGCGCGTTCCTGCTGCGCTCGGTGCTGACACCGCCGTGGTCGCTGCGGATCGCGGACCAAGCACCGTTGACCGTCGTGTCGGTCGTGCGCGGCGAAGCGTGGATCGTCCCGGACGACGGCGAGAGCGTCCTGCTGGGCGAAGGCGATGTCGCGATCGCCCGCGGTCCCGACCCGTACCTGGTCGCCGACCACCCCGCGACGCCGCCGCAGGCGCTGATCCTGCCCGGCCAGGAGTGCCGCACCCCCGACGGCGGGCACCTCACCGCGTACGCCGACCTCGGCGTCCGCACCTGGGGCACCGGCGGCCCGGTCGTGCTGCTCACCGGCACCTACGGCATGGAAGGCGAGATCAGCAAGAAGCTCCTGGCCGCGCTGCCGACGCTGATCGTGCTGCGGGCGGCCGACTGGCCGACCCCGCTGGTCGGGCTGCTCGCCGGGGAGATCGGCCGGGACGTGCCCGGGCAGGAGGCCGTCCTCGACCGGCTGCTCGACCTGCTGCTGATCGCCGCGCTGCGCGCGTGGTTCGACCGGCCCGACACCGACGCGCCCGCCTGGTACCGCGCCCACGACGACCCGGTCGTCGGACAGGCGTTGCGGCTGCTGCAGCACCAGCCAGGCGAGCCGTGGACCGTCGCCAAGCTCGCCGCCGACACCGGCGTCTCCCGCGCCGCGCTGGCCCGGCGCTTCGCCACGACGGTCGGCGAGACACCGATGGCCTACCTCGCCGGCTGGCGGCTCGCGCTCGCCGCGGACCTGCTGCGCCAGCAACCGGACGCCACCATCGGCGCGGTCGCCCACCAGGTCGGCTACGGCAGCGCGTTCGCCCTCAGCGCGGCCTTCAAACGCGAGTTCGGCGTCAGTCCCCAGCGGTACCGGACGGCGTGAACGGCACGGAACTGTGCTCGTGGACGATCTTCCAGCCGTCCTCGCCCCGGCGGAACCCGACGGTGGCGCGCACCCACATGTCCACGACGGTGTCGTCGGTCATCGTGCCGCGGACCTGGAACAGGTAGTGAGCGAACGCGACCGCGCCGTCGGCGACCACCTCGAGGTCCTCGATCCGCAGGTCGATCGTGGAGCGGTAAGCGCCGAACCACTCCCGCAGCCGGGCGCGTTCGACGTCCTGGCCGGTGTCGCGCAACGGGCCGAGCGCGTCGAACAGCGTGACGTCCTCGGCGTACTGGGCCACCAGCGTCTCGACGTCCTTCGCCGCGACGGCCGCGACCCGGGATTCGACGAGCAGCTCCGGGGTCATTTCAGCTCCTCGCCGAGCCGGTCCAGCCAGTCGCCGGTGCCCTGCTCGCGCCACTCCGGTTTCTCGGCGTCGTCGAGGAGGGTGTCCTGCTCGGTCAGGACCAGGCGGGTGCCGTCGCCGTCGGCGATCAGCTCCACCGTCGTGATCGAGACCGTGGCGAGCGCGTCCCCGCCGCTCAGCGTCGTGGAGTAGACGATCCGCTGGTCCGGCACGATGTCGTGGTAGAGCGAGAGCACCGACAACGGCGTGCCGTCCGGGCCCGCGGCCTCGACCGTCTCCCGGCCGCCGACGCGGAAGTCCAGCTCGTGGGTCCCGCTGGGGACGAACCACCGGGTCTTGGCGTCCGGGTCCGACCACGCGGCGAACACCCGCGCCGGGGGAACGGGGTAGGTGCGTTCGAGCGTGAACGTGGCGTGCTTGACGGTCATGTCGTGCTCCCTTCCGAGGGATCGGGCGGCTCGGCGAGGAAGTCGCCGAGCCGGTCGAGCCTGCTCTCCCACGTGGTGCGCTGCCGGCCCAGCCAGTGCTCGCCGGCGCGCAGCATCTCCGGTTCGATCCGGCAGGTGCGGACGCGGCCGGCCTTCTCCGACCGCACGATCCCGGCGGCCTCGAGGACCTGCAGATGCTGCACGACGGCGGCGAGCGACATGGTCAGCGGCTCGGCGAGCTCGCTGACCGACGCCGGCCCGCGCACGAGTCGCTCCACCAGCGCCCGCCGCGTCCGATCGCCCAGGGCGCGGAACACCAGGTCCAGCTCATGGTCAAGCATGCACTTAAGTATGCGCGGTCGATGCCAATAGTCAAGTAGTTACTTGAGCATTGCTGCGACGTCTTCGGGCAGCTGCGCGTCCGGGATCTCCCGGAGGACGGCAAGTGCCCTGGTCAGCGCACGCTCGGCATTGTCGGCGCGGCCGGCGCTGGTGCGGAGTTCGGCGTTCAGGTTCGTCGTGGTCTCGTGCATGGACCGGACGGTCTGCTCGTGCGCCGCCTGCACCTCGGCGAGCCGCCGGTCGAAGGCCGCGCGCCGATCCTCGGCGTCTTTGTGGGCCTGGTCCAGGGAGGCTTGATGGGCAGTAGCTGCCTTGGTCAGCTCCGCGTGCGCGGCGTCGAGCCGCGCGACAGCGGCGTCGGCACGGGATTCGGCCGCGTCGAGCCGCCGGACCGCGGCCCCGGCCCGGGCCTCCGCGTCCCGGCCGCGGTCGCGTTCCGCGCCGAGGGTTTCCCGGGTGGCGGCGAGTTCGGCGGTCAGGGTGGCGATCACCGCGGCGCGCTCGCCGGCCAGGGTCGCGGTGGCGTCGGCCCGCTCAGCGACCCGGCCGAGCTCGTCCCGCACTGCCGCCAGCTGCCCTTCGACGCGCTGCTGCTCCTGCTGCGCGGCCCGCCGGGCGACGCGTTCCTCGTCCCGCTCCTGGACGGCGGCGGCTTTCTCCTGCACGGCGTCGGCCGCGGTCCTCGAGGCCGCGTCGGCGACATCCCTCGCTTGGGCGGCTTCGGCTTCGGCGAGCCCCCGCTGCCGGCGGTGGTCGTCGGCCTCGACCAAGGCGGCGTCCCGTTCGGCGAGCGCGGTGGCCGTGGTGGCTTCCAGCTGATGACGCAGGGTCGTAAGCGTCTCGACGAGCCCCCGCGCCGGTTCGAGCACCCGGTCGACCTGCCCGGCGAGCGCGGTGACGGCAGTGTCGTCCAGTTCGGTGTCGCTCTCCCGCAGCGACTCGGCGTCCGACAGGACGGCCTCGGCGTCGCGGCAGGTGAGGTTCCGCCGCCCCCAGGTCTTCCCGTCCTGGCAGAAGCGAGCCCGGCTCCCCCGCCCCACCGCCGGTGGCAGCGGCGCCCCACAGCGCCGGTACTCGCAAATCCGCGGCTGACCTGCATCTTCCGTCATGATCGAGAGCCTATCAAAGCTTCTGATCAAAACGAGAACTATCTGTTCAAAATCTAAAGATAGAGAGCCAGTGCCCTGGGTTCGGATAAGGTCACATATCCAAACTCAGATGAGCCCAACGATCCGAATCGCTCCGCGAAAACTGGGCAGGGCGGATCTGGTAGTAACGGAGACCCCCTCCCCGACGAGTCAGGAACCGATGAGCGCTCAGAAGTTCGGTGACGTGGTTCCGCTCCAGAGCGTCGACGGCGTCTCCTACGCCGTCGCGCTGACGCAACAACCGTGGGAGCTGCCGGTCGACGCGCTGGCGATCTCGGTCGGTGCCACCTTCGGCGGCGTCGGAGACGCGATGCAGGAGGAGTTCCCCCACGTCGCCTGGGGATCGGTCCCGCTCAAGTCCGTCACGCCGGAGTCGCCGGCGCTGCTGGACCTGAGCGCGCACACCGCCGGCCGGATGGTGCGGGTGCGGCTGGCCGTCCTGGCGACACCCCACACCGCCGGGATGCGCGGCGAGCCGACACCGGACGCGATCACGACCGCGACCACCGCCGTGATCACCACCGCGGCCGGCGCCGGAGCGACCGCCGTCGCCTTGCCGCTGTTCGCCACCGGGCGCCTCGGACTCGAGCCCCGGGTCGCCGCCCGCGCGCTGATCCGCGGTGCGCTGGCCGCGAAGTCGACCGTCCGCGAGGTCGTCTTCTTCTCCGACTACGGCATGAACATCGACGCGATCAAGGAGCAGTGGGCGGCCGACGTCCCCGGCGCGGCGGCGTTCGAGGCCAAGCGGACCGCCGACCCGCCGTCCGGTCCCCGGGTGCCCGTGTTCTCCGACGACCAGCTCGCCGGCGGGGTCGCCCGGGACCTGGTCGACCCGAACGAAAGCATCCCGCTGGCCCACGACCACCTGGGCGTGAAACCGTACGTCTCGATGCTGGCCACGGTCATCGCGGCGAAGGACACGCCGCTGCCCTTGTCGATCGGCGTCTTCGGCGAGTGGGGCTCGGGCAAGAGCTTCTTCATGGGCATGCTGCGCGGCCAGGTCAAGGCCCTGGAAGGCACCCCCGGCCACTGCGCCAAGATCGCGCAGGTCGGCTTCAACGCCTGGCACTACGCCGACGCGAACCTCTGGGCCAGCCTCGGGGACGAGATCTTCCGCCAGCTCTCCGAACCCGCCCGGCGCCCCGGTGAGCCGGACGCCGAGCACCAGGCCCGGCTCCGGGAAGGCGCGCGGCTGCGCGAACAGCTCGCGGCCGAGCTGGAGCAGCGCAAGCAGCTGACGGCGGTGACCGAACGCGCCCAGGCCGAGGCCGCCGCGCTCAAGCGCCGGATCGGCGACGCCGAACGGGACCGCAGGGTGCGGGCCGGCGACCTCTTGCGCGCGTTGCGGAAGTCGCGGGCGTTCCACGAGCAGTACGACGGGCTGTGGCGCAAGCTCGGCGTGGACGACCTGGCCGACCAGGGCAAGCTGCTGGCCGCCGAGATGCGCGGGGCGCACGGCGAAACCGCGGCACTGGGCCGGATCGCGCGCTACCGCCACGGGAAGACCGCGCTGATCGCCGCGGCCGTCGTGCTGCTCGCCGGCGCGGCCCTCGCGGCCGTCGTCCCGGACGTGCGGGCCTGGCTGACCGGCGTCGGCGTCGTGTTCGCCGGCCTCGCCGCCACCGGGCTGAAGCTGGTGAGCGCGGCCCGCACGGGCCTGCGCCGGCTGCGGGTGCTCGCGGAAGACCTGCACGACGGCCTGGACGCCGGGGCCCAGCAGGAGCTGCTCGCGTTGCGCAAGGCCGACGTCGACCAGCAGATCGCCGAACGGCAGCTGGCGGAGGTGGTCACCCGGATCGGCGAGCTGGGCCGTCAGCTCACCGAGCTGACCCCGGGACGGCGGCTGTACGCCTTCCTCGCCGAGCGGTCCCGCGGCGAGGACTACCGGGGCAACCTCGGCCTGATCTCCACCATCCGCAAGGACTTCGAGAAGCTCGTCGCGTTGATGACCGCTCCCGCCGCCGACGGCGAGGACGGCGCCCGTCCGCTGGACCGGATCGTCCTCTACATCGACGACCTCGACCGGTGCAGCCCCCAGCAGGTCGTCGACGTGCTGCAGGCCGTGCACCTGCTCCTCGCGTTCGACCTGTTCGTGGTGGTCGTCGGCGTGGACCCGCGGTGGCTGCTGCGGTCGCTCAGCACCCACTACGACCGGCTGATCGAAGGAGACGCCGTCGTGCGGGCGGACGGCTGGCACGTGACCCCCGAGGACTACCTCGAGAAGATCCTCAACATCCCGCTGGTCCTGCCGCGGATGCCGGCGGGCAGCCTGCAGCAGCTGCTGTGGTCGATGATCGACACCCCGCCCGCCGACACCGGCGAGCGGCCCCCGGCCGACCCGGAGCACGACGAGGCGACCGGAGTCGTGGCCCCGGTGGGCGGCCCGGCGCCGGTCATCCCGGTCGAGCCCGGCTCGCAGGTGGCCGCGCAGCTGGACCCGGGGCGGCCACCCGAGATCCCGCGGCCGCTGACCGATCCGGAGATCACCCTGCTCTCCCGCTTGGATTCGCTGGTCGACACTCCCCGGGACGCGAAGCGCCTCATCAACCTCTACCGCATGCTCCGGGCGACGCGGGACCTCTCCGACGCCTCGACGTTCCTCGCCGGCGAGTACGAGGCGGTGGTCGTGCTGCTCGGGACCTGCACCGCGCACGGTCGCCTGCTCGGCCGGTTCGCCGACGCGCTGCTGAAGACGGCGCCCGAGACGCCGTGGAGCGACTTCGTCGGGCGCCTGCGGCCGGTGGAACGGGAGGACCACTGGAAAAGCGAGGCGGTGGGCCGGATCCCCGCCGACGAGGCAGGGCAGTGGGAACACCTCCACCGCAGCCTGGCCGCGCTGGCGCCGGCCGTCACGCTGCCCGACGTCAGCGTCTTCCAGACGTGGGTCCCGCGGGTCCGCCGGTTCTCCTACGTGCTGTCACCCGGCGCCCGCTGACGCTCGTTTCCGTTCCAGCAGCGCCTTTTCGGCGGCGTTGTGCGTCAGCTCGATCGCCGCCGAGTACGCCGCCACCGCTTCGCCGCTCCGGCCGACCCGGTCCAGCAGGTCCGCGCGGATCGCGTGGAACAGCGGGAACCGGGCGAGATCCAGGGCCTCCACCAGGGCCAACGCCCCTTCGGGACCGTCGACCTCAGCGACCGCCACCGCCCGGTTGAGCGCCACCACCGGCGTCGGCGCGAGGGCCAGCAGCTGGTCGTAGAGCGCTTTGACCTGGGACCAGTCCGTGGGCGCGTCGCTGTGGACGGCCTGGATCGCCGCCTGGATCTGGTACGGGCCCGGCTGGTTGCGGCGCAGGCAGCGGCGGACGATCTCCTGGCCCTCGGCCACCAGCTCCGCGTCCCACCGGGTGGGGTCCTGGTCGGTCAGCAGCACCACGGCACCATCGGCGCCGGTGCGGGTCGCGCGGCGGGAGTCGATGAGCAGCATCAGCGCCAGGAGACCCCAGACCTCCGGCTCGTCGGGCATCAGCCCGGCCAGGACGCGGGCGAGGCGGATCGCCTCGCGGCACAGGTCGTCGCGGACCAGGTCCTCCCCCGCGCTCGCCGTGTAGCCCTCGTTGAAGATCAGGTACAGCACGGCGAGTACCGCGGACAACCGCGCCGGGAGGTCGGCGTCCCGCGGGACGCGGTACGGGATGCCCGCGTCGCGGATCTTGTTCTTCGCACGGACGATCCGCTGGGCCATCGTCGGCTCGGCCACCAGGAACGCGCCGGCGATCTCCGCGGTCGTCAGGCCACCGAGCAGCCGCAGCGTCAGTGCGACCTGCGTGGGGCGGGCCAGCGCGGGGTGGCAGCAGGTGAAGATCAGCCGGAGCCGTTCGTCGGGCACGGCGCCCTCCTCGAGAGGCTCAGCCTCGGCGTGCAGCAACGCCGCCTGGGCGTGCTTGTCCTGCCGGGCGGCTTCCCGGCGGAGACGGTCGATGGCGCGGTTGCGGGCGGTCGTGATGATCCAGCCCGCCGGGCTCGGCGGCACCCCGTCGGCCGGCCACCGCCGGACCGCCTCGGCGAACGCGTCCTGCACGGCTTCCTCGGCGACGTCGATGCTGCCGAAGACGCGCACCAGCACCGAGACCGCACGGCCGTACTCCGCGGCGAAGACGTCCTCGACGCTCATCCGGCGAACGGCCGCACCTCGACCGGCAGCGGTGCGACGGCGTCGGCGAGCCGGCTGCCCCAGGCGAGCGCGGCATCGAGGTCGGGCGCGGCGATGATCGTGAACCCGCCGAGGTGTTCCCGGCCTTCGGCGAAGGGACCGTCGGTGATGAGCGTGTCGCCGTCGGCGGCCCGCAGCACGGTGGCGGTGGACGGCGGGTGCAGCCCGCCGGCGAACACCCAGGCACCGGCCGTCTTGAGGTCGGCGTTGAGGGTGTCGAGCTTCTTCATCACGTCGTCGAGGACCTCCGGCGGCGGGATCGGCCCGTCGGGCTGGTAGATGCTGAGCAGGTACTGCTTCACGTCGGCCCCTTTCGCTGTCTCGCCCCTCATACGAACGGCACACGCCCGGATCGACACGCCTGACCGGTGAAAGTACCGGTGTCCCGTAACCTCGGCGCGTGCCCGAGCTCGAACCGGTGACCGACGCCGCCCTCGCCGCCGCGAGCCCGCAGGACCGGCTCGCGCTGCTCGACGAAGCCGCCGCCCGGCACGTGGACGAGCAACGGCCGCCCAACACGCTCAAGGCCTACGCCCAGGACTGGCAGGTGTGGCAGGACTACACCGCCGAAGCCGGGATCCCGCCGCTGGCGGCGTCGATCGGCGCGCTGACGGGGTTCGTCGTGTGGCTCGAACGCGGCCGCACGCTGCGTCCGGACGAACGCGCCGTGCCCGAGGTACCGGAACAGGCGGCCCCGGCGGCGCCGTCGACGATCGAACGGCGGCTGACCGGTGCGCTCGCCGGGCTGCGGCACCACAAGGTCGTCGTCGACCCTGAAGCGAGCCGCGCCGCGTGGCGCGCGTTGAAGGGCTATCGGCAGCGGCTGGCGCGTGAGGGGATCCAGCGCGGCCGCGGCAAGGCCACCATGGTCACGCTCACGGACCTGCGGGCGATGTCCCGGGCGTGCCCGGACACCCTCGCCGGCGCCCGCGACCGCGCGATGCTCTTGATCGGTTTTCCCATCGCCGCCCGGTGTTCCGACCTGGCGAACCTGCTGGTCACCGACGTCGAACCGGTCGACGACCGGGGCCTGGCGGTGACCGTGCGGCACGGCAAGAGCACCGGCGACATGGTCGTCCCGCGGCGTGAGAGCCCCGACACCGACCCGGTGCGGGCGTGGCACGCGTGGCGCTCCGGCGCCGGGATCACCGAGGGACCCGCGTTCCGCCGCGTCGACCGGCACGGCAACGTCGGCGAGCCCGCGCTGAGCACGACCGGCGTCAACCAGATCCTCACTCGGGCCGGTGTGCGGGCGGGCCTGCCGTACCCGGTGACGGGGCATTCGCTGCGGTCCGGGTTCGCCACCGAGGCCCGCCGCGCCGGCGCCGACGACCTCGCGATCGCCGACCAGGGGCGCTGGGTGCGCGGCAGCCGCGCGCTGTACGAGTACATCCGCCGGGTCGACCAGTGGAACGACAACGCGGCGGGCGTCCTCGACCTCTGAGTCAGAGTGCCGGGGCAGTGCCGACGACCGTCGCCATCGAGGCGAGCGTGCTCGACCTTTGCGTCAGGGCGTCCGGGACCTCGCCACCGAGGCGGGCCAGCCCCCGGCAACGCGGCGAGCGTGCCCGACTCGACCGTCAAGGCGCCCGGGTGGCGCCGACGACCTCGCCGTCGAGGCGGGCGAGCCAGCTGCCGCAGACACAGCGCACGTAGTCGAGCCGGTGGGTGGCGGGCCGGGCCGCGGTCGCCGGCAGTTCGGCGAGCGGCCAGCCGCAGCGGGGGCAACGGTTTCCGTCCATGCCTCGATCGTGGTGTAATGACTTTGTGCACTTCAACCCTTACGGCGGCGCGGCCGCGCTCGTGGCCGCCGACCTGGTGAACGCCGGGTCCGCGAGCGAGCTGCTGGGCGGGATGGTCCGCAACGGCATGTCCATCGCCGCGCTGACCGACGAAGAAGCCACGCGGATCGCCGCGTGGGCCCACCTCCTGCGGCCGGTGTTCGCCGCCGACCCGGCGGAACGTCCGGGCCTGGTCAACGACCTGCTGGCCGAGGCCGCGTGCCGGCCGTACATCACCACCCACGACGGCAAGCCGCCCCACCTGCACTACTCCGCCGAAGACGCCGGCCCGGTCGGCCGCGTCCGCGCCTACACCGCGGGCGGCCTCGCCCACCTCGTGTGCGAGGCCCCGGACCGCCTCGGCATCTGCGGACGCGAAGGCTGCGAAACGGCGTACGTCGACACCTCCCGCAACGGCCGCCGCCGCTTCTGCTCGACGCGCTGCGCGACCCGCGTCCACGTCGCCGATCACCGGGCCCGGCAGCTCACCGCTTGACGGCGCGCCAGCCCAGGACGGTCGGCGTGGGTGCGCCGCCTTCGGCGAACCGCTCGAACACCAGCCCAGCGCCGAGGACGGCGTGGAGCAGGTCGGGCAGGGGCCGGTGAGTGGCACCGACCTTGTCCCGCACACCGCGGTCGGTCCAGGACGCCGTCGTCCAGCCGGGCTCCCGGTACCCGGGCCGGAGGACGACGGCCCGCTCGTCGGCCCGGTCGGCGAACGCGCCGCAGAAGCACGGGTGCACTCCGATGTGGACGAACACCCCGCCGGGGGCCAGCACGCGTGCCACCTCGCGCAGCACCGCCGGGTAGGCGGGCATGTCGGTGTGCACCATGAGAGACGCGACCGCGGGCAGCGATCCGGTGGCGACCGGAAGTGCTTCGCCGTCGCCGCGCAGCACGGGCAGCCGTCCGGACGCGTGGCGCAGCATGCCGGCGGAGATGTCGACGCCGAGCGGCGTCCGGCCGAGCTCCCGGATCCGGCCGGCGTGGGTGCCGGTGCCGCAGCCCAGTTCCAGGCACGGCCCGGAGCCGGGGCCGAGGAGGTCGCGCAGCACGGGGCCGATCTCCAGGGGATCGTCGCGTTGACCGGGCAGGAACGTCGTCTCGTACCAGTCGGCGATCGCGTCGTAGGACGTCATCTTTCCCGTGTACCGGCAGCCGGCGGCGGTGCGCCAGGGATTCCGCCCCGGGCGGAAGGCACGCGGCGGGGGGCCGCTTAGACTGCAGACATGAGCAAGCGCTTAGTGGTCATGGGGGACTCGTTCACCGAAGGCGTCGGGGACGACGACCCGGCCGCCCCGAACGGCGTGCGGGGCTGGGCCGACCGAGTCGCCGAGCAGCTCGCCGCGCGCGAGCCCGGCTTCCGCTACGCCAACCTCGCCATCCGCGGCAAGCTGCTGCCGCAGGTGCTGGGCGAGCAGCTCGAGCCGGGGCTCGCGATGGAGCCCGACCTCGTCTCCCTCTACGCCGGCGGCAACGACCTCATGCGGCCCAAGGTCGACATCGACGCGATGCTCGTCGACTACGAGGCCGCGGTGGCCCGGGTCCGCGCGACCGGCGCCCGCCTGATCCTCTTCACCGGGGTCGACGGCGTCGAGGATCCGCTGTTCCGCGCCATCCGCGGCCGGGTGGCGATCTACAACGAGCTCGTCCGCGGCATCGCCGCCCGCCACGACGCGCTGCTGGTGGACCTGTGGTCGATGCGGCAGCTGTGCGACCGCCGGTTCTGGGCGCCGGACCGCCTGCACCTCAACGCGCTCGGGCACACCGAGGTCGCCATCGAGGTCCTGCGGGTTCTCGGCGTCGAGCACCCGCTGATCAACCCGGAGCTCGCGCCGCGCGCGGTGCTGAGCCCGGCCGCTCGCCGGAGCGAGAACCTGCAGTGGGCGCGGGAGCACGCACTGCCGTGGGTGCGGCGGCGGGTGAAGGGCGAGTCGTCCGGGGACACCATGGCCGCGAAGCGCCCGACGCTGGAGCCGCTCGTCTCAGCGCCGCTCCCCCGCTGACGGCCGGAGTCCGTCGAAGAGGATCGTCACGGCCCGGTCGCGCAGCCGCGCGTCCGGGCCGGCGTATTCGGCCGCCTTCGCCACGCCGATGATGATCGTGATCAGCTCACCCGGCACGAGGTCCGCACGGACCGCGCCCGCGGCCTGGGCACGGGACAGCAGCACCCCGAGCGCGCCGAGCAGCCGCTCGCCGATGCCGGACTTCGCGTGCGGGACGCTCACCCCGGCCGCGGTGAGCGCTTCGAAGTAGGCGTTCTTCGCGCTGGACATCTCGATCCAGCTGGTGAGGAAGGCGAAGAACGCGTCGCCCGGATCGGCCGAGTCGGCCGCGACGACCGCTTCGGCCTCGTCGACGAACCGCTGCAGCCGCGCGATGAGCACCGCCTCGAGGAGCGCTTCCTTCGTCGGGAAGTGCCGGAACACGGTGCCGATGCCGACGCCGGCGACGCGGGCGACCTCTTCGGTGGGCGCCCCGGTGCCCTTGGCGGCGAAGACGCTCTCGGCCGCGTCCAGCACGCGTGCCCGGTTGCGCCGGGCGTCGGCGCGCAGGGGTTTCGTCTCGGTGGGATCAGCGGCGGCGGGGGTCACCTCCCGATGGTACTGCGCTGGGGGTCACCGATCCGCCGACCGCCACGGCCGATGACTTTCGCGGCAACGGTTCCATGCTGCTCGGGGCGGGCGGCCTACTTCCGGTCGGCTCGGTAACGGGCCGGGTCGTCCAGGGCGTCCAGCACCCGGGCCAGTGCCCGCGGCACGTGGGAGCGCCAGCCGCCGCCCATGATGCGCCGGGAGACCCGCTGGAACTCGTCGTCCGGGTCGAAGCCCTCGTGGCTCAGGAAGAGCCGGGTGCCGGTGCCTTCCGGTTCGAGCCGCCAGGTGACCGTCCACTGCGGACCCCAGCGGATGCTGAGCTTGCGCTCGGGCTCGACTTCGAGGACCTCGCACGCCACCGGGCCGCCGGCGAACCCGGCCGCGGGCACCGGCTCGGCCAGCAGCTGGAAACGATGCCCCACCACGGGCTTGATGTCGTTGGGCATGTTGATCCAGCGTTCCAGGAGGTCCGGTTCGGTCAGCGCGCGCCAGACCTTGCGGGCCGGGTGCGCGAGGAACTGGTCGACGTGGATCGCGGTCGGGTCGTCGTCGGTCACCGGTCGTCCTCCTCGTCGAGCAGGTCACGCAGGTTGGCGAGCTTGCTCCGCCAGAACCGCTCGTACGGCGTGAGCCAGTCGGCGACCTCTTCGAGCGGGGCCGCGTCGAGACGGTAGACGCGGTTGCGGCCCTGCCGCTGCTCACTGACCAGGCCCGCCTCCCGAAGCACCCGAAGGTGTTCCGACAGGCTGGGCCGGGCCATCTCGAAGCGCTCGGCGATCGCGCCGGCGGCCATCGGGCCGTCCAGCAGCAGCCGCAGGACCTGCCGCCGGGCCGGGCTGGCCAGCGCGGCGAAGACGTCGTCGTTGACCGGCATCAGTTCGGGACGTTGCCGAAGTCCGACGGCTGCAGCAGGCCGAGGGTGTGGCGGTCGAGGTCACGGAAGGACGTCGCGCGCCCCCACGGCCGTTCCTCCGGGTCGGCGACCTCGACGCCGGCCGCCCGCAACGTGGCGACGTCGGCGTCGAGGTCGGTGGTCTGCAGCTGGAAGTGCCGCGGGCCCGGCTCGACCCCGGTGACCTGCTGGTCGGTGAGCACCACGCCGGTCTTCGCGCCCTTCGGGGCGACCATGACGAACCGGCCGCCTTCGGGCGTGCGGCGGTCGACGAGGGCTTCGAAACCGAGCTTGCCGACGTAGAAATCCCGCGCGCGGGCGTGGTCGGCGACGGGCAGGGTCAGGAACTGCACGTGGGTGATCGTCATGCCCGCGACAATACGTAGGAGATCTCCTACATGTCAACAGGGGTGCCGAACCACCGTTCGAGCGCCGCCCGCAGGGCCTTCCGCTCGGTGTCGTCGGGCTCGGCCGAGCTGGTCGCCCAGGCGACGTACCCGTCGGGGCGGATGAGCAACGCGGTCACGTCCGCCTCGGCCTGGCCGGCGACGAGGTCGACGCGGCCGGTCCAGCCGCGCAGCTCGTCGCCGAGTGAACCGGTGAAGTCCAGCAGCAGCGGCCGGGCCGTCCGGGTCAGCTCGGCGAGCCGGGTGCCGTCGGCCAGCACCAGGTCCGGCGCCCACCGGCCGTCGAGCGGGTGTTCGGTACCCGGCTCGTACCGGACGTCCGCGCCCGACATCAGGTCGGCGATGTGCTCCACCGTGCTCGGCAGCCGCAGCAGCTCGCCGAACAGCTCCCGCAGCGCCGTGACGTCGCGACCCGGCGCGATCAGCGCGGACTGGGCCTGGGTGTGCATGACGACGCGCTCGGCGATCGGGCGGCGTTCGCTCTCGTAGGTGTCGAGCAGCCCGGCCGGCGCCCAGCCGTGCAGTTCGGCGGCGAGCTTCCAGCCGAGGGCGACCGCGTCCTGCAGGCCGAGGTTCAGGCCGGGCCCGCCGATCGCGGAGTGGACGTGCGCCGCGTCGCCGACCAGCAGTACGCGGCCGTCGCGGAACCGGTCGGCCAGCCGGGTGTTGCGTCCGCGCAGCCGCCGCAGCAGGTGCGGGCCGTCGCCCTCCGGCGGCCCGAGCGGCAGGGCGAAGCCGAGCACGCGCTCGATGCTCGCGCGCTGATCGTCGAGGGTCATCGGCGGCTCGTCCGGGTCCTCCGCGGCGTCGGTCCACTCCATGGTAGTGACGAGCTGCCTGCCGGGGAACGGCGCGTAGACGAACAGGCCGTTTTCGGTGCGGTAGTGGAAGAACGGCGGGATGACGCCGTGCCCGGGGACGCTCAGCCCGCCCGAGGTGGCATCGACGAACTCCGCGGGCACGGTGGCGTTCGCGGTCAGGGACAGGGTGCGGTCCTCGGTGACGCCGGGGAAGCCGATGCCGGCGAACTTGCGGGTGACGCTGCGCCCGCCGTCGGCGCCGACGAGGTAGCGGGTGGCGAGCCGGCCCGGCCCGTCGGGACCGGTGAAGTCGACGGTGACGGCGCCGGCGTCCTGGGTCAGGCCGGTGAGCTCGTGACCGCGGCGGATCTCGACGCCGAGTTCGGCGGCGCGTTCGGCGAGCATCGCCGCGACCTGGCGCTGCGGCACGCCGAGGATGTGCAGCGAGTTGTGCTCGGCCAGGGTGAGGTCCAGGCGCATCGCCCCGAAGACGAACGCGGGGACGGGCGGCCCGATCGGGCCGGCGAGGCGGTCGTGCAGCCCGCGGCGGTCGAGCAGGCGCACGACCTGGCCGACCAACCCGTTGGCGCGGTTCTCCTCGGTGGGCTCGGGCAGCCGTTCCAGGACGAGCGGGCGGATGCCGGCGAGCGCGAGTTCGCAGGCGAGCATGAGGCCGTTGGGCCCGGCACCGGCGATGACGACGTCTTCCATGATGGAACTCCTTGCGGTGAAAGGGCATGACGAAGAAACCCGGCGACCCTGCCGGGCGTGGAGCGAGGGGGTTCAGCGCGGTTCGGGCAGGCCTGCGGCGAGCCGGCCGAACACCTCCCGGATCAGCTCTTCCAGCGGTCGCGGCGACTCGGTCCCGAGCCACTGCCGCGTGACGACGGCGAGCGCGGCGGCGACGGTACCCGCGACGAGCTGCGGGTAGACGTCCGTCTCGGCGTCGGTGCCGGTGCGTTCGGCGACGACCCGGGCGATCTCGGCCTCACCCGCCGCGCCGGCCTTGTGGAACTCGCCCTGCAGCGCGGGTTCCGCGACCATCAGCCGGATCCCGGCGAGCCACGACGGGTCGGGGACCCGGCCTTCGGTGACCGGCTCGCCGAGGGCGAACCCGGCCAGCGTGGCCGCGGTGATGGCTTCCCAGATCGGCTCACCGGCCGGACGCTCACGCAGTGCCGAGGCGATCGCGCGGCCGCGGTCGTGGTGGCGGGCCACGATGGCTTCACCCTTGGTGCCGAAGTAGTTGCTGAACGTCCGGGTGGACACCCCGGCTTCGGCGGCGATGTCCTCGATCCGGACCTGGGCGTAGCCGCGTTCGACGGTGAGCCGGATGGCCGCCCAGCTCAACGCGATGCGCGTCTCCTGCTTCTTGCGCTCACGCAGTCCTCGGGCGTCCATGAGTTCACCATAGCGGAACTTGCAGATTCTGCAAAGTTGCATGATCTGCAAATTGTTCATCACCGACCGGACGAGTTGGCGGTCATCGATCGCCTAAACCGTCGACGGGCGTCACACTGTTGTGTGACATCAGCCACCCGGAGGTGTTGCGAGATGGTCCTGGGCGACAACGGAGTCACGCACGAGGTAGAGCCGGACAGCAAGTCCGGGAAAGTGCAGGTCAGGCGAGCGGCGCTGGCGAGCGCGATCGGCACGACCATCGAGTGGTACGACTTCTTCCTCTACAACACCGCGGCGGCCTTGGTCTTCCCGCACCTGTTCTTCCCCGCGTCGAGCGCCTACGCGGGCGCCATGCAGTCGTTCGCGACCTACGCGGTCGGGTTCGCCGCCCGCCCGGTCGGGGCCGCGATCTTCGGGCACTGGGGCGACCGGATCGGCCGCAAGGCCACGCTGATCGTCACGCTGCTGCTGATGGGCATCTCCTCCGGCATCGTCGGGATGCTGCCCGGGACGGCGTCCATCGGGTTCGCCGCACCGCTGATCCTGGTGCTGCTGCGGCTGATCCAGGGCATCGCGATCGGCGGCGAGTGGAGCGGCTCGGTCCTGCTCGCGATGGAGTGGGGCGACCAGAAGAAACGCGGGCTGCTGGGCAGTTTCGCGCAGATCGGCGTCCCGGTCGGGCTGGTGCTGGGCACCGGTGGCATGACGTTGCTGTCGGCGACCCTCTCCCCCGACGCGTTCGACTCCTGGGGCTGGCGGCTGCCGTTCCTGGCCAGCCTCATCCTGGTCGCGGTCGGCCTGGTGATCCGGCTGAAGATCCTCGAAACGCCGATGTTCGCGAAGCTGATCGAGAACCGGCAGACCGCGCGGACCCCGGTGCTCGACGCGATCCGCCACCACTGGCGCGAGATCCTGCTCTCGGCCGGCGTGCGCTTCAGCGAGCAGATGCCGTTCTACCTGTTCACCAGCTACGTGCTGGTCTACGTCGTGTCGCGGCACGAGTTCAGCAAGACGTTCGTGCTCAACGCGGTCCTCGTCGGCGCCGCGTGCGAGCTGGCGATGATCCCGTTCTTCTCGTCGCTGTCGGACCGGATCGGTCGCAAGAAGGTGTACCTGGCCGGGGCGGTGTTCACCGGCGTGATCGCGTTCCCGTACTTCACGATCCTCGCGCACGGCAACCACGCGCTGGTGTTCGTCGCGGTCGTCGTGTCGTTCATCCCGCACGCGCTGCAGTACGGGCCGCAGGCGGCGCTGATCGGCGAGAGCTTCCCGACGCACCTGCGTTACGGCGGCGCGGGGCTGGGCTACCAGCTGGCGTCGGTGTTCGCGGGCGGGCCGGCGCCGCTGCTGGCGACGTGGCTGCTGCACCAGACCGGGACGCCGTACTCGATCTCGGGCTACATCATCCTGTCGGCGGTGGTCACGGTGCTGTGCGTGACCTTCCTGAAGGACCGTTCGAAGGCCGACATCGACGACGTGACCGTGTACCAGCGGAGCTGACGACGAAAGAGGGCCTCCCACCGAAGCCGGTGGGAGGCCCTCTTCACGTGCGTGTCAGCGGCGCGGGCCCTGGGGTCCGCCGAACGGGGGCTGCTGCGGGAACGGCCCGCTGCCCGGGTTCTGCGGGCCGCCGAACTGGCCCGGCGGCGGGGACTGCGGCTGGCCCTGGTAGCCCTGGCCCTGGGGCGGGCCGGCCGGGGACTGCGGCTGCGGCAACGCCGCCTGGCCGCTCTGCGGGGTCGGCGGCTGCTGCGGCGCGGGCGTGACCTCGGTGCCGCGTTCCTCGTCGGCCGGCTCCGGCTCGGGCTGCTGCTGGACCGGACGCGGGATCGCCGGCCGCGCGGGCGGGGCGCCGGTCGGCACCCCGAGGGCCGGGACCTCCTGACGGGCCACGGCTTCCGCGGCCGCGACGGCCTCGGCGACCTTCGGGTCGCTCTTCGTCTCGAACCAGCTCGCGACCTCTTCGTCCTCGAGGTCAGGCTTGGCCGGGACGTCGTCGTCCTTCGGCGGCTCGTAGCGGAAGACGCCGTCGTCGCCCGGGGCGCCGAGCGCGCGGGCGAAGCCTTCGAGGGCCTTGCCGTAGTCGCTCGGGATCATCCAGACCTTGTTCGCGTCGCCCTGCGCCATCTGCGGGAGCGTCTGCAGGTACTGGTAGGCCAGCACCTCCGGCGTCGGGCGGCCGGCCTTGATCGCGGCGAACACCTTCTCGATCGCCTTCGCCTGGCCCTGCGCCTGCAGGTAGCGAGCGGCGCGCTCACCCTGCGCGCGCAGGATGCGGGACTGCCGCTCGGCCTCGGCCGCGAGGATCGTCGCCTGGCGGGCACCCTCGGCGGAGAGGATCTGGCTCTGCTTCTGGCCTTCCGCGGTCTTGATCGCCGACTCCCGCTGGCCTTCCGCGGTGAGGATCATGGCGCGCTTCTCACGGTCGGCGCGCATCTGCTTCTCCATCGAGTCCTGGATGGAGGGCGGCGGGTCGATCGCCTTGAGCTCGACCCGGCCGACGCGGATGCCCCAGCGGCCGGTCGCTTCGTCGAGCACGCCACGCAGCTGCGTGTTGATCGAGTCGCGTGAGGTCAGCGTCTGCTCGAGGCTCATGCCACCGACCACGTTGCGGAGCGTGGTGGTGGTCAGCTGCTCGACACCGACGATGTAGTTCGAGATCTCGTAGACCGCGGCGCGCGAGTCGGTGACCTGGAAGTACACGACGGTGTCGATCGACACCGTCAGGTTGTCCTCGGTGATGACCGGCTGCGGCGGGAACGAGACGACCTGCTCGCGCAGGTCGATCCGGGCACGCACCTTGTCCAGGAACGGCACCAGGAAGGTCAGTCCCGGCGAGGCCACCGTGCGGAACCGGCCCAGCCGCTCGATCACCGCCGACTGCGCCTGCGGCACGACCATGATCGCCTTGGCTACCGTGATGATCACGAAGAGAGCCAGTAAGACGACCACGACGATCGCTACTGTGGTGGTCAAGAGATCTTCCCCTTACCTAGTACCATTCTTGCGCGGTTGACGGTGTTCCGGGCGCCGCGGGCGGGCTCACCGCGAGCTTCAGCTCCCGGGTGACGATTCCCCAGCGTCCTGTGGTGTCGTGCAGGACCGTCCACACTGTACGGTGCAGGTCCCCCGGCGCGGTGACGGCGCGCTCGGCCGTGGTCAGGCTCGCTTCCTGCCGCAACGCCGTGGTGGTCAGCTGTTCGATCGCGATGGCCGGGTTGGTGATTTCGTACGTCGCCAGGCGCGGATCCGTGACGGCAAAAGTGACTTCGAATCCGATGTGGACTTCCCGCCCGTCGCCGGCCTCGATGACGCGGGGCGGCGCGGACAGGATCTGGTCCCCGAGGTCCACGCGCGCCCGGACGGTGTCGGCGAACGGCACCACGAAGTGCCGTCCGGGGCCGAGCACGGTGCGGAAGCGCCCGCCGCGTTCGATCACCGCGGCCCGGCCCTCGGGAACGATGACGAGCCCCAGGCTCACGGCTCGGCCGACACGACGGCGGTGGCACCGGCGATTTCGACGACGGTGACGGACGTGCCGGGTTTGATCGGTTCGTGGTGCTCCGAAAGGCTGCGCGCGGACCAGACGTCACCGGCCAGCTTCACCTGCCCGGCCTCGAAGTCCACTGTGGACAAGACGACCGCGCGGGCGCCGATGAGGGCCTCGATGCCGGTGCGGTGGCCGGTGCCGGCCAGGAAGCGCCGCTTCAGCGCGGGCCGGACCAGCACGAGCATCCCGACCGAGGCGACGGCGAACACGGCGACGTCGATGAAGATGTTCCCGGTGAGCACGTCGGCTCCGGCGCCGAACAGCGCGCCGACGCCCAGCATGATCAGCACGAAGTCACCCGAGAGGACTTCCGCGATCATCAGGGCGATGCCGACGATCAACCAGACCACTGCCCATGCCATGGCTCAATGCTCTCAGATCGCGCCGGTTCGCACCGACACAGTGACTCGACGTGACCTACGCGTGACCTTGGACAATTCGGACATTCAGCCCTCTTCCGTCGGCTCGGTGACGAAGTCGATGAGGCGTTCCACGGCCCCGATGAGCGGGGTCTCGAGGTCGCGGAAACTGCTCACCCCGCTCAGGACACGTTGCCAGCCTTCGTAAGGTTGCCCCCAGCCGAGCGCGTCGCAGATCCCCTGCTTCCACTCGGTGCCGCGCGGGATCTTCGGCCACGCCCGGATCCCGACCGCGGCGGGCCGCACGGCTTCCCAGACGTCGATGTACGGGTGCCCGGTGACCAGCACGTTCTCGTCGTGGACGGCTTCGACGAGCCGGGACTCCTTGCTACCCGGCACGAGGTGGTCGACCAGCACACCGAGCCGCCGGCCGGGCCCGGTGCCGAACTCGGCGATCCGGTCGGACAGCACGTCGACGCCGTCGAGCGGCTCGACGACGACGCCTTCGACGCGCAGGTCGTGGCCCCAGACGCGTTCGACGAGCTCGGCGTCGTGCTTGCCCTCGACCCAGATGCGCGAGTCGCGGGCGACGCGCGCCTGCAGGCCCTGCACCTTCACCGACCCGGACGCCGACACCTGCTTGACCGGCGCCTTCACCGTCTTGACCGGCACCAGCGTCACCGGCTTGCCTTCCAGCAGGAACGCGGCGGGCTCGAGCGGGAACACGCGGTGGCGTCCCTTGCCGTCTTCGAGCACGACGTTGCCGTACTCGATCCGGATCACGGCACCGCAGAACCCGCTGGCCGGGTCTTCGACCACCAGCCCGGGTTCGGCGGGGACTTCCGGCACCTTCTTGCGGCGCCGGCCGGCGAGCACGTCGTCATAGGAATGGGAGCGCACGACCAGGCAACCTAGTGGGCCGGGGTACCCGGACGGGTCATGCCACGCCGGTCAGCGCGCCAACTCCAGGACCGCGTCGGTGAACGGCGTCCGTTCGCCGCGGCGCAACGGCGAGAGCGCGACGAGCGGGGCCATCGCGACGCACCAGGCCCGGACCCGTTCGGCGTCGAAGTCCGTCACGTGCGGGGCGAGCGCGGTGAGGCCGTCCTCGATCGTGCCGCCCTTCGCCATCGGGACGAACATCCAGTCGATCGCGTCGAGCGAAGGGTCGCCGAGGCCGGGGCGCGGGTCGATGGCGACGGCGCCGCGGCCGGGTCCGGCGTCGAGGACGTTCGCGGGGTGGAGGTCGCCGTGGATCAGCGTGACCGGTCCGCTGGTGGCGAGCGCGAGCGCCCGCTCGCGGCCCTTCTGCAGGACTTCGGCGCTCAGGTGCTCGGCGGCCGGGGACTCGCGGCGGCGGCGTTCGGAGAGGGTGAAGATGAACTCGATGCCCTCGGCCAGGCTCCGGAACTCCCCGGCCGGATCGACGGAGTGCAGCTGGTCGAGCATCTCGCCGATCTGGGCCCACGGGACGTCGCTGTCGAGCTGGCTGCCCGGCACCAGGCCTTCGAGCAGGATCGCGTTGGCGTCGAGGTCGGCGTCGAGCACCTGGACGACGCGGGAGCAGCCCGCCCAGGCCCGCAGCCCGGTGACCTCGAGCCGGGCGACCTCGGGATCCGGGGTCAGCTTGAGAACGCGCAGGTCACCGCCGGGACCGGTGCACAGCAGGGTGCGGCCGGTGTTGCCGGGCCGCGCCTCGCGCACTTCGAGGTTCCACCTCGCCGTCAGCCGGGCGACCAAGCCGGGAAGCGCATCGCACCACGGCTCGGCCAGCTCCGCGCCGAAGCGGTCGACCAGCCGGGCGCGGGCCGCGTCGTCGATCAGAACAGCGGCCACGGGATGGCGCGCCAGTCGTCGCCCGGTTCGGGGAAGATGCCTTCGGTCAGCAGCAGGTCGGTGCGTTCGGCCAGCGCCCGGATCTCGAACTTGGTGATGTGCTCGGCGAGCGTCTTGCCGAGGCCGCCGTCGAGCTCCGAGCGAAGCTTCCGCAGCTTCTCGACGGTGTCCGGCGGCACCGGCTCGCCGATCCAGCCCCAGAGCACGGTGCGCAGCTTGGGGTCGGTGTGCAGGCAGATGCCGTGGTCGACGCCGTAGACGCGGCCGTCGAGGCCGGGCAGCAGGTGCCCGCCCTTGCGGTCGGTGTTGTTGACGACGATGTCGAGCACGGCGAGGTCGCGCAGCCCGGGGTGGTCGGCGTGGGCCAGCACCGCGGGTTCGCCGAGCCGGTCGTGGGCGTGCAGCACCTCCCGCCAGCCTTCGGGGACCTCGTCCGGCGGGAGGACTTCGACGACGTCGTCTTCGGTGGTTTCGATCCACAGCTGGACCATGCCGGGGCCGAACGGCCCGTCACGCAGCACGGTCGGCGGGATCGCGCCGACGCCGGCGGCCTCGCTGATGATCGCGGTGGCGACCTCGCGCCCGGCGAGGGTGCCGTCGGGGAAGTCCCACAGCGGCCGCTCCCCCGACACCGGCTTGTAGACGACGCGGCCGGTGACGCCGTCGAGCTCGATGGCGCAGAAGAGCGTCACGTTGGAGGCGTCGACCAGGCGTCCTTCGACGTCGATGCGGCCGTGGGTGACGAGTTCGCGGGACGCGGGGTCCGCTGGGTCCGGCTGGTCCGCCGGCGAGTCGGCCATGGTCAGTCTTCGTCCGCGTCGGTTTCGCGCCGGTAGCCGTTCTGCCGGGGGCAGATGTGCCCGTTCGGGTCGAGCGGCTCCCCGCACAGCGGGCAGGGCTTGCGGCCGGCGTTGACGACGCGGTCGGCTCGCTCGGCGAAGGCGCGGGCGGCGGCCGGGGTGAGGAAGACGCGGACGGCGTCCGGGCCCTCCTCGGTGTCGTCCAGCACGACCGTCTCGTCGACCTCGCCCTCGGTGATGGCGAGCAGCTCGATGACGACGGCGCTGCTGTCGGCGTCCCAGCCGAGACCCATGGCGCCGACGCGGAACTCCTCCTCGACCGGCACGGTGAGGGGGTCGACGTCGAGCTGGTCGTCGGGGACGTCGTCGGGCACGTCGGCACCGAAGCGGCTGGCGACCTCTTCGAGCAGCGAGCCGAGGCGTTCCGCGAGGACGACGACCTGCTGCTTTTCGATGGTGACGCTGATGGTGCGCACGTCCTCGGAGGCCTGGAGGTAGAACGTGCGATCGCCGGGCTCGCCGACGGTGCCGGCGACGAAACGATCCGGCTGGCGGAAGACGTGGATTACGCGAGACATAGCACTGTCGACCCTATGCCACGGACGCATGATCGGCATCCGCCGCCCCTGCCGTGCGGGCCGCTAGCCTCTGGGGGTGTCTCGGATCTCCCCGTACGGAACCTGGTCCTCACCCATCACCGCCGCCGAGGTGGCCGCCGCCGGCGGCGGCCCGCAGTGGCTCGACGTCGTCGGGGACGAGGTGTGGTGGGCCGAGGCGCGGCCCGGTGAGCAGGGACGAGTCGCCCTGGTGCGAGCGGTGCCGGGCGGTACCGAGGACGTGCTGCCCGCGCCGTGGAACGTCCGCAACCGGCTGCACGAGTACGGCGGGCGGCCGTGGACCGTCGTCGAGGGTGTGGTGGTGTTCACGCACTGGGCCGATCAGCGGGTTTACGCGGTGAGCGAAACCGGTGTGGTGCCGCTGACACCGGAGCCCGCGGAGCCTCAGGGCGTCCGGTACGGCGACCTGCGGGCCGGGCGGCCCGGGGAGGTGTTCGCGGTCCGCGAACGCGCGGTCGGGCCGCGGCCCGCCGACATCGAGCGGGAGCTGGTGGCGATCGCCCTCGACGGCGGTCCGGAGCGGGTGCTGGCCGCCAGTCACCACTTCCTGACCGTGGCGAAGCTGTCGCCGGACGGGCGGCACGCGGCGTGGTTCGGCTGGGACCACCCGGCGATGCCGTGGGACGGGACCGAGCTGTGCGTCGCCGCCGTCGCCGAGGACGGGTCCTTCGGGCCGCACCGGGTGCTGGCCGGCGGCGCGGACGTCTCGGTGTGCCAGGTCGAGTGGGAGACGCCGGAGACGCTGCTGGCGCTGCTCGACCCGGACGGCTGGTGGAACCTGCACCGCGTCGGGCTCGACGGGGCGCTGACGAACCTCGCGCCGGTCGAGCGGGAGCTGGGCGGGCCTCTGTGGAAGGCCGGTTCGCGGTGGTTCGTCCCGCTCGGCGGCGGGCGGCACGCGGTGCTGACGTCGGGACGGCTCGCCGTGCTCGACGAGGCGGACGGCTCGGTGACGTCGATGGCCGAGGAGCTGACGGCGTGGTCGTCGACGGGGTTCGCGGTCTTCGGTGACGGCGTCGTGGGGGTCGCCGGCGGCCCGGTCCGCGAGGCCGCCGTGGTGGAGGTCTCCCTCGACGGCGCGGTACGGGATCTGACGCCGCAGCCGGAGCTGCCGGCGGCGTACCTGCCGGTGCCGGAGGAGCGCGTGTTCACGACGGCGGACGGCGAGGCGGTGCCGGTGGTGCTGTACCGGCCGGCGAACCCGGACTTCGCGGCGCCCGAGGGCGAGCTGCCGCCGCTGCTGGTGCACGTCCACGGCGGCCCGACCGGGCAGTACCTGCCGATGCTGGATCTGGAGCTGGCGTACTTCAGCAGCCGCGGCATCGCGGTGGCGGCGGTGAACTACGGCGGGTCGACCGGCTTCGGGCGGGCCTACCGGGAGCGGCTGCGGGAGCAGTGGGGCGTGGTGGACGTCGCGGACTGCGTCGCGGTGGCCGAGGCGCTGGTGGCGGCCGGGTTGGCCGACGGCGACCGGCTGGCCGTCCGCGGCGGTAGCGCGGGCGGGTTCACCGCGGCGGCGTCGCTGACCACGAAGAAAACCTACCGGGCGGGCACCGTGATGTACCCGGTGCTGGACCTGGCCGGGTGGACCGGGGCGGGCGGCGACACGCACGACTTCGAGTCGCGGTACCTGGACGGGCTGGTCGGGCCGCTCCCGGCGACGCGGCAGCGGTACGTCGAACGGTCGCCGCTGGCGAACTCGGCGTCGCTGGCCGGGCCGGTGCTGTTCCAGCAGGGGCTGGAGGACCGGATCTGCCCGCCCGAGCAGGCGGACCGGTTCGTGGCCGGGCTCGCCGGACGCGGGATCCCGTACGCCTACCAGCGGTTCCCCGGGGAGCAGCACGGGTTCCGGCGGGCGGCGACGATCGTGTCGGCGCTGGAGGCGGAGCTGTCGTTCTACGGTCAGGTGCTCGGGTTCGAAACGCCGGGCGTCGCGCGGCTGGAGCTGTCGAAGTGAGGCCGCCGCGCCTGCGGGCGGGTGACACGGTGGCGCTGGTGGCGCCGGCCGGGCCGGTGCCGGCGGACCTGCTGGAGAAGGCGGTGCCGGTGCTGCGCGGCTGGGGCGTCGAGGTGCGGATCGGGCCGTGCGTGCGCTCCTCACCCGGATCGCCGGCGTACTTGTCCGGTTCGGACGCCGCGCGGGCGGCGGAGTTCACCGAGGCGTGGCTCGACCCGGGGGTGCGGTGCGTGCTGGCGGCGCGGGGCGGCTACGGCGTGCAGCGGATGCTGGACCTGGTGGACTGGGCGGCGTTGCGCGAGGCGGGGCCGAAGGTGCTGGCCGGGTCGTCGGACATCACGGCGCTGCACCGGGCGGTGGACGTCCACTTGGGACTGTCCAGTTTGTTCTCCCCGATGCCGGCGAGCGTGCTGTTCGACGACTTCGCGGTGGAGCACCTGCGGCGCACGTTGTTCGACCCCGAGCGGAACCTGGTGGTGCGCGGCGGTTCGGCGCTGGTGCCGGGCCGGGCGTCGGGCCGGTCGACCGGCGGGAACCTGTCGCTGCTGGCGGCGGGGATCGGGACGCCGGAGCAGGGTTCGGCGCGGGATGCGGTGGTGCTGCTGGAGGACGTCACGGAGAGCGTGTACCGGCTGGACCGGATGCTGACGCAGCTGCTGCGCAGCGGCTGGTTCGACGGGGTCCGCGGGATCGTGCTGGGGTCGTGGGCGGCGTGCGGCGATCCCGCCGAGGTCCGCGCGCTGCTGCTGGAGCGGCTGGGCCCGTTGGGGGTGCCGATGGTGGAGGAGTTCGGCTTCGGGCATGTGGCGTCGTCGCCGACGTTGCCGCTGGGGGTGCCGGTCTCGCTGGACGCGGACCTGGGGACGTTGACGTTCGACTCCCCCGCGCTGACATGACCCCGGAGGAGGCCCGCGAGCGCTTCGCCGCGGCACGGGTGGCGCGCCTGGCGACAGTATCGGCTTCGGGGATCCCGCACCTGGTGCCGGTGACCTTCGCGGTGCGGGGTGATCAGGTGGTCTTCGCGGTGGACCACAAGCCGAAGTCGACGACCGCGCTGCGGCGGCTGGCGAACATCGCATCGAACCCGGCGGTGTGCTTCCTGGCGGACGGGTACGCCGAGGACTGGTCGCAGCTGTGGTGGGCCCGTGCGGACGGCACCGCGCGGGTGCTGCCGCCGGGTGCCGAGCCGGTTTCGTGGCTGGTGGCGAAGTACTCGCAGTACGCGGACCGGCCACCCGAGCACGCGGTCGTGGTGACGGACGTGCACACCTGGCGCGGCTGGACCGGGTCGTGAGTGAGAAACAGTGTTCTAACCCTGTTTCTCACTCACGACGCCCTAGTCGCGGAGGAACTTTTCCGGGCGGCGCCACGCGTCGATCAGGCCCAGCGGGTCCGGGCGCAGCAGCGACGCCGCCGAGTACAGGCTCGCCACCACCACCAGCGCGATGAACCACCAGTCGTACAGGGCCTGCTCGCCCGTCGGGTAGTACACCAGCGTCACGAACACCGATACGGCCACCACCAGCGCCAGGTGACGCGGCTGCCACTTGAACGCCGACAGGAGCACGAACCCCCAGGTCAGGTACCACGGCAAGGTCGGGGGCATGAGGATCGCCACCGCGAGCAGGGAGATACCGGCCCGGTAGACCGCCTCCGTGCCGCCGCCTCGTCCCAGCCACCACTGGCGGATGCCGAACGCGATCAGCACGAGCATGCCGGCCGCGCGAGCGACCGTCACGAACGGGGAGACCTGGACGTCCACCACGATGTGGACCAGGTTGTAGAACACTTCGCCGATGCCGGTGGGGATGTTCAGCCAGTTCGCGATGAGCTGCGGGGCCTTGAGGCCGGACCACCAGCCCATGTTCAGCGAGCCCAGCGAGATCCACGTGCCCGCGACGAACACCGGCAGGAACAGGCCCACCGAGGCGGCTCCGGCGCGCAGGAAGTTGCGGACCTTCGACTCGCCTTCGAGGTGGTTGGCCCACATCCAGACGATGAAGGGCAGCGCGATCGCCGCCGTCGGCTTGATCAGCATGCCGATCGTGACCAGGACGACCGCGACGACGTGCTTCTTCTCCAGGGCGGCGAGGACGCCGATGGTGAGGAACGCGAGCATCATCAGGTCGTTGTGCGGGCCGCCGAAGAGGTGGATCACCATCATCGGGCTGGCCACCGCGAGCCACAGCGCGACCGGGAGCTTGCCGCCGAGGTGCTTGACCAGCCGCGGCAGCGCCCACAGCGTGCCGGCCAGGCCGACCAGCAGGACCAGGCGCATGAGGATGACGCCGAGGATCATGTTGTCGCCGGTGGTGGCGACCACGCCCTTCGAAATCAGCAGGAACAGCGGGCCGTACGGCGCCGGTGTCGTCTGCCAGAGCGGGTGGACGTTCTGCACGACGTTCGGCAGGACGTCCAGCTCGGCGGGGCCGTTGGCGTACGGGTCGAGCCCGTACAGCAGCTGCGCGCCCTGGCCGAGGTAGGAGAAGACGTCACGGGTGAACAGCGGCGGCGAGACGATCAGCGGCGCCATCCAGCACGCGGCGGCGATCAGGACGGGACGGCTGCCGACGCGGCCGAGCAGCACGTAGCGGCCGAGGCGGACCCAGGCCCACACGACGAGGCCGAAGCCGGTGTAGAGGACGGCGTTGGCGAGCATGCGCCCGTGGCCGTAGCGGATCCACGAGAGCGGGCCGTGGCCGAGCACGGGGTCCTTGATCAGGATGCCGCCGGCGCCGAACGCGGCGAGCATGAGCAGGGTGCTCCCGACCGTGCCCATCGCGATGGTGCGGTACGGGAATCGCGAAGGCGTGAGGAGCCGCTCGGCCAGCGTGGCCGAGGGCGTCTGCGCGGGGTCGGTGGTGGTCGCCATTTCCGTTCGGAGGTTACACACTGCGCCCGGGCGGGCTTTCCGCAGTGTCGGTTTTCCGGTGTCCCGGCGGGGTCAGCTCGCGACGGTGCGTCGCTGGGCGGTCCCACCGGGCAACGCGGCCAGCAGGGACTTCGTGTACTCGTGCTGCGGGTCGAGCAGGACCTGTTCCACCGTCCCGGTTTCGACGAGCTCGCCGCGGTACATCACCGCGACGCGGTCGGCGATGTTCCAGGCCAGGCCGAGGTCGTGGGTGATCACCAGCGCCGCCAGGCCCAGCTCGCGGCGCAGCCGCAGCAGCAGCCCGAGGATCTCGCCGCGCACGGAGGCGTCGAGTGACGCGACCGGCTCGTCGGCCACCACCACCGACGGCTCCAGGGCGAGCGCCCCGGCGATGACGACGCGCTGGCGCTGGCCGCCGGAGAGCTGGTGCGGCAGCCGGTCGGCGTACTTCTCCGCCGGCCGCAGTTCCGCGGCCTCCAGGGCGCGGTGGACGACCGCGCGCTCGTCGGCCAGCTTGTGGATCCGCGGCCCTTCGGCGACGGCCTCGTACACCGTGTGGGCCGGGTTGAGCGCACTGGTCGGGTCCTGCAGGACGAGCTGGACCTGACGGCGGTACGCCTTGAGCCCGGCACCGCCGGAGGGCACCGGGTTCCCGGCGTACCGGACGACGCCGGAGTCGGGTTTCTGCAGGCCGAGCAGGGTGCGGGCGAGCGTGGTCTTGCCGGAGCCGGACTGCCCGACCAGAGCGACGATCTCGTCCCGCGCCACCGTGAGGTCGACCCCGGCGACGGCGTCGATCCGCTTGCCGGTGCGGTCGCGGAAGGACACCCGCAGGTTCTCCGCGGCCAGCAGCGGCTCTCCCACCGCCCGTTCCGGAGGTTCGGGTGGCAGCGGCGTGCTGGTGGCCGGGGCGAAGCGCGACACGGGGTCGCCGACCGTCGGGAACGCCGCCGCGAGCGCCCGGGTGTGCTCGTGCTTCGGGGCGGCCATCACCTCGGCGCTGGGGCCTTCCTCGACGATCTGCCCGTCGTACATCACCGCGATGCGCTTGCAGGTGGCGGCGAGCACGGACAGATCGTGGCTGATCATGATCAGGCCGATGTCCTGCTCGGCGACCAGCCGCGAAAGCAGGTCGAGGACCTGCGCCTGGACGATGACGTCGAGGGCGGTGGTCGGCTCGTCGGCGATGATCAGCCGGGGCGAGCAGGCCAGCGCCATCGCGATCATGACGCGCTGCTTCTGCCCACCGGACAGCTCGTGCGGGTAGGCGCCGGCGCGGCCCGGGGGCAGGTCGACCTGGGTGAGCAGCTCGGCGACGCGGGCGTCGACTTCGGCGTCGGTCAGGGGCTTCCCCGACGGCGGGTGCAGCCGCAGGGGCTCGGCGATCTGGTCGCCGATCTTGCGGACCGGGTTGAGGGCGTGCATGGCCCCCTGGAACACCACCGACGCCTCGGCCCAGCGGACCGCGCGCAGGCGGCCCCACTTCATGGCGGTGACGTCTTCGCCGTCGAGGACGATCTCACCGGTGATCTTCGCCGTGCGCGGCAGCAGGCGCAGGACGCTCATCGCGACGGTGGACTTGCCCGAGCCGGACTCGCCCGCGACGCCGAGGGTGCCGCCGGGGTCGAGGGTGAGGCTGACGCCGCGGACGGCGGGGACGTCCTGCTCGCCGACCGCGTAGGTGACGTTGAGGTCCTTGAGCTGCAGCAGCGGGGTGGTCACTTCTTCAACCTCGGGTTGAGCACGGTCTCCAGTCCCCGGCCGACCAGGGTGAAGAAGAGGACGACGAGCACGATCGCGATGCCGGGCGGGAGCACGTTCCACCAGGCGCCGCGGCTGATGGCGCCGTTGTTGAGCGCGCTTTCGAGCACCAGGCCCCAGGTGACGGAATTGGGGTCGCCGACGCCGAGGAACGACAAGGTCGCGTCGGCGATGACGGAGTTGCCGACCACGAGCGTGGTGTTGGCCAGCACGAGCGGCATGACGCCGGGCAGGACGTGCTTGCCGATCACGTGCAGGTGGCCGCCGCCGAGGGCGTGGGACCGCTCGATGTAGGGGCGGCTTTCGATGGTGAGGGTCTGCGCGCGGACCAGGCGGGCGGTGCTGGGCCACGCGGTGAGGCCGATGGCGATGATGATCGTGCCGACGCCCTTGGGCAGCACCGCCGAGAGCGCGATCGCGAGGATCAGCGACGGCAAGACCAGGAAGAAGTCGGTGAACCGCAGGAGCGTGGCCGACACCCAGCCGCCGAAGTGCGCGGCGGTGATGCCGATGAGCGTGCCGATGATGACCGACAGCAGCGCGGCGGAGAACCCGACGAGCAGGGAGATCCGGCTGCCCCAGACGGTCATCAGCAGCACGGACCGGCCGAAGTTGTCGGTGCCGAGCCAGAACTCGCTCGTCGGCGGGGACAGCGGCTGCCCGGTCGCCTTGGTGACGTCGAGGCCGGTTTCGTCGCTGATCAGCGGCAGCAGCAGGGCGACGACGACGGTGGCGCCGAGCAGGATCAGCCCGATGAGCGCGGCGCGCTGCGCGGCGAACTCGTGCCAGGTCCGGGCGATCGACGCGCGGCGGCGGCTCCACGCGATCTGCCGTGGCGTCTCGGCGGTGGTCATGAGGTACGCACCCTGGGGTCGAGCACGCGGTAGAGCAGCTCCGCGAGCAGGTTCATCAGCACCACCGCGCTAGCCAGCACGGTGAACACGCCTTGCAGCACCGGCAGGTCGGGGCCGTGCAGCGCGTCGTAGGTGAGCTGGCCGAGGCCGGGCCAGCTGAACACGGCCTCGACGGTGACCGCGCCCGCGACGACCGCGCCGAACTGCATGAACACCAGCGTGGTGGTCGGCAGCAGCGCGTTGGGGACGGCGTGGCGCTTGCGGACGAGGTCGTCGCGCAGGCCCTTGGCGCGGGCGGTGGTGAGGTAGTCGGCGTTCATCTCCCCCAGCAGCGACGACCGCATGATCAGCATGTACTGGGCGTAGAACACCGCCAGCAGCGTCACGCACGGCAGCACCAGGTGGTGCAGGACGTCGAGGGTCTGGGAGAGGACGTCGGGCGCGGCGTCCGGGGAGTGCATGCCGCGGCTGGGGAACAGGCCGTTGGTGACCACGAGCAGCATCAGGCCGAGCCAGAACTGCGGGACCGACCAGAGGGTCAGCGCGATGCCGGTCTGGGCGCGGTCGAAGAGGCTGTCGCGGCGCCAGGCGGCGCGGATGCCCAGCCACAGGCCGATGATGACGGCGAGGACGGTGGCGCTGCCGACGAGCAGGATGGTCGGCCAGAGCCGTTCGCCGATCATGGCGGCGACCGGGCGGCCGTTGTTGAGCAGCCGGGACTCGCCCAGGTCGCCGTGCAGCAGGTCCCAGAAGTACTGGCCGAACTGGACGAAGATGGGCTTGTCGACGCCCATCTTCTCGCGCAGCTCGGCGATCTGCTGGGGGCTGGTGGCGCGGTCGCGGGTCATGGCGGCGACCGGGTCGCCGGGCAGCATCCGGAAGAGGAAGAAGAACAGCACGATCACCAGGACGATGCTGATGACCGCTTCGAGGAGCTTCTTGAGGAAGAACCGGCCGGTGCCGGTCCCGCCGCGGTGCTCGTCGGGGTCGACGAGCACCGCGGCTTGTTCGGGGGCGGTCATGCTTACTCGCGGTCCTCGGAGGTCTTGTTGCGGCGGCTGATGATCACGCCACCGACGACGATGATCACCACGACGATCGCGCCCACGACGATCCACACGACGGTGCCGCTGCTGCCGGCGTCGGCGCTCGCCTGGTCGCCGGCCGGGGTGGCGCCGTAGACGCCCCAGTAGCCGGTCTGCTCGAGGATCGCGCCCTTGGGCTGCGGCTGGGTGGTGAAGGCGGAGAACTTGTCGGAGCGGTAGGCCTCGAGCGCGTTCTGGTAGTCGAGCACGATCGTCGGGAACTGGCTGTAGAGCCGGGCCTGGGCCTGCTTGACGTAGCCGGCGCGCTTGGCGTCGTCGGTCTCCGTCAGCTGCTTCTTGTACAGGTCGTCGTAGGCCGCGTCGCAGAAGAACGTGTCGGTGCTGCCGCCCTTGCCGTCCGCGGAGGGACGCGCGGCGCAGGTGTGCAGCGAGAGCGCGTAGTCCGGGTCGGGGTTGGTGCCGTAGCCGCCGATGGCGAGGTCGTACTTGCCGGTGGCGGTGCGGTCGGACAGCTCGTCGTCGGAGACGAGGTCCTGCTTGACGGTGATGCCGATGTCCTTGAGCCAGCCGCTGACGTACTGCGAGACGCCCTGGTCGTAGCTGCGGTTGGAGTGCCCGGTCAGGCGCAGCTCCAGCTTGGCGCCGCCGGGGGCGGTGCGGACGCCGTCGGCGCCCTTCTTGTAGCCGGCCTGCTCGAGGGTGGCGTTGGCGGCGGCGAGGTCGAACTTGACCTTTTCGCTGTCGCTGGGGTCCCAGTGGTAGGCGCTGTAGACCGGGGGCACGACGCCGCCGCCGACCTGGCCGAGGCCCTTGAGCACCTTGTCCACCAGCGACTGGGTGTCGACGGCCTGGGTGATCGCCTTGCGGACGTTGATGTCCTTGAGGACGGGGTTGCCGTCACCGATGGGGTTGTTCGAGCTGTCGGTGACGCCGAAGTTCATCGCGAGCTCGTCGTAGCGGCGGCCGGGAGCGGCGTTGGTGGTGATGCCGTCCTGGCCCTGCAGCGCGGCGAACTGGTTGGGGTTGAGCCGGTTGATGACGTCGACTTCGCCCTGCTTGAGCGCGTTGACGGCGGCTTCGGTGTCCTTGAACTGCAGCAGCTGCAGTTCGTCGACCTTCGGGGCGCCGCGCCAGTAGTCCTTGTTGGCCTTGAACTTGACGTACTCGTTCGGCTTGTACTCGGTGACCTGGAACGGCCCGTCGGAGACACCGGCGATCTTGAGGTCGTCGGTCGAGGGGTCCTTGAGGTCCTTGACGCCTTCCCAGATGTGCTGGGGCACGATCGGCACGTCGAGCAGGTTCATGTTGACCTGCACGGTCTTCGTCTTGATGACGAGGGTGGTGTCGTCGGGGGCGGTGACCGTCTCGAAGTTGCCGACGTAGTTGCCGTTGGCGGTGCGGGCGTCCTCGTCGCTGAGCATGCGGTTGAAGGTGAACGCGGCGTCCTTGGCGGTCACCGGCTGCCCGTCGCTCCACTTGACGCCGCCGCGGATCTTGAACGTCCAGGTCAGCTTGTCCGCCGACGGCGTCCAGGACTCGGCGAGCGCGGGCGAGGCCTCGGCCTTCGCGGCGTCCGGGACGGTGAGGAACTCGTAGGTGAACCGGCCGATCTGCGTGGACGCGGCGAGCACGGCGGTGAACGGGTTCAGGTGGTCGATGCCGGTGGTCAGCGCGACCCGCAGCACCTTGGCCTGCTGGGCCTGGGCCGGCAGGGCTAGCGGGATCGCCGCCAGCGTCGCGGCCGCGACGACCGCGCCGACACGGCCCAACCGGCCGATTCTGCGTGGGAAATGCACCAAAAACCACCCCATCGTTCTCGCTGTGAAGCCTCCCCAAGGACGAGAAGTAACCACATACCGCCACAACCGCGCAATATGTTGCCGCCTCGGCAGGTGTCCGATCGTTATCGATCGCGTTCGACTACGCACCGTGATCGGGGATCCGTGTCGGGGGCCGCGGCGGTCTGGTTAAAGTGCCGGGCATGCGCATCCTGATCTCGGCGGACATGGAGGGCGCCACCGGCGTCACCTGGACCGACGACGTCGTGCCCGGTTCGCCGCAGTGGGACCGCTTCCGGCGGCTGTTCACCGGCGACGTCAACGCGGTGCTGGCCGGGCTGTTCGAGGCCGGGGCCGGGGACGTGCTGGTCAACGAGGCGCACTCGTCGCAGCGGAACCTGCTGCTGGAGGACCTGGACCCGCGGGCGCGGATGCTGACCGGGCGGCACAAGCCGCTGTCGATGATGCAGGGCGTCGATTCCGGTGTGGACGGTGTCGTGTTCCTGGGCTACCACGCCGGCGCCGGGTTCGACGGGGTCCTTTCCCACACCTACCTGGAGAACCAGATCACCGGGGTGTGGCTGGACGACGTCCCGGCGAGCGAGGGACGGCTGAACGCGGCGATGGCCGCCGAGTACGGCGTCCCGGTCCTGCTCGTTTCGGGTGACGACGAAACGTGCGAGGACGCCCGTGATTACGCTCCGGAGGCGGAGCTGGTCCAGGTGAAGGAGTGCGTGAGCCGGTACGCGGCGATCTGCCTGCCGCCGGCGCGCACGGCGGACCTGCTGACCGGCGCGGCGGCCGACGCGATGGCGCGGGCCGGGCGCGAGGAGCGGCAGGTCCGGGCGCACCGGATCGAGGTGGAGTTCGACGCGAGCCACCTGGCGCAGGCGACGGCGGTGATCCCGACGGTGGAGCAGATCGGCACGCGGCGAGTCGGCTTCGACGCGGTGAACATGACCGAGGCGATGAAGGCGTTCAAGGTCGTCACGGCGATCGCGGCCGGGGCGGTGCAGGGCATCTATGGCTGACGTCATCGAGCTGTGCGCGGACCTGATCCGGTTCGACACGACCAACCGCGGGAACAACGACGCCAACCCGGAGCGCCCGGCCGCGGAGTACGTGGCGGCGTTCCTGGACGCGCTCGGCATCCCGTCGAAGATCCTCGAGGCCGCACCCGGCCGGGCCAGCGTGGTCGCGCGCGTGCCCGGGACCGATCCGTCGCTGCCCGCGCTGCTGGTGCAGGGTCACCTGGACGTCGTGCCGGCGGACGCCGCGGACTGGTCGGTGGACCCGTTCTCCGGCGAGGTCCGCGACGGCTACCTGTGGGGCCGCGGCGCGACCGACATGAAGGACTTCGTGGCGATGGTGCTCGCCGCGCTGGCCGGCGGGCTGCGGCCGCGGCGTGAGCTGGTGCTGGCGTTCGTCGCCGACGAGGAGGACCGCGGCGAGTGGGGCGCGCACTGGCTGGTCGCCTCGCACCCGGAGCTGTTCGAAGGCTGCGAAGCCGCCATCAGCGAGTCGGGCGGCTACACCTACCACGTGCCGGCGGCCGACGGCCGCGACGTGCACCTCTACCCGGTCGGGACGGCCGAGCGCGGGACCGCGCACCTGCGCCTGACCGCGCGGGGCCGGGCCGGGCACGGGTCGCGGCCCAACGACGAGAACGCCGTCACCCGGTTGGTGGGCGCGCTGCACCGGATCGCCGCGCACCGCTGGCCGGTGACGCTGACCCCGGCGGTGCGGGCGTTCCTGGAGCGGACGGGCACGGCGTTGGGTGTCCCGGCGGACTTTTCCGATGTGGACGCTACGGTGGCCGCGCTGGGCCCGGCCGGTTCGCTGGTGGTGCCGACGGTCCGCAACAGCACCACTCCGACGATGCTGGACGCGGGGTACAAGGTGAACGTGATCCCGTCGACGGCGACCGCGCAGGTGGACGTGCGGGTGCTGCCGGGCACCGAGGACGAGCTGTTCGCGGTGCTGGACGGGTTGCTCGGCGAGGGCGTGACGCGGGAGTTCGTCGCGCACCAGCCGCCGGTGCAGGCGCCGGTGGACTCGCCGTGGTTCTCCGCGATGGCCGCCGCTCTGCGCGCGGAGGACCCCGAGGCGGTGGTGGTGCCGTACTGCCTGGGCGGTGGGACGGACGCGAAGGCGTTCGCGCAGCTGGGGATCGTGAACTACGGGTTCGCTCCGCTGTGGCTGCCGAAGGGCTTCCCGTACCGGGCGATGGCGCACGGGGTGGACGAGCGGGTCCCGGTCGAGGGCCTGCGCTTCGGGACCCGTGTGCTGTCGAGGTTCCTCGCGGACTGCTGAACTGAGGGGCGGTGTCAGCGAGTGAACTCGGCCCAGTGGCGGGCGCCGTCACGGATGCGCTCCAGGGTGACCAGCTTGACGCCGTCCTGGGCGGCCGACTCGACCTCTTCGCGGCTGAACGGCCACGGTGGGCTCACCCACGTCGCCATGTCGAAGTTCTCCTCCGCGACCTCGGACACGATCAGCGTGCCGCCGGGCGCGAGGAACCCGGCCAGGGACCTCAGCGCCGCGGGGCGGAAGTCTCGGGGCATCGCCTGGATGTTCATGATCTCCACGACCAGGTCGAACGCCTGGTGCCACTCCCCCGGCGGCTTCAGCAGGTCCGCCACCACGTAGTCCACCGCGGACTCCGGGAACCGGGCGCGGGCGGCTTCGACCGCCGTCGGGGCGACGTCGAAGCCCGTCACCGCCCAGCCCGCCGAAGCCAGCAGTTCCGAGTCGTCGCCCAGGGCACTGCCCACCACCAGCGCCCGGCGGCCTTCACCAGGAGGCGTCCAGGCGGCCAGATCGGTGTTGGGCGTGCCGCGGGACCACGGCACCTCGGCCTCGCCGCGGGCGGCGGCGGTGTAGAGCTCGTCGAACCACCGGGTGGGGTCACCCTCGGCGAGGGAGGCGCGGGAAAGTACTCGGTCGGCGGGGTCCGGCGTCGTCATGATCGTGACCTTAGCGACGACGCCGGACCCGCGTGACCGGTTTACCGGGCCACCGGCCCCGGGATCGCGTACAGCCCGTTGCCGGCCCAGTCGACGACGTCCCGGACCGGCGAGGCGGGCGGAGCCGGGCGGAAGTTGGCCGCGTCGTCGACGCTGCCGCTGCCGTCGTAGACCGCGCGCTGCGGGTAGGTGAACACCGGGCGGGTGCGGGTGACGTTCCCGGCGGCGTCGCGGCCGGTCGCGGTCACCTTCGTGGGCGTGGTGCCGCGTTCGACCCAGGCGACCAGCTCCTTCAGCGGGTCGAACTCGGTGAGCGTCGTGCCGCCGCCGCAGTGGTAGAGCGACGGGACCATGAACAGCCGCGCGAAGTCCTGGGCGTGGCCGCGGGTGAGCCGCTGGTAGTAGTCGAGCGTGCCGGCCGGCGGGATGGCCTCGTCGGCCCAGCCGTGCCACAGCACGAGCTTTCCGCCGCGGCGCTGGAACGCCGACAGGTCGAGGCTCATCGCGTCGTACCGGACGCCGACCGGGGTGAGCCGGTCGAACTCGCGCTTGGTGAAGGCGAAGTCGTCGACCTTCGACGCCGGGGCGCCGATCGGGTAGCCGAGGTACTTGAGGTAGTTGTCGGCGAGGCTGCGGGCGAAGGAGACGCCGCCGGTCTCGGGCACGCCGATGATCCACCCGGCCCACGACAGCTCCGACCCGGGCTGCTGGCCGCCGGGGTAGAGCAGCGTGCCGTGGGCGTCGGTGGGCGGTGCGTAGAGCTTGCGGACGACGCCGACCTGCGCGGGGGTCAGGCAGGCCGGGGTGTCCGGGCCGGTGCAGGTCAGTTTCGCCGGGTCGAAGTGGCAGGCGCGCGGGTCGTCGAGCTGGCCGTCGGTGAGCCCGTCGAGGCGGTCGCAGGCGGCGAGGACGGCGGCGTGCAGGGCGGGCAGCTTCGCGGCGGTGAGCACGGGGCTGCCGTCGGCGGCGGTGTTCACGCGCGCGAGCCACGTCTGGTAAACGCCGAGCAGCGGTCCCCAGTACCCGGCGGGGGCGCCGGCGACGATGCCGTCGAAGTCGGCCGGGTAGCGCTGGGCCAGCAGGAGGCCTTCGCGGCCGCCGTCGGAGCAGCCGGTGAAGTAGGACTTCTTCGGCGGGGCGCCGTAGAACGCCCGGATGATCGCCTTCGAGGCGCGCGAGACGACGTGGGGTGCGCGGAACTCGAAGTCGTCGCGCGCGGCCTGGTCGTGCTGACCCCAGCTGCCGTCGTCGACGACGGCCGGGGTCGTGCCGACGTGGCCGTCGTCGGTGGCGGCGACCGCGACGTCGCCACCGTGGGGCAGGTCGCAGTCGGCGAAGGCGGGCGGGTTGACGATGCCGCAGAAGCCGCCGCAGCCGTACTGCAGGTAGCGGCCGGCGTAGGTCTTGGTGGGCAGCCGAAGGTCGAAGCGGACAGCGGGCTCGACGTAACCCCGCACGCCGCAGTACTCGGGGTCGGTGGCGGTCGCGGCGACGACGGCCGCCGAGGTGACGTGCGTGGCGGCGCCCGGGAGGGCGAACCCGCGGACCAAGTCGCCGCAGGCGGTGGTGGGCCGGACGGTGGAGTCCGGCGCAGCGGTGGCGGCCACCGGGGTGAAACCCGCGGTGGCGAGGGTCAATGTGACGACGGCGGTGAAGATCCGGACTGTTCTCATGGGTTGGGAGTTCCCCTCGGTTGTCCAGTTCTGGCCAGGTTTGCCGACCGGTCTTGACATCGATGTCACCCGCGCGTTTGTCTTCCTGGGCGCCGCTGGGTCCCGCCCGCGCGGTGCCCTTGTTCATCCCTCCAGAGCTTGGAGCAATGATGCCCCGAAGCGCCAGACCGCCGGTCGCTTTCCTGGTGACCGCCGCCGTGGTCGCCGCCGGCCTGGTCGCCCTCCCCGCGACGGCGTCCGCGGCCGAAGAAGCCCTCCCCGCCGATTTCTCGTCCTCCTTCGAGCCGGGTGACGTCCAGCCGACGTGGACCGACACCGTCGACACGGACGCCGCCGGCAAGCCGCGCGCCTTCGGCGTGAACGGCGCGAACGGCACCGCGATCCCCGGTGACATCCGCGGCAAGGTCACCGAGAGCAGCGCCAGCAGCGAGAACACCGACGGCGGCGAAGTGGTGTCGAACCTCTTCGACGGCACCACCGACACGAAGTGGCTGTCCTGGGACCCGACGGCGTGGGCGCAGGTCACGCTGTCGGAGCCGACGTCGATCACCCACTACGCGATCTCCTCGGCCAACGACTTCGACGAGCGCGACCCCAAGGACTGGACGCTGCAGGGCTCGAACGACGCGAGCGCGTGGACGGACCTGGACAAGCAGACCGACCAGGCGTTCACCGCGCGGTTCCAGCAGAAGGACTACAAGCTGGCCGCGCCGAGCGCCGCGTACAAGTACTACCGGCTCGACGTCACGCGCAACAACGGCGGCCCGATCCTGCAGGTCTCGGAGCTGCTGCTGGCCAACGACGACCCGGCGCCGCCGCCGCTGCCGAACATGCGCAGCTTCACCGACTCCGGCCCGACGAGCGGGTATACGAACAAGAACCGCGTCGGTTTCACCGGGATGAAGGCGTTCCGCTACTCGGGCAGCCAGACCGAGGCCGGCCACGGCTGGTCGTACAACAAGATCTTCGACGTGAACGTGCCGGTCGTGGCGTCGACCGAGCTCTCGTACAAGGTGCAGCCGCAGTTCATCACCGGCGACCTGAAGTACCCCAGCACCAACGTCGCGATCGACCTCGCCTTCACCGACGGCACCTACCTGCGCAACCTCGGCGCGACCGACCAGTACGGCTTCCCGCTGACCCCGGAAGGCCAGGGCGCCTCGAAGGTGCTCTACGCCAACCAGTGGAACCTGGTGCGCTCGGCGATCGGGCAGGTCGCCAAGGGCAAGACGATCGACCGGATCCTCGTCGGCTACGACAACCCGAACGGCCCGGGCTCGCTGCAGGGCTGGCTCGACGACGTGAAGGTGTCGGCGACCCCGACGCCGCCCGCGAGCACCCGCCCGAGCGACAACGTGGTCACCACCCGGGGCACGATGGCCAACAGCACCTTCTCCCGGGGCAACAACTTCCCGGCGACGGCGGTGCCGCACGGGTTCAACTTCTGGACCCCGGTCACCGACGCCGGCTCGGGCAGCTGGCTCTACAACTACAGCACCCAGAACAACGCGCAGAACCTCCCGCAGCTGCAGGCGTTCAGCGTGAGCCACGAGCCGAGCCCGTGGATGGGCGACCGGCAGGCGTTCCAGGTGATGCCGTCCGCGGCCGCCGGGGTGCCCGACGCCAACCGCGACAAGCGGGCGCTGCCGTTCAAGCACAGCGACGAGGTCGCGCGGGCGCACTACTACGGCGTCCAGTTCGAGAACGGGATCAAGACCGAGATCGCGCCGACCGACCACGCGGCGATGATGAAGTTCTCGTTCCCGGGCGCGGACTCGAGCCTGATCTTCGACAGCGTCAACAACTCCGCGGGGCTCACCCTCGACCCGGCCAACGGGACGCTCTCGGGCTACACCGAGACCAACGTGTACGCCGGGGCGGGCCGGATGTTCGTCTACGCGACGTTCGACAAGCCCGTCACCGCCGGGGGCAAGCTGACCGGCCAGGGCCGCGACAACGTCACCGGCTACCTGCGGTTCGACGCGGGCGCCGACAAGACCGTGAACATGCGGATCGCGACGTCGCTGATCAGCGTCGACCAGGCGAAGAAGAACCTCGCCCAGGAGATCGCCCCGGCCGCGACCTTCGACACCGTGCGCGACGCGGCGCAGAAGGCGTGGGACGACCAGCTGAAGGTGATCGAGGTCGAGGGCGCGTCGAAGGACCAGCTCACGACGCTCTACTCGAACCTCTACCGGCTGTTCCTCTACCCGAACTCGCAGTTCGAGAACACCGGCACCGCCGACAAGCCCGCGTACAAGTACGCGAGCCCCGTGTCGCCCAAGACCGGCGCGGACACCGTGACCCAGACCGGGTCGAAGGTGGTCGACGGCCAGATGTACGTCAACAACGGCTTCTGGGACACCTACCGCACGACGTGGCCGGCGTACTCGCTGCTCACGCCGGACATGGCCGGGAAGATGGTCGACGGGTTCGTGCAGCAGTACCGCGACGGCGGCTGGATCGCGCGCTGGTCCTCCCCCGGCTACGCGGACCTGATGACCGGCACCAGCTCCGACGTCGCGTTCGCCGACGCCTACCTCAAGGGCGTCAAGAACTTCGACGTGAAGTCGGCTTATGACGCGGCGCTGAAGAACGCCACGGTCACCCCGCCGAACTCGGCGGTCGGCCGCAAGGGCCTGGACCAGGGCATCTTCCTCGGCTACACGCCCAACACCGCCAGCGAGGGCTTCTCGTGGGCGATCGAGGGCTACGTCAACGACTTCGGCATCGCCAACCTGTCGAAGAAGCTGGCCGACGAAGCCGCGCCGAACGACCCGCGCAAGGCGGAGTACCAGGAGAACTACGAGTACTTCACCAGCCGCGCCCAGCAGTACGTGAACCTGTTCGACCCGAGCACCGGGTTCTTCCAGGGCAAGGACGCGAGCGGCAAGTTCACCAAGACCAAGGACCAGTACGACCCGCGCTCGTGGGGCGGGGACTACACCGAGACCGACGGCTGGGGCATGGCGTTCACCGTGCCGCAGGACGGCAAGGGCCTGGCCAACCTCTACGGCGGTCAGGCGGGCCTGGCGAACAAGCTGGACCAGTTCTTCGCCGACCAGGAGACCGCCAACTACCCGGGTTCCTACGGGGGCGTGATCCACGAGATGCGGGAGGCGCGGGACGTGCGGATGGGCCAGTACGGCCACTCCAACCAGCCGGCGCACCACCTGCTCTACATGTACGACTACGCGGGTCAGCCGTCGAAGACCCAGGCGAAGGTCCGTGAAGCGCTGTCGCGGCTCTACAACGGCGCCGAGATCGGGCAGGGCTACGCGGGCGACGAGGACAACGGCGAGATGTCCGCGTGGTACATCTTCAGCGCGCTGGGCTTCTACCCGCTGCAGATGGGCAGCCCGAACTACGCGATCGGGTCGCCGCTGTTCAAGAAGGCCACGATCCACCTGGCCGGCGGCAAGAACCTGGTGATCAACGCGCCGAAGAACAACGCGAAGAACGTCTACGTCCAGGGTGTGAAGGTCAACGGCAAGGCGTACTCCTCGACGTCGCTGCCGCAGGACGTCATCGCTCGCGGCGGGGTCATCGACTTCGACATGGGCCCGAACCCCTCGAAGTGGGGTACCGGCCCGAACGACGCGCCGACGTCCATCACCAAGGACAACGCCGTTCCGACGCCACTGCACGACGAGACCGGCGCCGGCAGGGGCACGCTGTCCACTTCGGACGGTTCCAACGTGGACGCGCTGCTCGACAACACCTCGCGCACCCAGGCCGCCGTCACCGGCGCCCTGCAGTACCAGCTCGACAACACCGACGAGGCCGTCACGCACTACACGCTGACGTCCCAGACCGGTGCGGGCGACCCGAAGAGCTGGACGCTGAAGGGCTCCTACGACGGCAAGACCTGGGCGGTGGCCGACCAGCAGGCGAACCAGGCGTTCAGCTGGCGGCAGCAGACCCGCGCGTTCAAGGTGGCCAACCCGGCGCACTACGCCTACTACAAGCTCGAAGTGACCGCGACCAGCACCGGCGCCCCGGCGCAGCTGGCCGAGTTCGAGCTGCTGGGCAAGCCGGACGCCTCCTGCACTCGCACGATCACCGGCGCGTCGTCCGGGCCGCTCACCGTGTCGAGCGGGACGGTGTGCCTGCAGGACGCGACGGTGTCGGGACCGGTGACCGTCGCTCCCGGCGCGTCGCTGGTGGTCCGGGGCGGTGAGATCAAGGGCCCGCTGGCGGCGACCGGCGCCGCCCAGGTCGTGCTGAACCGCACGAAGGTCGGTGGCCCGGTGGCGATCACCGGGGCGACCGGGCCGGTGTCGATCGAGCTGACCCAGGTGGGTGGCCCGGTCGCGCTGACCGGCAACCACGGGCCGGTGCTGACGTCGAGCACCATCGGCGGCCCGCTGGCCTGCGCGGCCAACTCGCCGGCGCCGACGGACTACGACCTGCCGAACACCGTCCGCGGCCCGTCCGCGGGGCAGTGCGCGAAGATCTAGTCCCGGGGTTCAGCGGAGGCCCTCCTCGCCGGTTCGGCGGGGAGGGCCTCCCTGCGTTCACGGTGGCGGCGCAACACCGCCCGGGCGGCTCCCGTGCACCGCTGGCAGTTCGGCAGCCGCCCAGACAGCCGGCTCGCGTACCCAGACAGTCGGTTCGCGTACCTGGAGGGCCGGTCAGAGGCGGCGGAGCCGGGCCAGTGTCGTGCCCAGTGCCGGGGCGAAGGCGTCCGCGTCGGACTCGAAGCCCTGGTGGCCACCCGGGAACTTCGTGTACTGGCACGCGAGGTGTTCCGCCTGGATCCGGGCCGACTGCTCCAGGCACGTGTCGCGGCTGGTCTCCCCCGCCGCCGTGACCACCGGGATGCCCGTGCGGCGGACCGTGTCGAGGTCGGGGGTGTGCAGGACCACCGCCGGGAACTCGCGGGTCAGGAACAGCTCGGCGGCCGCGGTGTCCGGGAAGTCGGCCGGGGACAGGCCGGCCAGGGCCAGCGCCGCGCCGAGGCCCTCTTGCTCGTGGGTGGCCCGGACCCGGCGGGCGAGCGCCAGCCACTTGGGCGCGTCCGGCAGCAGGGTGATCGCCGGGGCTTCGTGGACCACCAGCTCGGTCACGACGTCGGGGACCTGGGCGGCGAGCTCGAACGCGACCGAGCCGCCCGCGCCCTGGCCGAACACCGCCGCCCGGGGACGCGCCGGGCGGGCGGCGCGGATGACGGCGGCCGCGTCGCGCGCCTGCTGGCCCATGTCGAAGTCGCTGCCCTGGCCGCGCCGGTCGTAGGTGAGGACCGTGTGCGTGCCGGCGAGCCGCGACGCGAGCTCGGCGTAGCGGGCGCGGTAGCCGCCGCGGCCGGCGATCAGCAGCAGGAGCGGGCCGTCGCCCCGCAGCTCGTAGCGCAGCTCGGCACCCTCGTGCCGGACGGTGTGCGTGCTCACCGGGCACCTCCCCCCGCGTCGAGCACACGCTACGCCGTTCGGCCGATACGGTGTGCGCATGTCCGACGCCGTGTTCTTCTCGTCTTTCGAAACCGGTGACCCGCAGCCGGTGGACTCCGCCCTGACGGTCGACAGCGGCCCGGACCGCTCCCCCACGGCCAAGACCGGCGTCGGCTTCACCGGGGCCAAGGCCCTGCGCTACACCGACCGCCCGCGCAGTGTCCTGTTCGACCTCGATGTCCCGGTCACCGGGCACACCGAGCTGTCCTATGTGGTCTTCCCCCGGTCCGACGGGGAGATCCCCGCCTACCACGCCACCCGGGTCGCCCTCGACGTCGAGTTCGCCGACGGCACGACCGCCGGCTTCGACCCGGTGGACGACAAGACGCTGTGGGTGGACCAGTGGAACCTCGTCCGGCGCCCGCTCGGGGCGTTCGCGGGCCGCCGGATCAGCCGCGTCGTGCTGCGGACGGCGTCGCCCGGCGAGGAGATCACCGGGTGGATCGACGACGTCCGCGTCGCCGAACGCCCCGAGCCGTCCAGGGACCCGGTCGACTTCGTCCGCACCACCCGCGGCACGCACTCCAGCGGCGACTTCTCCCGCGGCAACAACTTCCCCGCGACGGCGGTGCCGCACGGGTTCAACTTCTGGACCCCGGTCACCGACGCCGGCGTCACCAACTGGATCTACTCCTACCACCGCCACAACGACGCCGAAAACCGCCCGGCGCTGCAGGCACTGGCGCTGAGCCACCAGCCCAGCCCGTGGATGGGCGACCGGCACACCTTCCACGTCATGCCCGGCACCGGCCCGGTCGAGCGCCACCGCCGCAAGCGCGCCCTGGCCTTCTCCCACGAGGACGAGACCGACTCGCCGCACCACTACGGCGTCCGGTTCGCCAACGGCATGACCGCCGACCTCGCGCCGACCTCCCACGCGGCGATCCTGCGGTTCACGTTCCCCGACAAGCACGGCTGGCTGCTGTTCGACAACGTCGCCAACCGCGGCCGCCTCCGCCTGAACGCCGACACCGGCGTGATCGCCGGGTACACCCGGGTCCGCAGCCGCCTGTCCGCCGGCGCGCGCCGGATGTTCTTCTACGGGGTGACCGACGCCCCGGCCACCCGCGGCGCCAAGGTCCGGGTCCCGCCGTGGCGGCGCGTCTCGGGCTACTTCGAGTTCGACGGTCCCGACGCGACGCTGCGGATCGCGACGTCGCTGATCAGCCTCGCGCAGGCCAAGCGCAACCTCGAGCTGGAGATCCCCGCCGGGACGACGTTCGAGCAGGTCCGCGACCAGGCACGCGCCCTCTGGCAGGAGCAGCTCGGCCGCGTCGAGGTCGAAGGCGCCACCGAGGACCAGCGGACGACGCTCTACTCGAACCTGTACCGGCTGTTCCTGTACCCGAACGTCGCGCACGAGAACACCGAGAAGGGCATCCGGCACGCCAGCCCGGTGGTGCCCCGGCGGTGGCCGAGCACCCGCCGGCGCACCGGCGCGAAGGTCGTCGACGGCGAGCTGTACGTCAACAACGGCTTCTGGGACACCTACCGCACCACCTGGCCCGCCTACGCGCTGCTCACCCCGGCGCACTGCGGCCGGATGGTCGACGGGTTCGTCCAGCAGTACCGCGAAGGCGGCTGGATCTCCCGCTGGTCCTCACCCGGCTACGCGGACCTGATGACCGGCACCAGCTCCGACGTCGCCTTCGCCGACGCCTACCTCAAGGGCGTCCGCAACTTCGACGTCGAGGCCGCCTACGACGCGGCGCTGAAGAACGCCACCGTCACCCCGCCGCACCGCTCGGTCGGCCGCAAGGGCCTCGACCGGTCGATCTTCCTCGGCTACACCCCGACGTCCGTCCACGAAGGACTCTCGTGGGCGCTCGAAGGCTGCATCAACGACTTCGGCCTCGCCAACCTCTCCGCGGAGCTTTCCCGGGAAAGCTCCGGGCAGCGGGCGAGGACGTACGCCGACTACGCCGCCTACTTCCGCGAGCGCGCGAAGCACTACGTTCACCACTTCGACCCGAAGATCGGCTTCTTCCAGGGCCGCAACCGCGACGGCAGCCGCAAGTTCGCGCCCGAGGGCTACGACCCGGCCGCGTGGGGCGGCGACTTCGTCGAGACCAACGCGTGGAACACGGCCTTCACCGCACCGCACGACGGCCCGGGCCTCGCGGCGCTGCACGGCGGCAACGCCGGCCTCGAAGCCAAGCTCGACGAGTTCTTCGCCACCCCCGAGACCGGGCGGCGCCCCGGCGCGTACGGCGGCCTCATCCACGAGATGACCGAAGCCCGCGACGTCCGCATGGGCCAGTACGGCCACTCCAACCAGCCCTCGCACCACATCCCCTACATCTACAACCTCGCCGGCGCGCCCGCGAAGGCCCAGCGCGTCGTGCGCGAGGTCCTCCGCCGCCTCTACCTCGGCAGCGAGCTCGGCCAGGGCTACCCCGGCGACGAGGACAACGGCGAGATGTCCGCGTGGTGGGTGTTCGGCGCCCTCGGCTTCTACCCCCTCGCCGTCGGCAGCCCGCGCTACTCGATCGGCTCGCCGCTGTTCGAGAAGGCGACCGTGCACCTGGGCGAAGGCAAGACGCTCGTCATCCGCGCCCCCGGCAACACGGACGAGACCGTCTACGTCCGCGGCCTCACCGTCGACGGCGAACCGCACGACGCCACGACCATCGCCCACGCCACCCTGGCCGGCGGCGCCGAACTGGTCTTCGACCTCACCACCGAACCGACCGGCTGGGGCGCCCCGCCGCCACCCGCCGAGCACCCCGCACCGGTGTCCGACCTGACCGGCACCGCCACCAGTGAGGACGCCAAGAACCTCGACGCGCTCTTCGACGACACCACCCGCACCCAGGTCACCTTCCGCGGCGCCACCCCGGCGATCGAGTTCACCGTCACCGGCGAGCCTCGCGAAGTCACGCTGTACACGCTCACCTCCGGCGCCCGCGGCGGCGACCCCAGCGCCTGGGTCCTCGAAGGCTCCGACGACGGCGAAACCTGGTCCACACTGGACGAACGCCACGGCGAGCTGTTCCGCTGGCGCCGCCAGACCCGGCCCTTCGCGCTCGCCACCCCGGCCGCCCACCCGCACTACCGGCTGCGGATCACCGCCACCCACGGCCGCCGCGCCACCCTCGCCCAGTGGGAGCTGCTCGCCCGATGAACCACTTCCGCACCGCCGCCCTCGACCGGCTGGCGGCCGCCGACCCCGGCCTGGTCCGGCTGCGGCTGGCCGGCTCCGCGGTCCTCGGCATCATCCTCGCCGTGGCCGCGTTGCTGCCCGCGCACTTCCCGCTCACCGTGATGCTGGTCGGCGCCATCGCCGCGATGATGACGGCGTTCACCGTCAACGACCCGGCACCCGGCGGCCAGGCCGTCACCCTCGTGCTCGCGTTCCTCACCGGGGCCGCGTCCATCACCGTCGCCAGCCTCGGCTCCGCGCTGCCGCCGATGGACAGCATCGTGTTCGTCCTGCTGATCTTCGTCGCCGTCTACGCCCAGCGCTTCGGCCCCCGCGGCACCGCGCTCGGCTCGATCGGCTTCTTCCTGTTCTTCTTCCCGATGTTCCTGCAGGCCCACCTCGCGCAGGTCCCGCAGCTGCTGATCGCCCTCGGCGTCGGCGTGCTCGCCAACGCCGTCGTCCGGTTCGTCCTGCTGCGCCACAACGCCGAAGCCGAGTTCCTGCGCGTTCGCCGCGCCTTCCGCGCCCGCCTAGCCGCCGTCGTCCGCGCCGCCGAGGCCCACCTCGCCGTGGGCGGCAGCGAACGCACCCGCAAGCAGCTGCGCAGCGCCTTGGCCCGGCTCCACGAGTGCGTCCTCCTCATCGAGGACGCCGCCCCCGACGTCGTCGACGCCCGTGCCGCCGACCGCCTGCGCCGCCGCGCCATCGAGGTGGAGCTCGCCCTCCAGTGGCTCGCGATCACCGTCCAGCGCACCTGCTCCGACGAGCTCACCACCGACGTCCGCGACGACCTCATCGCCCGGCTCGCCCGCTTCCGCGCCCTCATGGAACGCGACCCGCGCGAGCTCCCGTTGATCAGCCAGACCGGCGAGTACAGCCGTATGCTCGTCGAAGGCAGCCGCATCGACGAACACGCCGCTCCCGGCGACGGCGTCCGCAAGGCGCTCGCCGAACTCGCGCTCGCCGACGACCGCGCCCAGCGCGCCGCCGCCCCCGAATCCGCTCCGGACCCGCTCGAGAACGAGGACAACGGCGAGGACGAACCGGCGCCGAAGTTCGCCTACGACAACCAGACCCGCAGCGCCATCCAAGCCGTCGTCGGCGGCGGGCTGGCGGTGCTCGGGGGTGAGCTCGTCTCGCACCAGCGCTGGTACTGGGCCGTCCTCACGGTCTTCGTCGTGTTCATCGGCGCCTCCAGCGCCGGCGCCACCTTCGTCAAGGGCGTCCGCCGCCTCGGCGGCACCCTCATCGGCATCGTCGGCGGTGTCCTGCTGGCCCTGCTGGTCGCCGGCAGCATCCCGGCCACGCTCGCGCTGATCCTGGTCTGCGTGTTCGGGATGGTCTACACCGCCCGCGTCTCCCAGGTGGTGATGGCGTTCTTCATCACCAGCATGCTCGGCCTGCTCTACAGCCTGCTCGGCACGTTCAGCTTCGAAGTGCTCTGGATCCGCGTCGCCGAAACCGCGGTCGGTGCCGCCGCGGGCATCCTCGCCGCCGTCGTCATCGTCCCGGTCCGCACCCGCTCGGTCATGCTCGACGACGTCTCCGCCGTGCTCGACGAGCTGGCCGAATTCCTCGAGCGAGCCCGCGACCTGCTCGCCGGCGAGCAGAACGTCAACATCATCGAGCTCTCCCGCGACCTCGACCGCGCCGTCGAACAGGTCCGCACCACCATCGAACCGCTCACCCACCCGGTCAACCTGCGCAGCGCCCGCCGCGACTACGGCTGGCACGTGCTCACCACGCTGGAGACCATCGCCTTCCGCGCCCGCCACGTCGCCGCCCGCGCCCAGCCCGGGCAGCTCACCGGCGCCAGCGCCGACCGCCTGCGCCAGTTCACCGACCGGCTGCTGGCCAACATCGACGTCCTGCGCAAAGCACTCGACGCGCCGGGTGGCCCCACACCCGGCACGCTCGTGCGCGACGACGGCACCCCGGTCGCCGACCGCATCGAGCAGGCCGAAACCCGGGCCGTCCTCTCCAGCCTCAGCCACCTCGACGAGGCCCTCGTCTCCCTCGGCCGCGTCTTCGACGTCCAGGCCACCGATCCCCGCGCCCCCGCGAAGAAGTGACCGCCGGGGCGGCACGGCTCGCCACCGCGCCGCCCCGCTGCTCACGGTGTCGCGATCACGGGCAGACCAGCCACGCGAAGTGGTACGTCGTCGTGATGCTGCCGTCGGTCGAGTCCATCGTCACGTAGCTCGTCGTCTTCTTCGGATCCGACGTCCCGGCCGCGGCGCGCAATTCCGTGTTGATGTTCAGATTGCGTTCCTCACCACACGGCTTGAACACGATGGCACCCACCTCCGTGGAATCGGTGAAATGCCAGTCGTCCTCGAACGCGCCCGTCAACGGATGCTGGATGTAGGCCGTCGGAGAATTGCCCTGGAAATAGTAGTTCGCTCTTTCCAGGCCTGTCGCGCCGCGTTCCAGGTGGGCGAATCCGCGGTAGTCCGCCTGCGCGATTCCGTAGGTGAACCCCTGCGGAACGTGCACCCGCAGGCCGATCTGGCAGTTCTTCCGGGCGTCCAGCGGGCCGGCACCGACCCCGACCAGCGCCGTATAGGCACTGTAGGTCACGGTGAAGGCCGTGTTGTCCTGCGACACCGCGACCGCCGACGTGCCGGCCGGACAACCCGTGCCATTGGCGTTCACGACGTCGATGACGATTTTGTCGGGCGGCGGAGGAGTGTTCCACGAATGCGGGGTGACCACAGAGGACAGCGCCATTACGGCAGCAACGACCGCAGACAGCATCGGAATCCTTCCCAATACATTCGAATTGGGTACGGGGGCGTCGACCATGGTAGCGAATCGATCATGGTCCGAAACCCCGCTGAACGGAGCAACACGCAGTTGCCGTCCCGCCACGCGGTATACCGATAATTTCGGTCCGCCATTATCGCGAACACGAAGAAATACGACCGGAAAACGATTTCGCGCCCCCGGACCGCCGCCCGCCGTCCGCGATCACCCCGCGACGTCCGGGCTTGATCGTTTCACCCCGCCAGCAGGCCCGCGGCCCGCCCCAGCGTCGCGACCCCCGCCGCCGACCACGGTCCCGCCGTGATCACGACCGCGTGCTCGATGCCCCACGCCGCGAACTCCGCACACCGCCGCGCGAACGACTCCGCGGACTCACCGGGCGACAACCGTGTGCTGATCGTCTTCTCGATCTCCCCGTACGGCCGCCCCACGTCCTCGCAGTGGCGGGCCAGCACGGACAGCTTGTGCCGCACCGTCTTCCCACCGTCCGGGATGTCGAACACGTTGCACGCGTCGGCGTACCGCGCGACCAGCCGCAGCGTCTTGCGCTCACCCGCCCCACCGATCAGCACCTTCGGGCGCCGCACCGGCCGCGGAATCCCGGTCGGACGGTCCAGGCGGTAGTGCTCCCCTTCGAACGCCGACTCGTCCCCCGACCACATCCGCAGCGCCAGCCGGACGGTCTCCTCCATCCGCTCGAAGCGCTCACCCGCGGGCGGGAACGGCAGGCCCATCGCCCGAGCCTCGCCGTCGTGGTGCCCGGCGCCGATCCCGAAGCGCGCCCGCCCGCCGGAAAGGACGTCGAGCGTCGTGACCGCCTTGATCAGGAGCGCGGGCGGCCGGAACGTCACCGCCGAGACCATCGTGCCCAGCCCGATCCGGCCGGTCCGCGCGGCCAGGAACCCCAGCGTCGTGTACGCCTCGAGCATCGCCGAATCCGGCGTGCTGTACGGGTCGGCCTGCAGGAGGTGGTCGGCCACCCACAGCGTGTCCAGCCCGGCGTCGTCGGCCGCCACGGCGATGGTCGCCAGTTCGTCCGTCAGCTTGTCCGGCCACGAGAAGTCCGTGACTCCGATGCTCACCCGCACGGCTGCCCCCTCGTGAGCAGTTCCAGGTTGTGGCCGTCGGGATCCTCGAAGTAGATCCCGCGGCCGCCGTTCAGGTCGTTGACCTCGCCGGCCCGCTCGTGGAAGGGGTCGGCCCAGTAGGTGACGCCGGCCGCCTCGATCCGCGCCAGCGCGGCGTCGAACTCGTCGTCGCCGACCAGGAACGCGTAGTGCTGGCTCGTCACGCGATCCACACGCAGGTAGTCGAGCGTGACGCCGTTCGCGAGCCGGATCGGTACGAACGGCCCGTCGACCGGCTCGGTCCGCAGGCCCAGGATCCCGGCGAGGAACTCCGCCGACTTCTCCCGGTCGGTAACGCACACGATGGTGTGGTTCAGTTCGACGCTCATCGCGCGGCCCCGCCCGCCGCGAACGGCGGCGGGCCGCCGATCGGGCTCAGGTGGATGCTCGCCAGGCGCCAGCGGTCGTCGCCGCGGACCAGCACGTGCGTGGCGCGGAACCGCCCGTTCACCGGGTTGCCCCGGTGCTTCGCGACCTGGTCGTGCACGCCGATCGCGATGGCGGTCGTGCCGAAGTCGCGGACCTCGACCTCTTCCCAGTCCAGCTTCTCCGTGACGAGGTCGCCACCGCTGTAGCGCGCCAGCCACTGGTCGCGGTCCAGGACGAAGCCGAGCGGGCCGACCAGGCGGAAACCGTCGGCGGCCAGGCCGGCCAGGGCCTCGGTGTCCCCGCGCTCCTCCGCCGCGGCCCAGACCCGGCCGAACTCGCGGACCTGCTCTTCGATGCTCATCGCACTTCCCCTTCCGGTTCGATGCGACAAACGTTAGATGTCTAACCATTAGATGTCAAACGCTTAGACCTCTCTGCTTCTGCGGTAGGGTCACCCCCGTGCCAGCACCCACCACCACCCCCATCGGCGTCGTCCTCGCCCGCACCGCCAAGACGGCAGGCCGCGCCTTCGACCAGGCCCTCGCCGCCGCCGGCGGCTCCCAGCCCGTCTGGCAGATCCTCATCTCCCTCAAGACCCGCCCCGTCGCCAACCAGCGCGAACTCGCCGACGCCGTCGGCATCCAGGGCGCCACCCTCACCCACCACCTCAACGGCATGGAAACCGCCGGCCTCGTCACCCGCCGCCGCGACCCGGAGAACCGCCGAGTCCACCTCGTCACCCTCACCCCCGAAGGCGAACAGCTCTTCCTCCGCCTCGCCTCCGCCGCCATCGCCCACGACCAACGCATGCGAAAAGGCCTGTCCGACACCGAGATCGCCCAGCTCGCCGACCTCCTGCACCGCCTCGCCGCCAACGTCACCGATACCTGATCGAGCTGCGCCAACCGGACCCCTGATCGAGCTGCGCCAACCGGGGCTTCGCCCCGGGCCGGGGGCTTCGCCACCCGGACCCCCGAAAGCGACCGGTGCGAGAGTGACTGGACGCACCCGGCCCGCGACCACGAGGAGAGATAGGCTCCAACCACTAGCCAAAGTCGTCTCAAGCTGGAGAACCGCAATGACCCAAGCCCCTGTCAACGTGACCGTCACCGGCGCCGCCGGCCAGATCGGCTACGCGCTGCTCTTCCGCATCGCGTCCGGTCAGCTCCTCGGCCAGGACGTCCCGGTGAAGCTGCGGCTCCTCGAGATCCCGCAGGCGGTCAAGGCGGCCGAGGGCACCGCCATGGAGCTCGACGACGGCGCCTTCCCGCTCCTCGCCGGCATCGACATCTTCGACGACCCCAAGCAGGCCTTCGAAGGCACCAACATCGCCCTCCTCGTCGGCGCCCGCCCCCGCAGCAAGGGCATGGAGCGCGGCGACCTCCTCGAAGCCAACGGCGGCATCTTCAAGCCCCAGGGCGAAGCCATCAACGCCGGCGCCGCCTCCGACATCAAGGTCCTCGTCGTCGGCAACCCCGCCAACACCAACGCCCTCATCGCCCAGTCGCACGCCCCCGACGTACCCGCCGACCGCTTCACCGCGATGACCCGCCTCGACCACAACCGCGCGCTCGCCCAGCTCTCCAAGAAGCTCGGCGTCCCGGTCACCGAGCTCAAGAAGCTCGCCATCTGGGGCAACCACTCCGCCACCCAGTACCCCTCGGTCCAGCACGCCGAGGTCGGCGGCAAGCCCGTCGAGGTCGACCAGGCCTGGCTCGAGAGCGACTTCATCCCCACCGTCGCCAAGCGCGGCGCCGCCATCATCGAAGCCCGCGGCCTCTCCTCCGCCGCCTCCGCGGCCTCCGCCGCCATCGACCACGTCTACACCTGGGTCAACGGCACCCCCGAAGGCGACTGGACCTCCGCCGGCGTCGTCTCCGACGGCTCCTACGGCGTCGCCGAGGGCATCATCTCCTCGTTCCCGGTCACCGCCAAGGACGGCAAGTACGAAATCGTCCAGGGCCTCGAGATCGACGACTTCTCCCGCGCCCGCATCGACGCCTCCGTCGCCGAGCTCGTCGAGGAACGCGACACCGTGCAGAAGCTCGGCCTCATCTGAGCCACCACGCGAAAAAGGGCCGCCGTCCACACCGGACGGCGGCCCTTTTTCGCGTCCCGCGAACACCACACGCCCACAGCGAAACCCGCCCCGCCCACCGGAGCCACCGCCCTACCGTCGCCCCATGACCCTTCTCGCCCTACCCGACATGCACACCCCGAGCCAAGCCTCCGACGAATCGGTCTACCAGCAGCTCCTGCGCGACCGCATCGTCTTCCTCGGCTCCGAAGTCACCGACGAAGTCGCCAACCGGATCATCGCCCAGCTGCTCCTCCTCGCCGCCGACGACCCGGCGAAGGACATCACCTTCTACATCAACTCACCCGGCGGCTCCGTCACCGCCGGCATGGCCATCTACGACACCATGCAGCTCGTCAAACCCGACGTCTCCACCTGGGGCCTCGGCTTCGTCGCCTCCATGGGCCAGTTCCTCCTCTCCTCGGGCACCCCCGGAAAGCGCTACCTCCTGCCCAACACCCGCATCGTCATGCACCAGCCCTCCGCCGGCATCGGCGGCGCCGCCACCGACATCGCCATCCAGGCCGCCGTCTTCGGCAAGATGAAGCACCGCATCGCCCAGATCACCGCCGCCCAGACCGGCCAAACCATCGAACGCATCACCACCGACGCCGACCGCGACCGCTGGTTCGACGCCGACGAAGCCCTCACCTACGGCTTCGTCGACCACATCGTCACCCACGAGCGCACTGCCACGGCCTGACACGCCCCGGCGGGGGATGCCAGCCCGCTGTGCGTCCCCCGCCAGCCGCGCCCACCAAGCTCGACCCCATGACGATCACCCTCGAACCCCACAGCACCGTGCTCTTCACCGGCGACTCGATCACCGACCTCTGGCGCCCCGGCGGCGAAGACCGATCCAGCTACACCGCCCTCGCCGCGGGCTACTGGAGCCTCAGCCACCCCGACCGGCCGATCACCTGGCTCAACGCCGGGCACTTCGGCAACACGGTCGCCGACCTCGAAGCCCGCTGGCGCACCGACGTCCTCGACACCCACCCCGACCTCGTGTCCGTCCTCGTCGGGGTCAACGACAACGGCCGGCACACGTTCGAACCCGACGCCCGCAAAGTCTCCACCGACGAGTTCGCCGCCGGCTACGACCGCATCCTCGCCCCGCTCGCCGACACGGGCACGGACCTGATCCTCATCGAACCGTTCCTGCTGCCCGTCGAAGGTGTCGTCGAAGCCGGCGTCGACGACACGATGATCATCGATGACGCCGTGCGCGAAGAATGGCGTGCCGGCCTCGACCCGAAGATCCAGGCCGTCCGGGACCTCGCGACGGCGTACGGCGCGGAACTGCTCGCCGCCGACGCGATGTTCGCCGAACTCGCCGCGAAAACCGGCGCGGAACGCTGGTCCGCGGACGGAGTGCACCTCACCCCAGCCGGGCACGCCGCACTCGCGGACGCCTGGCTCAGCCTGATCGCCTGAGAGGTTCTTGTTCCATAGCGGGGTTTTGGGCGTGCATGAACGACCGCCAAGCTGGTTTTTCGAAAAACCAGCTTGGCGGTATAGGTCGTTATACACTTTGAGGAGGGGAGTGCTCAGACTCCGTTGAGGCCGCGGCGCGCCAGGAGCGGGTCGATCTCGGGGTCGCGACCGCGGAAGGCCCGGAACGCGTCCATGGGGTCGATGCTCCCTCCCCTGCCGAGGAGGGTGCGGCGGAAGTGGTCGCCGTTGTCGCGGGTGAGTCCCCCGCTCTCCCGGAACCACTGGACGGTGTCGGCGTCGAGGACTTCGCTCCAGATGTAGGAGTAGTACCCGGCGCTGTAGCCGCCGCTGAAGATGTGGGCGAAGTAGGTCGTGCGGTAGCGCGGCGGGATGGCTTCGACGGCCACGCCGGCTTTGACGAGGGCGTCGGTTTCGAAGCGCTGGACCTCGTCGACGCGGTCGTCGACGCCGAGGCGGTGCCAGGCCTGGTCGAGCAGGGACGCGGCCAGGTACTCGGTGGTGGAGAAGCCTTCGCCGTACTGCTGGGCGGCGAGGAGCTTGTCGACCTGCTCCTGGGGCAGCGCCTCCCCCGTCTCGTGGTGCTTGGCGTAGTGGGCCAGTACTTCCGGCCACAGCATCCACATCTCGTTGACCTGGGAGGGGTACTCGACGAAGTCGCGGGGCACGTTGGTGCCGGAGAACGTCGGGTAGCGGACCGAGGAGACCAGGGCGTGGAGCGCGTGGCCGAACTCGTGGAAGGCGGTGACGACCTCGTCGAAGGTGAGCAGGGTCGGCTCCCCCGCCGGCGGCTTGCCGACGTTGAGGACGTTGACCACGACGGTCTTGCGGTCCAGCAGTTCCGACTGGTCGACGAAGGTGTTCATCCACGCGCCGCCGCGCTTGGCGTCGCGGGTGTACAGGTCGAGCAGGAACAGGCCGAGCGGGCTGCCGTCGGCGTCGAACACCTCGAAGGTCCGGACCTCCGGGTGGTACTTCGGGAGGTCGGTGCGTTCGGTGAAGGTGAGGCCGTAGAGCTTGGTGGCGGCGAAGAAGACGCCGTCGAGGTACACGCGGTCGGCTTCGAAGTACGGGCGCAGGGCTTCGGTGTCGACGTCGAAGCGCTCGCGGCGGACCTGCGCGGCGTAGTACGGCCAGTCCGACGGGCGCAGCGTCGCGCCGGGCACGTCGGCTTCGAGCAGCTGCTGCAGTTCGGCGGCTTCGGTGCGGGCGTTCGCGACCGCGGCGGGCGCGAGCCGCTCCAGCAGCCCGGCGGCGGCTTCGGCGGTTTTCGCCGTCTCGTCGGCGATGACGTACGCCGCGTGGTTCGGGTAGCCGAGCAGCGCGGCGCGTTCGGCCCGCAGGTGCGCGATCTCGGCGACGAGGGTGTTGTTGTCGAAGTCGTTGCCGCGGTTGCCCCGCGCCATCGACGCGGTGTGGATCCGGGCGCGGATCTCGCGGTCGCGCAGCGTCTCCAGCGGCGAGGCCTGGCTCGTCGGCAGCGTCAGGGGGATGACGTACTTGCCGTCCTCACCGCGGGCCGCCGCCGCTTCGGCCGCGGTGGCGATCGCGCCGTCGCCGAAACCGGCCAGCTCGGCGCGGTCTTCGATGACGACGGCCAGCTCGTTGGTGTCCTTGAGCAGGTTCTGCTGGAACTTCGTCTGCAGCGTGGACAGCTGCGCGTTCAGCTCCCGCAGGCGGGCCTGTTCGGTTTCGCCGAGCCCGGCGCCCGCGCGGCTGAAGTCGAGGTGGCGCCGCTCCAGTAGCCGCCGTGACTCCTCGTCCAGGCCGAGTTCTTCGCGCCGTGCGTGGAGGGTGTCGATGCGGGCGAACAGCTTCGGGTTCAGGTGGATGGCGTCGTGGTGGGCGGCCAGCTTGGGCGCGAACTCCGCCTGGATGGCCTGGATTTCGTCCGTGCTGTTGGAGCCGGACAGGTTGTAGAACACGCTCGCGACGCGGCCCAGCAGCTCGCCCGCGCGTTCGAGGGCCACGACGGTGTTCTCGAACGTCGGCTCGGCGTCCTGCGTCGCGATCTCGTCGATCTCCGCCGCGTGCTCGGCCAGGCCCGCCTCGAACGCGGGCCGGTAGTGCTCGTCGGCGATCCGGTCGAAGGGCGGGAGGGCGTAGGGCAGTTCGCTGGGTGCGGCGAACGGGTTGTCCGGCGAAATCATCGGGGCAGGCTCCTGGTGGGGGTACAACACTCGGTCCCGCCAGCCTACGTGGTCCACCTGTGCCGATGTCAGCGCTTTCCGGAGGTGGCCAAGCTCACCGGCCGGTGGTACCGCCCACGACGGCGTCGCTGCTCCCGGCGGCCTTTTTGCCCCGTTTCGGCTTGGGTTCCGGCGGCACGATCCCGCTCAGGTCGCTGCTGTGGTCGTTGACCCGCATGACGAACGGCCGGGTCTCGGTGTAGCGCACGACCGAGATCGACGCGGGGTCGACGACGATCCGCTGGAACGCGTCGAGGTGCTGACCGAGGGCGTCGGCGAGGATGGACTTGATCACGTCGCCGTGGCTGCACAGGAGCCAGACGGCGTGGTCGCCGTGCTCGGCGGCGATCCGGCGGTCGTGCGCGCGGACGGCGGCCACCGAGCGGGCCTGCATCGCCGCGAGCCCTTCGCCGCCGGGGAAGACCGCGGCCGAGGCGTGTGCCTGCACGACCCGCCAGAGCGGCTCTTTCGCCAGGTGCTTGAGCTCCTTGCCGGTCCAGTCCCCGTAGTCCACTTCGGACAGCCCGGGTTCGACGGTTTTCCCGAGCCCGCGGGCGGTGGCCAGCGGGCCGACCGTCTGCTTGCACCGCAGCATCGGCGAGACGACCAGGTCCGCCAGCGGCACGCCGTCGAGGCGGCCGACCAGCTTTTCGGCCTGGGCGCGGCCGGTGTCGTCGAGGCTGACCTTCGGGGAACGCCCGGCCAGGACGCCGGAGCCGTTCGCCGTCGACTTGCCGTGCCGGAGCAGAATGACGGTACTCACGAGGCCCACCCTACGTGGGGACCGATCATCCGGTCCCCACGCGGGCGGCTCAGTGGCTGACCGGACCCGCGTTGGGGTCCAGTGCGCCGGTGAAGATCAGCACGAACAGCAGCACGCCGAGCACGAGCCGGTAGATCACGAACGGCACGAAGCTGCGCTTCTTGATGTAGGCCATCAGCCACGCGATCACCGCGTAGCCGACGCCGAACGCGACCAGCGTGGCCAGGATCGTCGGACCCCACTGGGCCGGCACCCCTCCCGAACCGATGTCCTTGAGCTTGTACACGCCCGACCCGAACACCGCGGGCAGCGCCAGCAGGAACGAGTACTCGGCCGCCTCCGCGCGGGTGTAGCCCAGCAGCAGGCCCGCGCTCGTCGTGCCGCCCGAGCGGGAGACACCCGGGATCAGCGCCAGCGCCTGGGCGAACCCGAAGGCGAGGCCGTGCGGCGCGGTCAGGTGGTCCAGCGTCCGTTCCTGCTTCCCGACGCGGTCGGCGTAGAGCAGGATCAGGCCGAACACGATGAGCACCGTGGCGGTGATCCGCAGGTCGCGGAACGCGCTGTCGATCTGGTCCTGCAGCAGCAGGCCGAGCACCACGATCGGCAGCGAGCCGACGATGATCAGCCAGCCCAGCCGGGCGTCCGGGTCCTGACGCCAGTCCGGCTTGTACAGCGAGTAGAACCAGGCCTGCAGGATCTTCCCGATCTTCTTGCCGAAGTAGATGATCACCGCCAGCTCGGTGCCGATCTGGGTGACGGCGGTGAACGCCGCGCCCGGGTCGTCCCAGCCGACGAGCGCCGCGACGATCCGCAGGTGCGCGCTCGAGGAGATCGGGAGGAACTCGGTCAGGCCCTGGACCAGGCCCAGGACGAGTGCTTCGAACCAGCCCACGTCAGGCCACCCCCGCCTTCTCGAGCGCTTCGACGGCGATGGTCAGCGCGGCGGCCGGGTCGGGGGTCAACGGCGACACCGACAGGGTCGTCACGCCGGCCTCGGCGAATTGGGTCATCTTCTCCGCTATCCGTTCCTTCGGGCCCAGCAGCGATGTCGCGTCGAGGAACTCCAGCGGCACCGCCGCCATCGCCCCCACCCGGTCGCCGGCCAGGTACTTCTCCTGCACTTCGGCGGCTTCGGCTTCGAAGCCCATCCGCGTGGCCAGCTGGTTGTAGAAGTTCTTGTCCTTGCTGCCCATCCCGCCCAGGTAGAGCGCCGCGTAACCGCGGACGGCGTCCGCGCAGGCCCGCCAGTCGTCACCGGGCACGAACGGCACGGTCGGGACGACGTCGAAACCGTCCAAGGTGCGGCCGGCGCGCTCGGCGCCCGCCCGCACCTGCGCCAGCTGCTCCCCCGCGTGCGCCGGCGAGAAGAACACCGGCAGCCACCCGTCGGCGATCTCGCCGGTCAGCTCCAGGTTCTTCGGGCCGGTCGCGGCCAGGTAGAGCGGGATGTGCTTGCGGGCGGGCCGGACGGTCAGCCGCAGCGCCTTGCCGGGGCCGTCCGGCAGCGGCAGCGTGAAGTGCTCGCCCTCGAACCGCACCCGCTCCCGCCGCAGCGCCGAACGCACGATCGAGGCGTACTCGCGGGTGCGGCCCAGCGGCGAGGCGAACCGCACGCCGTGCCAGCCCTCGGACACCTGCGGGCCGGACACGCCGAGCCCCAGCCGGAACCGGCCGCCCGAGAGCGTGTCGAGGGTCGCGGCGGTCATCGCGGTCATCGCCGGGGTCCGGGCCGGGATCTGCAGCACGGCGGCACCGACGTCGATCCGCGACGTCCGCGCCGCGATCCAGGTCAGCACGGTCACGGCGTCCGAGCCGTACGCCTCCGCGGCCCACACGACGGCGTAACCCAGGTCGTCCGCTTGTTTCGCCAGGGCCAGGTTCGCGGGGTCGTTCCCCGCTCCCCAGTAGCCGAGATTCAGTCCGAGTCGCACGGGGCCAGACCCTAACGGGGGCCCTTGTGGGCGACACGACTCACCTTGGTCATGTTCGGGAGGGGCCGCCCACTAGGCTCGGCGGTCGTGGAAAAGCGACTGCTCGGCCGCTCGGGACTGCGCGTCTCGCGGATGGCGCTCGGCACCATGACCTGGGGTGGCGACACCGACGCGGAAGAAGCGGCCAGCCAGCTGGTCGCCTTCGTGGACGCCGGCGGCACCCTGGTCGACACGGCCGACATCTACGGCGAGGGTGAGAGCGAGCGGGTGCTCGGCTCGCTGCTCGGCGACCTCGTGCCCCGCGACGACGTCGTCCTCGCGACCAAGGCGGTCGCCCGGCGCACCGAGGGCCCGTTCGGCGGCGGCGCCTCCCGCGGCGCCCTGCTCACCGCGCTCGACGGCTCGCTCAAGCGGCTCGGCACCGACCACGTCGACCTGTGGCAGCTGCACGCCTGGGACACCTGCGTGCCGATCGCCGAAACCCTCGCCGCCCTCGAGTACGCCGTGACCAGCGGCAAGGTCCGCTACATCGGCGTCTCGAACTACGCGGGCTGGCAGCTCGCGACGGCCGCCGCCGGCGCCGCCGCGGTCGCGCCGATCGTCTCCACCCAGGTCGAGTACTCGCTGCTGGAGCGCGGGGTGGACCGCGAGGTCGTCCCGGCCGCCGAGCACCACGGCATCGGGCTGCTGCCCTGGGCGCCCCTGGGCCGCGGCGTGCTGACCGGCAAGTACCGCACCGGCACACCCGCCGACTCACGCGGCGCGAACAGCGCGTACGCCGGCTACGTCGAGCACCACCGCACCGACCGCGCCGCCCGGATCGTGCAGGCGGTGGCCACCGCGGCCGACGGGCTGGGCACGTCGCCGCTGGCCGTCGCGCTGGCCTGGGTCCGCGACCGGCCCGGCGTCGTGGCCCCGGTCGTGGGGGCCCGGGACACCGGTCAGCTCACCGGTTCGCTCGCGGCGGAGGACATCACGCTCCCGCCGGCCATCCGCTCGGCGCTCGACGACGTCAGCGCGATCGAGGTGGGTTACCCGGAGCGCTGGCCGCGCTAGGTGTCTGTTGGGTGACATGCACGTGACGGCAAGACGATCGTGGAGGATGCTGGTGAAGACCGCCGGTCGAGGAACACCTGGAGGCAGCAACGTGCGTCGGTTCGCCGCCGTGTCGTGGATCGCGATCCCGCTCGCCGGTGCCCTGGTGCTCTCGGGCTGCTCGTCGGCCAAGTCCGACGGCGACGACCTGCAGATCGTCGCGAACCCCGTGGCCGCGAAGCCGGCGGTCTCCCCCGCCGTGACCGTGAAGCCGGCCGGTCAGGTGCTCGCCACCGGCGCCGTCTCGGCCGTCGCCGTCGCCCAGGGGACCCTCGTCGTCGCTCTCGCTCAGCCGCCGTCTTTGCAGCTCTACGACTTGGACGCGCTCGCGTCACCCCCGGTGAATATGCCGTTATACGGCAAGGCGGAGAAGCTGTCGGTGGCGCCGGGGCGGGTCGAGATCGCGGAGCCGGCTCAAGGTGTGGTGCAGCAGCTGACGCTGCCGGACCGGAAGCTCACCGAGACGAAGACGGGTGGGCAGCCGGCGTCGAGCATCGCTTACGGCGCCGACCGGCTGGTCGCGATGGGGACCGCGAAGGATATCCAGCTGCTGCCGGCGACGGGTCCGGCGCGGACCATCGGCGGGCAGCTGTACAGCGCCGACGACGTCGTCGACACCGGCAAGGGTGTCGTGGTGCTGGACCGGCTGCGCACGGCCGTGTTCTCGGTCGACGTCGCCGCCGGGAAGGTCAACGAGGGCCTGCGCGCGGGTGACGGCGCCGCCAACGCCGTGGCGGACTCGTACGGGCGGGTGCTGGTCACGGACGCGCGGGCGGGTGCGCTGATCGCGTTCTCGGCTTCGCCGCTCATCATGCGCCAGCGCTACCCGGTGCGCGGGGGCGTGTACGGGATCGCCTACGACGCTCGGCGGAGCTTGGCCTGGGTGACGCTGACCGGACGCAACGAAGTGGTCGGGTTCGACGTCCGCGGTGGCGAGCCCGTCGAGAAGTTCAGGTTCCCCACCGTGCGCCAGCCGGACTCGGTCGGGGTGGACGAAACCAGCGGCCGGGTGATCGTCGGCTCGGCGGCCGGAGAAGGGACCCAGGTGATCCAGCCATGACGACGGTCAGCGAGGCGGTGGTCGAAGGGGATTGGGAGTATCGCCGCCTGCACCTCCCCCCGGGCGTGTCCCGGCGTGCGGCGGCGATCCAGCTCTCCATCCACGCGGAGTTCGCGGGCTGGGAACTGCGCAACGTGCGGCTCTACGCCGACGGCACGCGCCGGGTCTGGCTGCGCCGCAAGAAGACGAACGAAAGCCTCCCGGGCGCGCTGCCGACCTAACCGAACACGCGGTTCAGCCAGTCGGTCCAGGACTTCTCTTCCGCTTCGGCGTCCGCTCCCGGGGTGAAGAGGTGGTGGGACGCGACCATCGGGCCGTGGAAGCCCTTCATGAACCGGAGCATCGCGTCCGCCGTGCGGATTCCCACCGTCTGGTCGTTGGCCGCGTAAACGACACCGCCGAGGGAGACCCGGTCCCCGACCGCAGGCCGGGAAGACAGCCCCAGTGCCGTGCCCAGCTGAGCCCAGGCGGTGGGCCAGTCCCCCACCGGTGGGCCGAACGCGGTGACCGGCACCGCGGTCCGGCCGGCGAAGTGCGTGACGTACTCGACGAGGGTGCGGAAGAACATCGCGCCGCCCGTGGTCATCGCCTCGAACTCGTCTTCCCAGTCGTCGCCGGGCAGGAAGCCGCTCGTGACGCAGCGGACCACTGAACTGCCGCCGTCGCGGCCCTCGATGAGGAACTCGTAGGCGATCTTCCGGCCGTCGGGCGCCGGGTCGCTGCCGTAGACGAGCTTCTCGAGCGGGTCCCACTCCCGGATCCGGTACTCGGGCTCGTAGCCGCCGAACGCGCCCCGGATGACACCGCCGGTGCCGCCCTCGACCTCGTTGCGGCCCATGAACCACGAGTCGATGCCCGGCCCGCTGGCGATGGCCTCCCACACCTGCTCCGGCGTCGCGTCGACCTCGGCGACGTCGGTCAGCTCGAACTCATGCCCCACGAGGGTCCTCCGGGATGCTCGGGTGGACGGCGACGACCACCCGGTGCGGACGGCCCTTCTCGGCCGTCTCGTCGTGGTACTTGCCGACCAGGGTCGTGACGGCGGTCGCGAGCTCTTCGGCGAACGCGGCGCGGTCGGCCGCGGAGGCGAACCGGACCTCGCCGTCGAGCGCGAAGGTGGCGACGCGCTGCTGGGCCTTCGCCCCGCCGGTGATCAGCTGGCCGACGTCCCGCACCAGCCGGCCGGCGACGGCGAGCAGCCAGCGCGCCGAAAGCCGGTCCGGCGACTGGGCCGGGTCGGGCTGGACGGCGGCCAGCGCGGCCGGCGAGATGACGTACGACGACGCCGTCGCGCGCATCATCCGCTCGGTGACGTTGCCCTTCCGCCGCTCCTCGACCAGCTCCACCAGGCCGTGCGCCTCGAGCGTGCGCAGGTGGTAGTTGACCTTCTGGCGCGGGAGGTCGACCCGCGCCGCCAGCATCGTCGCGGACGCCGGCTCGGCCAGTTCGGCGAGCAGCCGGGCCCGGACCGGGTCCAGTGACACCTCGGCCGCCGACGCGTCTTCGATCACCGCCACGGAGAACATGGGTCAAGGATCGTTCCGAAAAGAGAAGTTGTCAAGAACTCTCGTCTTGTCGGTGGCTGGCGTTGACCATGGCGACGACCCGCGGCAGCACCTGCGCCGCGGCTTCCAGCGGCACGACGTGCCCGACGCCGGGCAGCACCACCGCCGTCCCCTCGCCGAGGCCGCCGGCCCACTGCTCGACGTCGGACGCGCGGACGATCCGGTCCCGCTCCCCCACGATCGCCGTCACCGGCAGGCCGCCGACCTGCGCCAACGCCGAGTCGCGCGCGTAGGCGTCCAGCGCCGGGCGGAACAGCGACACCGTGTGCGGCCAGTTGCCGCGGATCATCTTCACGGTCAGCTCGACCAGCTCCGGGTCCGGGTCGTCGCCGAACAGCCACCACCGCAGGCCCGCGCTCACCGCCCGGCTGGTGCGCTCGCGGACCACGCCGAAGAGCTTCGAGCCGAGCACCGCTTCGAGGTCACGGGCCAGCTTCCCCAGCGCGTTCGGCCACGTCGCCGAGACCTCGGTGGCGAGCGTCCCCGACGACGTCGCGAGCAGCACCAGCCCGCACACCCGTTCCGCGAACAACTCCGGGTGGCGCTGCGACAACGACATGATCGCCAGGCCGCCCATGTCGTGCCCCACGAGCACCACGCGTCCTTCGGGGACTTCGCGCTCGAGCAGCTCGGCGAGGTCGTCGCCGAGCTGCGCCATCGTCGCGGTGCCGCGCCGCGCCCGCCCCGACCCGCCGTGGCCGCGCTGGTCGTAGGTCAGCACGGCCACCGGCCCGTCGGCCGCGTCCGGCACCAGCGGCGCGATCCGGCCCCAGCTGCGCTGGTCGAGCGCGTAGCCGTGGACGAACACCACGGTCACCGGCGCGGCCGGGTCGCCCCTGCGCACCACCTGCAGGGACGTGCCGTCGGCGAGCGCGAACGCGGTCATCAGCTGGTGCGCAGGAACCGGTCCAGCACGCGGGTGCCGAACTTCAGCGCCTCGACCGGGACACGCTCGTCGACGCCGTGGAAGAGCGCCGAGAAGTCGAGGTCGGCCGGCAGCTTGAGCGGCGCGAAGCCGAAGTTGCGGATCCCGAGGTCCTGGAACGACTTCGCGTCGGTGCCGCCGGACAGCATGTACGGCAGGGTCCTCGCGCCCGGGTCCTCGGCCAGCACCGCGGCGGTCATGGCGTCGACGAGGGCGCCGTCGAACGTCGTCTCGACCGGCGGGAGCTCCATCCACTCCTTCTCGATGTCCGGCCCGAGCAGCTCGTCGAGCTCGCGGTTGAACGCCTCGAGGCGGCCGGGCAGGATCCGGCAGTCCACCGTCGCCTCGGCGACCGACGGGATGACGTTCGACTTGTACCCGGCGGTGAGCATCGTCGGGTTGGCGGTGTCGCGCAGCGTCGCGCCGATCATCCGGGAGATGTTGCCCAGTTTCGCGACCGAGCCTTCGAGGTCGTCTTCGGGGAAGTCCCAGCCGGTGATCTCGGTGACGCCGGCGAGGAACTCCTTCACCGAGTCGGTCAGCACGAGCGGGAAGCGGTGGTTGCCGAGCTTCGCGACGGCGTCGGCCAGCTTCGTCACGGCGTTGTCGCGGTGGATCATCGAGCCGTGCCCGGCGGTGCCGCGCACGCGCAGCTTCATCCAGCGGATGCCCTTCTCCGCCGTCTCGATCAGGTAGGCGCGGACGTCGTCCTTGAGCGTGATCGAGAAGCCGCCGACCTCGCTGATCGCCTCGGTGACGCCTTCGAACAGCTCGGGGCGGTTCTCGACGAGCCACTGGGCACCGTACTTGCCGCCCGCTTCTTCGTCGGCGAGGAAGGCGAAGACGAGGTCGCGCGGGGGCACGACGTTGTTCATCTTGTAGTGGCGGGCCAGCGCGAGCGCCATCCCGCACATGTCCTTCATGTCGACCGCGCCGCGGCCCCAGACGTAGTCGTCCTGGACCGCACCGGAGAAGGGGTGGACCGACCACTCGGAGGCGTCGGCGGGGACGGCGTCGAGGTGGCCGTGGATGAGCAGCCCACCGCGCGTACGGTCGGCGCCTTCCAGCCGGACGATCACGTTGTGCCGGTTCTTCCCACCCGACTCGACGTAGGTGATCTCGTAGCCGGCGTCGGTCAGCTTCTCCGCGACATACTCGGCCGCGGCCCGCTCGCCGACCAGCGTGTCGGGATCGCCGGTGTTGGTCGTGTCGATGCGGATGAGCTCGCTGGTCAGCGTGACGGCCTCGGCCGCGGCGGCTTCGATCAGGTTCGGTTCGGTCACCGGCCATTCCTATCACCCGGATGGCCGGGCGTGCTGGCTGCGCGCCTGGTGGGACCTTCGCGGGCCCCTCAGCGGACGCTCCGCGGCGCACCTCGGCCTGGAACGGGCGCACGGCGGGCGAACGCCGGTGCCCGTTCCGGCCGGAAGCCCATGCCGACGAGGTACACGGGGAGGACGTGCAAGGCGGGGAACCGCAGGAACGCGGTGATCAGCGGCCCCGGCGGGCCGGCCTGCGTGCCCGACCGGATGGGGCCCGCGAGGTCGGTGTGCATGATCCGCTGCAGAGCCTGGACCAGAAACGTCGGCAGCGCGCGACGTCTTCGCACCCGCGCGAGGTCTTTCGTGGTCACGGTGCCGCCGCGGAGGGGCCCGGCCAGCAGGGCGGCGGTGGCCACCGCGTCCTGGACCGCCAGGTTGATCCCCATCCCGCCCACCGGCGACATCGCGTGCGCGGCGTCGCCGATGCACAACAGCCCGTCGACGTGCCACCGGCGCAGCCGGTTGAGCTTCACTTCGAGGTGCTTCACGTCGTCCATCGAGTTCAGCTCACCGACACGGTCCGCACACTCCGGGAGCAGTCCGGCCACCTCGCGCCTGAACACCTCGATGCCGCGTGCCCTCAGCTGCCCGTCCGTGCCCTTCGCCGCGACGTAGCCGATTTGGAAGTAGTCCTCCCGCGGGATGACCACGGCGAAGCACCCCCGTCCGGCCCGCCGCGTCAGCACCCCGTCCTGTTCCTCTTTCCGGCGGGAGAGCCGGAACCACCAGGTGTCGAACGGGATGTCGAACTCGGTCACCGGTAGGCCGGACGCCGCGCGCAGCCGGGAGCGCCGTCCGTCGCAGGCGACCGTGAGGTCGGCCCGGATCTCGCCCACGGCGCCGGCCGCGGTGCGGTAAGCGACTCCGGCCACCCGGCCGCGCTCCCGGATCGCCGAGGTGGCCTCGGTGCCCATCCGCAAGTGGAACGTGGGCTCGGCACGCCCGGCCTCGGCGAGCAGATCGAGCAGGTCCCACTGGGGAACGATCGCCACGTACGGGTGCCGGACACCGAGCCGGCCCAGCTGCCCGAAGTCGCCGATCCGCCGCAGCCCGCCGCCCGCGTCCGGCAGGAGCACCTCGGTGACCCTGGACTGCGGCAGTTCCGCGAAGCGCTCCCCCAAGCCCAGATCGTCGAGCACGGCGAGGGTGGCGGGATGGACGGTGTCCCCGCGGAAGTCGTGCCGGAAGTCGCCGTGCTTCTCCAGCACGGTGACGTCCACTCCGCCCCGCGCCAGCAGCAGGCCGAGCATCATCCCCGCCGGGCCCCCGCCCACGACGCAACACGTCGTCCGTTCCATTCGTGCCCCCTCCGGTGATCTCCTCCACCACGGAACCGATCAACGGAGAACATCATTCCGGCGACGTGACCCGGCCGGGGCTCAACCGCCGAGTTGCGGCGCCGGTCGCGGAATCCTGGGCGACATCGGGCAACCGCGTTGCCTCGTCGGGCACGGCCGGTCGGGCTCGGATCTGTGGCGCAGCGCTGCCGCACCCCGACAACCAGCGCGGTCCCCTCGTCGTGGACTTACGGTCGTGGCCGACTGACTCATCAGTCAAATCGTGTCGCAACTCCGCTCAACCACAACATTTCGTGATCGGACTGAGCGGAGTATTGCGATTATCGCAACGCGGGGTTACCGTCTCCTGGCATGGACGAAACCGCGGAGCTGCGGGACCGGGTCCGCGGTCTGGTCAAGGCCATGCCGGGAGCCCAGCGGGAGTTCGCCGCCGCGATCGGGCTCGACGAAACGAAACTGTCCAAGGCGCTGAACGGCACTCGCCGGTTCTCGCCGCACGAACTGGTCCGCGTCGCCGAGCACTGCGGCGTCACGGTCAACTGGCTGCTCAACGGCAGCGACGACGCGGTCACCGTCACGGCGGTGCCCGCGCCGGCCACCCGCCTCGCGAGCGACGACCCCGACCACCTCGCCCAGTCCGAGCCGCGCCGCCGCATCCTCGAGACGGCCTGGACGCTGATCGCCGAACGCGGCTACCACAAGGTGCGCATCGCCGACATCGCCGAGGCGTGCGGCACCAGCACCGCGGCCATCCACTACCACTTCCCGAGCAAGACCGAGGTCCTCAACGAAGCGCTGCGGCGCAACGTGAAGCTCGCGTTCGACCGCCAGGTCGCCGAGCTGCACTCCATCGAGGACGCGCACGAGCGGCTGCACCGCCTGGTCGAGCTGCAGCTGCCGACCGACGGCGTCCTGCGCGCCGAGTGGTCGGTTTGGCTGCAGGTGTGGAACGAGGTCTCGCTCGACCCGTCGTTCCGGTCGCTGTACCACGACTCGATCGGCCGCTGGGAGCGCACGATCGCCATGACCATCCGCTCCGGCTGCGAACAGGGCGTCTTCTCGGTGACCGACCCGGTCGCCGCGACCACCCGCCTGACGGCACTGATCGACGGCCTCGGCATCCAGGTGCTGACCGGCCGCCCGGGCAGCACGGCCGAGAGCATGCGAGAACACCTGCACGACTTCATCGAGAGGTCCATCGTGAAAGGGGACTGATGAACCACGAGGTCATCGTCACCTGCGCCCTCACCGGCGCCGGCGACACCGTCGGCCGGAGCCCGCACGTGCCGGTCACGCCCGCGCAGATCGCCGCGAGCGCCGTCGAGGCCGCGAACGCCGGGGCCGCCGTCGTGCACATCCACGTCCGGGATCCCGAGACCGGGTCGCCGTCGCGGGACGTCGCGCTCTACCGCGAGGTCGTGCGGCTGGTGAAAGAGTCCGATGTGGACGTCGTCGTCAACCTGACCGCCGGCATGGGTGGCGACCTCGTCATCGACCAGGAAGACCCGCTCAAGCCCGTCGACGGAACCGATCTCGTGAACGCCATGGACCGGCTCCCCCACGTCGAAGAGCTGCTTCCGGACATCTGCACCCTCGACTGCGGTTCCCTCAACTTCGGCGAGGGCAGCCAGCTCTACGTGTCCACTCCGGACATGCTGCGCGCCGGTGCGAAGCGGATCCAGGAGCTGGGCGTCAAGCCGGAGCTGGAGATCTTCGACACCGGGCACCTGTGGTTCGCGTCCAAGATGGTCGAAGAGGGCCTGATCGACGCTCCCCCGCTCTTCCAGCTCTGCATGGGCATCCCCTACGGCGCGCCGGTCGACCCCGGGCTGTTGCAGGCGATGGTCAAGCTGCTGCCGGACAACGCGCAGTGGGCGTCGTTCGCCATCGGCCGGGACCAGATGCCGTGGGTCGCGCAGTCCGTGCTGCTCGGCGGGCACGTCCGGGTCGGCCTCGAAGACAACCTGTACCTCGCCAAGGGCGTCAAGGCGACCAACGGGCAGCTCGTCGAGCGCGCCGTCGGGATCGTGCAGGACCTCGGTGCCACCGTGGTAAGCGCTTCCCGCGCCCGCCAGATCCTCGGCCTGAAGGAGCGCGTGCATGCCTGAGACGGTCGCGTGCGTCGGCGCCGGCGTGATCGGCGGCGGCTGGGTCGCGCACTTCCTCGCCCAGGGCTTCCGCGTCCACGCCTGGGACCCGGCGCCGGACGCCGAAGCGAAGCTGAAACGGCTCGTCGACGCCGCCTGGCCCGCGCTCACCTCACTGGGCCTGAATAACGGCGCGAGCCGCGACAACCTCGTCGTCGCGCCGACCCTCGCCGAGGCCGTCGCCGACGCCGTCTTCGTCCAGGAAAGCGCCCCCGAGGACCTGCCGCTCAAGCAGAAGCTCCTCTCCGAGATCGACGCCGCGACCCCGCCCGGGATCGTCATCGCCTCGTCGACGTCGGGTTACGGCATGACCGAGATGCAGGCGGACGCCGCGACGCCCGAACGGCTCGTCGTCGGGCACCCGTTCAACCCGCCCTACCTGATCCCCCTGGTCGAGGTCGTCGGCGGCGCACGCACCGAGGCCTGGGCCGTCGAGCACGCCGCGGACTTCTACCGGCGCGTCGGCAAAACCGTGATCACCATGGACCGCGAGGTCCCCGGCTTCATCGCCAACCGGCTCCAGGAAGCGCTCTGGCGCGAGGCCCTGCACATGGTCGCGAACGGCGAGGCCACGGTCGAGCAGATCGACACCGCCATCACCGACGGCCCCGGCCTGCGCTGGCCGGTCCAGGGCCCGATGCTCACCTTCCACCTCGCGGGCGGCGAGGGCGGCATGGCGCACATGCTCGACCACTTCGGGCCGTCGCTGAAGTCGCCGTGGACCCGGCTCGAGGCCCCCGAGCTGACCACCGAGCTCCGCGACGCCGTGGTCGAGGGCTGCGAAGACGAGGCCGGGGAACGCACGATCGCGGACCTCATCGCCGAACGCGACCGGGCGATCATCGCCATCCAGCGCGCGGTCGAGGAGGCGCGCGATGGCTGAGCTGTCCTACTGCGACCGCGTCCGGCCGGAGTGGATCGACTACAACGGCCACCTGTCCGAGCCGTACTACGTCCTGGTCTTCGGCGACGCGACGACGCACCTGATGCACACCGTCGGCCTCGGCCCGGAGCGCAGCGGCTCCTCGCTGTACACAGTGGAGGCACACGTCCGCTACCTGCGGGAAGTCGGCCCGGACACCGAGCTGGACGTCACGACGAGAGTGCTCGACGTCGGCGGGAAGAAAGTCCGGCTCTGCCACGAGATGCGCGTCGGCGGGGACCTCGTCGCCACCGAGGAGATCCTGGCGATCCACGTCACCGAGAGCAGAGCTTCGCCGCTCCCCGCCGTCATCGCGGAGCGGCTGCGCGGCTACCTCAACCCGGTCCCGGACTACGCGGGGCGCGCCATCGCCTGACCCGAACGCCCGCTCCCACCGGAAGTCCCCACCATGGAAGAGCGATGCAGTCCCCTCACCCGGCGCAGGTTCCTGGCCGCCACCGGTGTCGCCGTGCTGGCGGCCGGCTGCGGCGCGACGTACGCCGCCCCGGTGCCGACCGGGCCGCCCCGCTCCGGCGGCCGGCTGCGGGTCGGCGTCACCGGCGGCGGCGCGTCCGACACGCTCGACCCGCACGTCCCGGCGACCAACCCGGACATCGCGCGGGTCATCAACCTCTACGAGCCGCTGCTCCACCGCGACCACGACTACCGGCTGGAGTTCCTGGTCGCGCGGTCCCTGACGGCGTCGCCGGACGCCCGGACGTGGACCGCCGTCCTGCGCGACGGCGTCAAGTTCCACGACGGCCGCCCGGTGACGCCGGCCGACGTCGTCGCCACCTTCAAGCGGATCATGGACCCGAAGGACCCCAAGAGCGGCGCGGCCGGGCTGACCATGCTAGCCGAGGTGGCCCCGAGCGGCGACCGGGCCGTCGAGTTCCGGCTGAGCACGCCGAACGCCGGTTTCGACGACCTGCTCGGCCAGTACTCGCTCGGCATCGTCCCGGCGGACTTCGACCTGAAGCACCCGATCGGCACCGGCCCGTTCAAGGCCGGGTCGTTCGCCGTCGGGCAGCAGAGCACGTTCACCCGCAACGAGCACTACTGGCGCCCCGGGCAGCCCTACCTCGACGAACTGGTGCTGATCAACTTCGCCGACGACGACGCCCGGATCAACGCCCTGCTGTCGTCCCAGGTGGACGCCATCGACCAGGTGCCGGTGGCCCTCGTCGACGTCCTGAACAGCGACCCGCGGATCCAGGTGCTCACCGCCGAGACCGGCACGTGGCTGCCGTTCACCATGCGGGTCGACCGGCCGCCGTTCGACGACGTCCGCGTGCGCCAGGCCATGCGGCTGGTCGTCGACCGGGAGCAGATGATAAACCAGGTCCTCAGTGGACAGGGCAGGCTCGGCAACGACCTCTACGCGCCGTTCGACCCCGCCTACGCCAAGGAGCTCCCCCAGCGCAAGCAGGACATCACCCGGGCGAAGCAGCTCCTCGCCGAGGCCGGGCACTCCACTTTGGCCGTCGAGCTGGTCACCGCGCCGATCCAGGCGGGCGCGGTCGAAGCGGCGCAGGTGTTCCAGCAGCAGGCCAAGGCGGCGGGCATCACCGTCAAGATCCGCAAGCTGGACACCACGACGTTCTACGGCGAGAACTACCTGTCCTGGGACTTCGCCCAGGACTTCTGGTACACCCGCAACTACCTGCCGCAGGTCGCGAACGGCTCGTTGCCGAAGTCGCCGTACAACGAGACGCACTGGCAGGACCCGGAGTTCGTCGACCTCGTCTCCCGCGCCGGGTCCACAGTGGACCCGAAGGCCCGGGCGGACCTGCTGCGACGGGCTCAGAAGATCGAGTACGAACGCGGCGGGCTGATCATCTGGGGCTTCGTCAACCAGGTCGACGCCCACCAGAAGTACGTCGCCGGGCTCGTCCCGGACCGCACCGGGGTTTCGCTGAGCGGCTACCAGTTCCGCACCGCCTGGCTCGGCACGAGCGGGGAGGCGTGACATGACCCGACTGATCCTGCGCCGGCTGCTCGTCAGCGTCCTCGTGCTCTGGGTGGTGTCGCTGCTGGTCTTCGTCGCGACACTGCTGCTGCCCGGCGATCCCGCCCGGGCCATCCTCGGCCAGCAGGCCACCCCCGAGCGCGTCGCGGCGCTGCAGCACCAGCTGCACCTGGACCTGCCGGTGTGGCAGCGCTACCTCGAGTGGCTCGGCGGGCTGTTCACCGGCGACCTCGGGACGTCGACGTCCACCCAGGGCCCGGTGACGGCCCTGATCGGCGACCGGATCTCGGCGTCACTGGTGCTGCTGGTGGTCGCCGCGGTGCTCGCCACCCCGCTCGGGCTGGGCCTCGGCACGTGGAGCTCGATCCGCCGCGACCGGGCCACCGACCAGGCGATCTCCGGGGTGAGCCTGGTCATCGCCGCGCTGCCGGAGTTCGTCATCGGCGTCGCGCTGGTCGTGCTGCTCTCCACGACGGTGTTCAAGATCTTCCCGTCGGTGACGATCACCCCGCCCGGCGAGGCGGTGTGGCGCCAGCCGGCCCAGCTCGTGCTGCCGGTGCTCACGCTCGTGCTGGTCGTGACGCCCTACATCACGCGGATGATGCGGGCGACCATGAACGAGGTCCTCGACAGCGGGTACGTCGAGATGGCCCGGCTCAAGGGCGTGCGCGAGCGGACGGTCCTGGTCCGGCACGCGTTGCCGCACGCCATCGGCCCGGTCGCGCAGGTCGTCGCGCTGCAGCTGGCGTGGCTGGCCGGCGGGGTCGTTGTCGTCGAGTTCCTGTTCCGCTACCCCGGGATCGGGCAGGCGCTGATCGACGCGGTCGGCAAGCGGGACGTCGCCGTCGTCCAGGCGATCACGCTGCTCATCGCGGGCGTCTACATCGTCGTGAACCTCCTCGCGGATGTCGTCGGCATCCTCGCCGACCCGAAACTGCGCACGGAGGCAGGCCGATGACCGCCGTCGAACTCCCCCGCACCGCCACCCCCGACGCCCCGCCGGCGCGCCCGGGCGGCCTCTTCCGCACCGCCTGGACGTTCCCGCAGGCCAAGATCGGGGCGGCGCTGACCCTCGTCGTGGTGCTGATCGCGCTGCTCGGGCCGTGGCTCGGCCCGGTGCTGACCGGGCACACCACGACCGACTTCGCCGGGAAGCCGTTCAAGCACGACGGCGTCTTCGGCACCGACGGCCTCGGCCGCGACGTGCTGACGCGGTTCCTCGCGGGCGGGACGACGTTGCTGCTCTACGCGGTGCTCGCGACCGTGCTCGGGATCGTGCTGGGCGCGCTGCTCGGCATGGTCGCCGGGTACGGCGGCGGCCGGCTCGACAGCCTGCTGATGCGCGGCAACGACGTCCTGCTGTCGTTCCCGCAGCTGGTGATCGCCCTGCTGGCGATCGCGGTGATCGGGCCGGAGGGCTGGCTGCTCGTGCTGGTCATCGGGCTGACGCACGCGCCGCGGACAGCGCGAGTGGCCCGGCAGGCGACCGTCGCCGTGCGCGGCCAGGACTACATCCGGGCCGCCGAGATGTACGCCGTGCCGCGGTCGCGGATCCTGCTGCGCGAGATCCTGCCGAACATCACCGGCCCGCTCATGGTCGAGATCGGGCTGCGGCTGACCTACTCGATCGGGTACATCGCCTCGCTGTCGTTCCTCGGCCTGGGCATCCAGCCGCCGTCGGCCGACTGGGGCCTGATGATCAACGAGAACCGGATCGCGCTGGTCGTCCAGCCCTGGGGCGTGCTGTTGCCGGTGCTGGCGATCGCCGCGCTGACCGTGGGAACCAACCTGGTGGCCGACGCGCTGGCCTCGGCCGCCGCCGGCCGGAAGCGGGAGGCCCGCCGATGAACGCCGCTCTCGAGGTCACCGGGCTCAAGGTGTCCACCGTCGCCGGGGCGTCCGTCTTGGACGACGTCTCTTTCGCCGTCGCGCCGGGCGAAGTCCTGGCACTGGTCGGCGAGTCCGGCTCCGGCAAGACCACCGCCGGCTTGGCCGCGCTCGGTCACTTCCGGCGCGGGCTCGCGGTGTCCGGCGGGCGGATCACCGTGGGTGACGCCGACGTCCTCGCGCTGGACGCCGGGGGCCGGCGACGGCTGCGCGGGAGCACGGTCGCCTACATCCCGCAGGACCCGGCGCTGTCACTCAACCCGGCGCTGCGGATCGGGCTGCAGATCGCGGAGGTCCTCCAGACGCACGGCTACCCGGGCTCGGTCGACGAGCGCGTCGGAGAGGTGCTCGCGGAGGTCGGGCTGCCGTCGGACCCGGCGTACCGGCGCCGCTACCCGCACCAGCTTTCCGGCGGGCAGCAGCAGCGTGTCGGCATCGCGATGGCGTTCGCGTGCCGGCCGGCCGTCGTGGTCCTGGACGAGCCGACGACCGGGCTGGACGTCGTCACGCAGTCCCTCGTCCTGAAGACGGTCCGGTCGCTGACCGCGGAGCACGGCGTCGCCGCCCTGTACATCACCCACGACCTCGCGGTGGTCTCCGAGATCGCCGACCGGGTCGCGGTGATGTACCACGGCTCGATCGTCGAGTGCGGTCCGGCGGCGTCCGTGCTGCGAACGCCGTCGCACGCCTACACGCGGCGCTTGCTGGACGCCGTACCCGATCCGGACGCCACCTCCACCCCGCCGCCTCCCGACGATCCGCTCCTCGCGGCACGCGGCGTGTCCGTCTCCTATGGGCACAACGTGGTGCTGCGCGAGGTGGACGTCTCGGTCGCGCGCGGCGAGTGCCTGATGCTGCTCGGCGAATCCGGTTCCGGGAAGACGACGCTGTCGCAGTGCATCGCGGGGCTGACTTCCGCGTACGACGGGACGGTTTCACTGGCGGGCACCGGGCTGGCGGCCGCCACGCGGCACCGGACCGACGAGCAGCGGCGCCGGATCCAGTACGTGTTCCAGAGCCCGTTCTCCTCGCTCAACCCGCGCAAGACGGTCGCCCAGTCGATCGAGGTGCCGTTGGCGCGGCTGACGTCGCTGTCGCGTGCCGAGCGCCGCGCGCGGGTCGGCGAGGTGCTCGACCGGGTCCGGCTCGGCCGGGCGCTGGCCGACCGGCTGCCGGACCAGCTCAGCGGCGGCGAGCGGCAACGGGCCGCCATCGCCCGCGCGCTGGTGACCACCCCGGACGTGCTGGTGTGCGACGAGGTGACGTCCGCGCTGGACGTCTCGGTGCAGGCGACGATCATCGAGCTGCTGGGCGAGTTGCGCCGCGAGCTGGGAATGGCGATGGTGTTCGTGACGCACAACATCGCGCTGGCCGGCGAGGTCGCCGACCGGATCGCCGTGCTCCAGGGCGGCTCGATCGTCGAGGAAGGGCCGGTGCGGACGGTGCTGAGCGCGCCGTCGCACGCGTACACGCGGGAGTTGCTCGCCGCGACGCCGCGCCTGTGAAGGGCGCGGTGGCGCCGGGGTTCGAGCCGGTGCGCGACGCGTTCGCGTCGGTACTGGCCCGGACCGGCGGCGGGGCGGCGTTCAGCGTCGTGCGCCGGGGCGAGGTGCTGGCCGAGCTGTGGGGCGGGCCGGGCTGGACGCGGGACACCCTCGTGGTGCTGTTCTCCGGGACCAAGGGCGTGGTGGCCACGGTGATGGCGCTGCTCCGGATCGACCCCGCGGCCCCGGTGTCGAGGTACTGGCCGGAGTTCCCGTCGGGGGACGTGGCGCACGTGCTGTCCCACACGATCGGGCTGCCGTACGTCGAAGCGGAAGTGTCCTTGCTGGACAACCGCGCGAACGCTCTCGCCCTGGCTTCGCAACGTCCCTTGTGGACGCCCGGGTCGCGGGTCGCCTACCACACGGCGACCTACGGCTACCTGTGCACGGAGCTGATCCGCCGGGTCACCGGCACGTCCGCGGGAGCTGTCGTGCGCTCCCTTCTTGGCGGCTTCGGCATCCACCTGGGCACGCCGCCCTCGGAGGACCACCGGGTCGCGCGGCTGACGCGGTCGCCGGACTACCGGATCAGCACGTTCCTGCACGATCCCGCCCGGCGCCGGATCGTGGACAAGATGTACCGCGGGCTGCTGGAACCGGACACGATCAACTCGGCGGCGTACCGCCGGGCGGAGCTGGCCGCGGGCGGCGCGACCGGCTCGGCGGCGGCGATGGCCCGGCTCTACGACCGGATCTGCGCGGGCCTGGTCCCGCCTTCGGTGCTCGCCGAGGCGACCTCGACGTGGTCCTCGGGGACGGACGCGATCAACGACCGCCCGATCCGCTTCGGCTTGGGTTACGAGCTGGCCGACTCGCTGGGTACGTACGGGCCGGCGAAGACGGCGTTCGGCCACTCGGGCGCCGGCGGCGGGCGGCACGGGGCGTGGCCGGAGGAGGAGCTGGGGTTTTCGTTCACGACGAGCGAGCTGCAGCCGGAGGACACGGACCGGCGGGGCTCGCTGCTGCTGGAAGCCCTGGCCGGCTGCCTCTGACTCGGAACCCGCGGTCAGGCGATCGTCTCCCCCGCCACCGGTGGGCACGTCAGCAGCCGGTGCGGGGACGGCTCCCCCGTCCCCGGCTCGACCAGCGACGCCAGCAGCCGCACCGCCGCCCGGCCCAGTGCCCGCCGCGGCACCTCGAACCCGCTGATCACCGGGCCCGCCGTCCCGGCGGGCGGCCGGCCCAGGACCGCCAGCGAAACGTCGCCCGGCACCGAGACGCCGGCCTCGCCGAGGGCGCGCCACGTCGCCTCGAACACCGCGCCCGTGTCGGTCTCCTCCACGACGAGCGCCGTCACGCCGTCGTCGAGCCACCGCGCGATCGCCGTCGCGTCGAGATCCGGGCCGGACGTGCGGGTCACCGCGACCGCCATCCCCGCGTCGGCCGCCGCCGCGCGCACCCCGCGTTCGCGATCGTCCGACGACGGCGCGTCGTCCGGCTCGCGCAGGTAACGCACGCGCGTGTGGCCCGCCCGCGCCAGCCTCGTGATCACCTCGGCCGAGGCGGACACGTAGTCCGCGCCCACGTGCGGGATGCGGCCGCCCAGCTCGGTGCGACGTCCGATGTGGACGATCGGGAACCCCGCCGCCAGCAGGTCGGCGATCGCGTCGACCGGGACGTGCCGGCCGAGGAACAGGCAGCCGTCGGCCAGCCGGGTCCGGCGGATCCGGTCCGGTGCCGCACTCGACGCGGTGAACATGATCAGGTCCTTGCCGAGCGCCGCCGCCTCCGCCTCGATGCCCGCCAGGATCGGGAAGTACGCGTCGGCGATGTCGGGGAAAGCCGGCGTGAACGTGTACACGCCCAGCAGGTTGTTGCCCGCGGACGCCAGCCGCGACGACACCGGATCGGGCAGGTACCCCAGCCGTTCGGCGGCCTCCAGCACCCGTAGCCGCGTCCGTTCCGAGAGCCGGACCCCGGTGCGGTTGCCGCCCAGCACCACCGACACCGTCGCCTGCGAAACCCCGGCCACGCGGGCGATGTCGGCCTGCCGGACCTTGCCCATCGCCACCTCGCCCGGAGTCAGCCGATCCGATTCAGGGTGCGGGCGCCCGAAGGGGCCGTCAACCGTTTTGCCCGAAACTCCAGCAAACCTGTCCCGACCGTACTAATACGTATTACTCCATTGACCCCGCCTTCGGACGCGTGCCACCGTCGCCGGACACGAGACCTCGAAGGAGCGGTCATGACCCTCACCCGACGCGGCCTGCTGGCCGGCGCCGCCGCGCTCGGCGCGGGCGCGATGATCCCGGCCGTGGCCACCGCCGCGCCCGCCGGTTTCCCGGATTACCGCTACCAGCGGCTCGCGCTCGTCAAGAGCAAGCTGCGCTACAACCCGACCGGCGAGCTGATCTTCCCCTGCGTCCGCGGCACCAAGGGGCGCATCCCGGATGCCCTCGGCGCGTACTACCTCTACTACGCGCCGCACGACGCGCCGGGCGGGATCTGCCTGGCCTACGCGAACTCCCTCGACGAGGAGTTCACCGAATACGCGGGCAACCCGATCATCAAGAACTCCTGGCCCGGCGAGTACTCCGTCAGCCACGTCTCGTCGCCGCACGCCCTCTGGAACGACGACGTCGGCCGGATCTTCCTGTACTTCCACGGCGAGAACACCGTCACGCGCCTGGCCAGCTCCGCCGACGGCATCCACTTCACCTACGAGAAGGAGGTCCTGTCCACGCGCCTCCAGCCCGCCGGTACCACCGAGACGTCCTACGCCCGGGTCTTCCGCCAGGACCTGCCGTCGAAGAACGCCCGGTACGTCATGGTGTTCATGCTCAACAACACCACGAACCACCGCGACATCGGCTGGGGCTGGTCGCCCGACGCGCTGAACTGGACGTTCTCGCAGACGCCGCTCGTGCGCTACACCGACGTCGGCGCGAACGACATCGGCGGCCCGCACCTGCTCTACCGCAACAACAGCACCTACGTCGTCTACAACACCGACATCGGCCACGGCGGGAAGCTGATGATCACCGAGGTCGGCAACGACTTCTCGAAGCGGAACCACCTCGGGACGTTCCACACCCCGCTCTCCGGCGCCCCGGACAACGGCCGGTCCGCGGCCCCGAGCTTCGGCACCTACCAGGGCCGCGAGTACATGATCTACGAGGCCGGTGAGCGGCTGGCCGGGAACATCGCCATCGCCCGCGCGGTCTGACTGTGCCGTCAGTTCCCGATCCGACGGCAGCCACAGCGGAAACAGTTGCCTCGTGCGGATCGGCGGCGGACCGTGTCCGCCTGCTTTCGGTCGGATCGGGAACCGGGGTGGCAGGATGCGGCCATGCGCTCCCTGCCCCTCGACGGCGTCACGGTCGTGTCCTGCGAACAGGCGGTCGCCGCGCCGCTGGCCACCCGGCACCTGGCCGATCTCGGAGCCCGGGTGCTCAAGATCGAACGGCCCGGCAGCGGCGACTTCGCCCGGGCGTACGACGAGACCGTGCACGGCCAGTCCAGCCACTTCGTCTGGCTGAACCGGTCCAAGGAGAGCGTCACGCTCGACCTCAAGAGCGCGGCCGCGGGCCCGGTCATGACGGCGTTGCTGGACCGGGCGGACGTGTTCGTGCAGAACTTCGCGCCCGGCGTCGCGGAGCGGCTCGGTCTCGGCGCCGCCGCCCTGCGCGCCACGCGGCCGCGGCTGATCACGTGCTCGGTGTCGGGCTACGGCTCGAGCGGGCCCTACCGCGACGCGAAGGCGTACGACCTGCTGATCCAGTCCGAAGCCGGGCTGGTGTCGGTGACCGGCTCCGAGACCGAGCCGGCCAAGAGCGGTATCCCGGCCGCGGACATCGGGGCCGGGATGTACGCGTTCTCCGGCATCCTCTCCGCGCTCTACGACCGCGAACGCACCGGGCACGGCACCGAGCTGGAGGTCAGCCTGTTCGACTCGCTGGTCGAGTGGATGGGGTTCCCGCTGTACTACGCCGGCTACGGCGGCACACCCCCGCCGCGGACGGGCACGAGCCACCCGGCGATCGCGCCCTACGGCACGTTTTCCGCGGGTGACGGGACCGAGCTGGTGCTGGCGGTGCAGAACGAGCGCGAGTGGGCGGCGTTCTGCGAGCACGCCGTCGAACGCCCGGAGTGGGTCACCGACGAACGGTTCGCGACCGGCAGCGCCCGCGTCGCTCATCGCGCGGCCCTGGAGGGGGAGGTCGACGCGATCTTCGCGCGGTTGACCGGCACCGAGCTGGAGGCCCGGCTGCGTCAGGGCCGGATCGCGCACGCACGCCGCCGCGAGCTGCCCGACGTCCTGACGCACCCCCAGCTGACGGCGCGCGACCGCTTCGCGGACGTCCGGACGCCGGGCGGGCCGATCCGCGCCACGCTGCCGCCGATCACGGTCCCCGGCCGCGCGCCGCGGATGGACCCGGTGCCGGCGCTCGGCGAGCACACCGACGCGGTGCTGGCGGAGTTCGGCTTCGACCCGGCAGCGGTGCGAGGCGCCGGGTAGCGGCACACCGGCTCGCGTCAAGCGTGCAGCCGGAAGCAGCTCTCGTCGTCGCGGACTCGAGCCGGCGGTTTCACTCCCCCAGGATCCGCCGGGCACGGGCGAGCACGGGCCGGTCCACCATCCGGCCGTCCACAGTGGACGCCGACTCCCCCGCCGTGAGGACCCGGCGGGCCCACTCCCGCTCGGCCTCCGTCGGCGCGAAGCCGGCCCGGACCGGCGCGGTCTGGCGCGGGTGGACGCACAGCTTGCCGCCGAAGCCCATGCGGCGCGCGTAGCGGACGTCGGCCTCGAGGGCTTCGTCGTCGCGCAGGTCCGTGGTGACGCCGTCCACCGGCGGCGCCAGCCCGGCCGCCGCCGACGCGATCACCAGCCGCGAACGCGCGTAGGCGAACGGCTCCCGGTCCTCAGGCGCGACGCCGAGCTCCGCGGCCAGGTCGACGCTGCCGAACGCCAGCCGCGTCACCGACGGGACCGAGGCCAGTTCCCCGGCGCGTTCGACGCCTCGCGCCGTTTCGACGAGGGCGACGACCTCGCGGAACCCGGCGAGCACCCCGGGCGTCTCGGCCTTCGGGACGACCACCGGGATCCCGCGGGCGGTGACGAGGGCGGCGTCGGCGTCGAACCAGGGCGTGCCCGGCGCGTTGATCCGGACCATCGCTTCGTGGTCCCGGAGCCAAGTCCCGGCGTGGGCGCGCGCGGCGTCCTTGTCCGCCGGGGCGACGGCGTCCTCCAGATCGAGGATCACGACGTCCGCGCCACTCGCCGCGGCCTTGCCGAAGCGGTCGGGACGATCGCCGGGCACGAACAGGAACGTCGTCGCGGGCACAACCCCAGCGTAATGCTCTGCGGGTATCACAGCGAGCGGAAAGGGTCTTGGACGCGCCGTCGCGGAGCGCCGAGAGTCGGAAGGGAACCACCACGACCACGAAAGGTCCCACGATGAAGGTCTTCCTGACGGGCGGCTCCGGGTACGTCGGCCGCCCGACGGTCCGGGCGCTCCGGCGGCACGGTCACGAGGTGAGCGCCCTGGCGCGCAGCGACGCTTCGGCACGGGTGCTCACCGAGCTGGGCGCGACCCCGGTGCCCGGCGACCTGACCGCCACCGACGTCCTGCGCGCCGCCGCCGCGGCCGCCGACGGCGTGATCCACCTCGGCCAGCACTACGGCGACGACACGGCGGAGGTCGACCTCGCGGCGGCGGAGGCATTGCAGTCCGGTCTCGGCGACCGCGGGCCGTACGTGCACACGGGCGGGGTCTGGGTGTACGGCGACACGGCGGGCGTCGTGGACGAGGACGCGCCGCAGAACCCACCGGCGATCACGGCGTGGCGCCGGGCCAACGAAGAGCGCGTCCTGTCCCGCGGCGGGCACCCGGTGCTGGTGATGCCCGGCCTGGTCTACGGTCCGGGCGGCGGGCTCATCGAAACGTTCTTCGCGGCGCCGGTCCCCCTGATCGGCGACGGCACCAACCACTGGGCGCTGGTCCACGTCGAGGACATCGCCGAGCTGTACGCGCTGGCCTTGCGGGCGCCGGCGAAGTCGGTGTACGCGGGGGTGGGCGGGCAGAACGTGCCGCTCGCGGACATCGTCGCGGTGCTCGCGGCCGGAGGTCCGATCGCTCGCCTGACGCTCGCCGAGGCGGTGGAGCGGATGGGCCCGATCGCGGAGGCGTTCGCGCTGGACCAGCAGGTGACGCCGGCCCGCGCGCGACGCGAGCTGGGCTGGGAGCCCCGGCACCTGGACGCGCTGACGGAGCTGCGCGGGTAAGGGACCGGGAGGCGCCGAAGCACGCGATCACCCGATGCGGCGGCGGTCCCCTCAGGACGAACGTGGGGTTCCTCAGCGGACGAGGTGAGGAACGACCATGCGAGGCGACTGGATCCACGACTGGGTGCGGGTGGAGATGGAGTACCGGGCGGGGCCGCCCCCAGCGGCCCGCCGGCCGCGCGAGCACCGCCCGGCAGCACGCCATTGGGCGGCGCTGTGGGCGGGCTTGTTCACCGGCCACCGCGCCGAGGCGAGGCACGGCGGTTCGGCAGCGGGCTGCTGACGCCAAGGGCTCCGGCCGGCCGCGCCGCCGGGTGGGGCATGGCAGCGATCGCACGCCGCCCAGGGGACCGCACCGCGGCCTCGGCGACCGACCGCCGCAGGCTGGGCTGGGTCAGGCTGGGTCAGGCTGGGTCAGGCGGGCCGGGCGATCCCGGAGAGCTGGCGGGGCGGGCAGGCCGAGCGGAGGTCGGCCAGCTGGGCTGGGCTGGGCTGGGAGCAGCCGACGGCTGGGCACGGTCGACGTTGCCGCGCCCAGCGGCGCCGCCGGGTGGCGCATCGCGGCGGATGCCGCCCGGCCCGGCTCGGCACGGCCAGGCTGGGCCCGGCTCGGCCAGGCTCGGCTCGGCCAGGCAAGATCCGGTCGGGCCGCAACCCCAGGCATCGCCCGGTCGCCCACCCGCACCCCGCGCCTGCCGGCTCGGCTCGCCCCACCCGCGAAGCCACCCGGCCTCAGAGGTCCAGCAACCCCCGGCGCGCCCGCTCCAGATGGTCGCGCATCTCCGCTTCCGCACTCGCCGGATTCCCCGACGCGACCGCCTCCAGCAACCGCCGGTGCTCCACCGCCAGCTCGGCCGGGTCCGGGTACGACCCTCGCAGCCGGGCCAGGCACAGCTGCATCTCCTCCTGCAGCGGCGGGTAGATCCGGCTCAGCCGCACACTGCCCGCCGCATCCACCAGCGCCAGGTGGAACGCCGTGTGCGCCTCCACCCGCGCACTCCAGCCCGCCCCCGGCGGCAGCGCCTCCAGTGCCGACAACGCCGTCGACACCCCGTCCAGCGGACGCCCCTGCCCGACGATCAGCCGCACCGCCGTCAGCTCCAGGGGCAGCCGGACCGTGAACAGGTCCCGGACATCGGCAGACGTCAGCACCGGCACCCGCAGCGACCGGCCCTCCGACCGCTCCACCAGGTGCCGCCCGACCAGCTCCTGCAACGCCGACCGCACCGTCGGCCGAGCCACGCCGAACGTCGTCGCCAAGCCCTGCTCCGTCAGCGCCGTCCCCGGGGCGAGGACTCCGCTGAGGATCTGGTGGCGCACCTCCGCCACCAGGGCGTCGCGCGTGTTCGTCGTCTGCAGCACCATCAGGACGAGTGCACCCGCTCCACCGTCGCGACCAGGTCGTCGAGCCCGGGCAGCACGGCGTCGGCGATCGACGGGTCCTGCGCCTCCGCGTGCCGGTTGACCCAGACCCGGCGGATGTCCAGCTCCCGCGCCGGCACCATGTCGTGGAAGTGGCTCTGGGCGATGTGGACCCAGTTCTCCCGCGTGGCCTCGAACGACGCGGCGAAACGCGAGAAGTGCGCGTGCCCGGGCTTGTACGAACCGACGTCCTCGGCGGTCACGACCGCGTCGATCGGCACGACGAGCCGACGCTGGGTCTCGCCGATGAGGTCGCGGTCGCAGTTCGTCAGCAGCGCGAGCCGCCAGCCGGCTTCGCGCAGCGCCGTCAGCGCCGGCCGGACGTCGGGGAACACCGGCCAGTACGGCAGACCGGTCCCGAGCACGGACGCGTCGTCGGGCACCAGCTCGACGCCCGCTTCGGCCGCGGTCCGCCGCAGCGACTCCGCCAGCACCTCCCGGTAGCGCCGCACCGGCTGCTCGGCCTGCACCCGCGGTTCGATCCGGTTGTAGACCTCCAGCAGCTCCGCGCCCCGGCCGGGGAACAGCAGTTCGATCCCGGTCGCGATGCCGTGCCGCCAGTCCACCAGCGTGCCGAAACAGTCGAACGTAGCCCAGCGAGTCATACGGTCAGTCTGATATACGGTTATACCGAACGCAACAGTTCCGCGAACTCGAAGATGAGCGGCGACCGCCGGGCCGCGACCCAGGCGACGCACACCTCGTTCGGCGGCAGGTCCTCGACCGGCACGTGGGCGACGTCCGGACGCGTGTAGTACTCCGACGTCGACAGCGGGATCACCGCGATCCCCCGCCCGGCGGCCACGTGCTCCAGCTTCTCCTCGACGCTGCGGAACTCCTGCCACCGCGACGCGGTCCCGTCCCGCAGCTCGACCGCGACGTCACGCCACTCCGGCACGGCGTCGGGGTCGTTGAGCAGGTGCTCGTCGGCGAGGTCCCCGACGAGCACCGACTCCTTGCCGGCCAGCCGGTGGTCCGCCCGCAGGACCGCCACCCGCGGCTCGCCGAACAGCGGCCGCACGCTCAGCCCGCGCCGATCCACCGGCAGGCGGACGACGCTGACGTCGGCGCGGCCGTCGTGGAGGACCTCGGTCTGGTCGGCCCACGTCGTGCGGAGCAGCTCGACCGTGACGTCCGGGTGGCGCGAAGAGAACGAGCCGACCGCGTCGGTGACCGTGATCCCCGGCATGAACGCCACGGTGAACGTCCCGCGGTCGGCCGTGGCGACCCGCCGCCGCAGCGCCGACGCCGAGGCCAGCAGCGGACGCGCATCCTCCAGCAGCTGACGGCCGGCCTCGGTCAGCGACGTGGACCGCTTGTCCCGCACGAACAACTGCGCGCGCAGCTCACCTTCGAGGGCGCGGATCTGCCGCGAGAGCACCGGCTGCGCGATGTGCAGCCGCGCGGCGGCGCGCCCGAAGTGCAGCTCTTCGGCGACCGCGACGAAGTACCGCAGCTTGCGCAGATCGACGTCCACTCCGACCTCCCTGAGACCTCCAGGGTATTACGCGCGCGCCGAGGAACACGGTCGGTGCCGGGTTCACCTCGTGTCGGTGCCACCGGGAAGCGTCATCGGTCCGCCGCGAGAACCTCAGCCGGCGAACCGGCCCACCGCCACGAACGCCGCCAGCACCAGCAGCACGACGTTCATCGGCAGCGCCTTGGTTTCCTTGCGCCGCGCGTGCACGATGATCGCACCGATCTGGACCACCGCCAGCCCGGTCGCGGCCAGCGGGGTGAGCACCGGCGCGATGTCCAGCGCCCAGGGCAGGATCAGCCCGATCGCGCCGAGGATCTCGACCGCGCCGATGCCCTTCACCGCCGCGTCGGAGAAGTCCGCCGTCCAGCCCATGTTCGGGTTTTCGAGCAGCTTCTCGCGCGGCGTCGCGAGCTTCATGCCGCCGGCAGCCAGGTACAGCGCGGCGAGCAGACCCGCCACGACCCACAGGACGACGTTCAAGGGTGACCTCCGGTCCGAAGAAAGTGATTGAACACTACATCAGTTTCCGGAGGTTACCCCTCAACTTGGCTGGACCGTGACCGACTGCCCCGGCCGCAGGGAAAGCACGCGGCGCCAGCCGCCCGCGCGCACCTCCGTCCGGGTCCCGCCGACGCTCCGGACCACCGCCCGCGTCACCTTCCCGTCGCGCCAGGACAGGTCGACCTCGAACCCACCGCGGGCGCCGATCCCGGTCACCCGGCCCGACCGGGCCCACGCCGAGGGCAGCGCCGGCAGCAGCTCCAGCACGCCGGGCCGCGAGTACACGAGCATCTCCGCCATCGCCGCCGGCGCGCCGAGGTTCGCGTCGATCTGGAAGATCGTGTAGCTGCCCTGGCTGTACATGTCGAAGAAGTTCGGCGCGGTCCCGTTGCCGTTGGCGACCGACGGCCGCAGCACCGTGAGCAGCAGCTGGTACGCCTTCTCGGCGTCCTTGAGCCGCGCCCAGCACGCCGAGCGCCACGCACACGCCCAGCCATAACTGTCCATCCCGCGCGCGACCAGCAGCGCGCGCACGCCGTCGAGCAGCTCCGGCGACGCGGTGTCGGCGGCGATCCGGTCGCCCGGGAAGAAGCCGATCAGCGGGGACAGGTGCCGGTGCGTCGTCTCGCCGAGGTTGTCCGGCGACATCCACTCCTCGAGCCAGCCGGTCGTGGGGCTCACCTTCGGCAGGTACAGCTTCCGCTGCAGCCCGGCGATCCGGTCGCCGTACGCGCGGTCGCGCCCCAGGACCGCGACGGCGTCGCGGTAGTGCTCGAACAGGTCCCAGACGATCTCCTGGGAGTAGGTGTTGCCGAGGGTGTCCTGCGGGCCGTGTTCGGGCGACCAGTCGTGGTCGTCGACGAGCACCTCGCGGCCGTCGACCGTCATCGGGAGCAGCCGGGCCTCCCAGAACTCGGCCGCCCCCTTGAGCAGTGGGTAGATCCGCGCGAGGTACGCCTTGTCCTGGGTGAACGCGTAGTGGTCCCACAGCGAGTTGCACAGCCACGCGTTGCCGGCGGGGTGCCACCACCAGCCGGAGCCGCCGTAGATGTTGGTCGAAAACGCGATCGCCCAGCCGCCGATCTTGCCGCCGGTGTTCCGGAACCTGTTGCGAGGGTCGTTGAACAGGCGTTTCGTGCTGTCCGTCCACACGGGAAGCTGCGCGAGGCAGTAGTCGGCCAGTGCAGTGAAGCTCCCGGGCAGCGCCGCGCGGTCAGCCAGCCAGTAGTTCATCTGGACGTTGATGTCGGTGTGGTAGTCGCTCATCCAGTCCGGCGTGTTGGTGTTCTGCCACAGTCCTTGCAGTCCCATCGGCAGCCCGTCGCGCGAGCCGGTGATCGTCAGGTACCGGCCGAACTGCAGGTAGCTCGCCTCCAGCTCCGGGTCGGGCGTGGCCGGGTCGTCGTGGCGGGCCACCAGCCGCGACCACGTGTCCAGCGCCCGCTTCGCCGGCGGCGACTGGCCCAGGTCGACGGTCATCCGGTCGTAGAGCCGCCGGTAGTCCGCGACGTGCGTACCCAGCAGCGCCCCTCCCCCGGCGCGCAAAGCCTTCGACGCCTTCTGCTTCGCCAGCGCCAGGGGGTCGAGCGACGCATCGAGGAACTTCCGGGCCGCGTCGGGCACGTAGTTCGTGCCCCCGCTGAGCACGATGACGACCTCGCGGCTCCCGGTGAAGGTCACCCCACCGGCCGCGGTGCACGCGTACTTCAGGCCGTTGGCGAAGGTGCCGGTGAACGCCGCCGGGCCCGACATCGGCTCGCCGCGGGTCGGCTCCAGCGAGACCGACCCGGTCACGGGCCCGCCGCTGAGCCGGACCACCACGACGTCGTCGGGGTGGCTCACGAAGTACTCGCGGCGGTACCGCACGCCGTCGTGCCGGTAGGTGATCACGACGACGCCGTTGCTCAGGTCGAGCGTGCGGCGGTAGCCGGTCACGCCGGTGTGCGCCGGCACGGAGATCCGCACCTTGGCCAGCAGCCCGAGCGTGCCGAACTTCTCGCGCTCGTAGGGGAACTGGCCGTCGTCTTCGAGGACGTCGTTGGCGCCACCGGTCCACAGTGACGCGTCGGCGAGGTAGAGGAAGTCGGCGGCCGGGTCACCGCCGACAAGGGCACCGATCCGACCATTTCCGATCGGCAGGCCCTGCTCGATGATCTTGCCCTCGACCGCGGGCGCCGGGTACCAGAGGGTCGTCGCCTGACCGTCGGGCACGAGTTCGAGGCCCGTCGGGCGCGTGACGTCGGCGTTTGCGGTGAAAGGAGGGATGCCACTGAGGGCAGCTCCGGCGCCGACCGCGCCACCGAGCTTGAGGAAGGTGCGGCGAGAGGGAGGGTTCGACATGTCGGATCCGTTCGGCGTTGAGGCGGGGACCGGCGTGCAGCCCGCCAAACATATGACCTATCCGGATCCGGGGTCAAGATTCTTCGTAATTAATCCGAAAACATACGACCGGTCAGCGCGCCCGGTACCGCAGCACACCCGCGTCCGCCTGCCCCGCCAGGTACTGCCGGAAGGTGATCGTGCCGTCGAGGTGCTCCGGCGCGAGGTGACCGCCGCCGGCGTAGGCGCGGAACGTCTCGCCCGGCACGCTCACCGGCACGATCCGCCGTCGCCGTCCGCTCGCCTCCGCGACCGCCTGCGCCAGCTCGGCCGCGGCGAGGATCTCCGGACCACCGAAGTCCGGGACCCGCCCGGCCGGGTCGCTCAGGGCGAGGTCCGCGAGCCGCTCCGCGACGTCCCGGACGTCCACCGGCTGGAACGACAGCCGCGGGACGGGCAGCACCGGCAGCCGGGACGCGCCGGCGAACAGCGTGCGGACGAGCGCGTGGAACTGCGTCGCCCGCTGGATCGTGTGCGGCAGCCCGGAGGCCGCGAGGAACTCCTCGGTCTCGAGCTTGCTGCGGTAGTAGCCGAGCGGGACGCGGTCGACGCCGACGATCGAGACGTAGACCAGGTGCGGCCCCCCGGCCCAGCGCGCCGCCTCGGCGAGCGTGCGCGCGAAGTCCGTCTCGCGGCCGAAGAAGTCGGTGGCGCAGTGGACGACCACGTCGACGCCGGCCAGCGCGCTGTCGATGCCGCGCCCGGTCCGCAGGTCGCCGGGGACGACGCCGGGCGCGGGCCGCCGGCTCAGCACGCGGACCTCCTCCCCCGCCGCGCGCAGCCGTTCGACGACCGGCCTGCCGAGCTGTCCGGTACCGCCGGTGACCAGGATCCGCACGTCGACCACCTCCGGCGTCATCCTGGCACGGCGGCGCCCGCCGGGAAACGGTTTCCCGGCGGGCACCCGTGTGCCTGTCTAGTTGCGGATGATGGTGAACGTGCCGGTCGTGTTGCGGATGTCCTGGTCGTTGTCGCTCAACGTCAGCCCGGTGAACGTCGCCGAGCCGACGGCCGGGCCCTGACCAGGTTCCGGCAGCTCGTTGGCCCAGATCCCGATCCCCGACTTGGCGTCGAACTGGTCACCGCTGCGGTGTGCGCCGGTGATCGACACGTTCGTCAGCACCGTGTCCTGGACCGGGTTCTCCGGCGTGGTGCCGTCGTACTTGGTCTGGAACATGATGCCGCTGTAGGTCGGGCTCTGGATGTCCACATCGGACACCCGGATGCCGCGGAACTCCTTGGACGCGGAGAACAACCAGATCGCCGGGAACGTCTGCTGGCCCCAGAAGTGGCCGCCGTCCCGGACGAGCGAGGCGTTCTGGACCGTCGTCGGCTGCGGCCCGAACCCGAGGAACGGGTAGCCGAAGTCGAGCGAGCTGATCGTGATCGCCGAGTACGTCAGCGTGTCCGCGATGTAGAGGTTCCGGAAGGTGTTGTTGTACCCGCCGTAAACCGCCAGCCCGGCCGCGCGCCACGGGGTGAGCGAAGTCAGGTTCTCGAACACGTTGTCGTACTGGTTGCCCTGGTTGATGTCCGTGGCGGCGAACAGCGCGAAACTGTCGTCGCCGGTGGACCGGGCCTCGATGTTGGTGACGTGGTTGCCGGTGCTCCCGTTCGTGAGGTTGACGCCGTCGGCGAAGGTGTCACGGATCCGGGAGTTCTTGATCGTGGTGTTGTCCACGTTCGTGCCCCAGACCATCACCACCTGGTGCTCGACCCAGATGTTGTCGATCGTCAGGTTCGCGACGTTGGTCAGGTTGAACACCTTGCCGGGGCCGTCGATGCGCGAGGTGTAGTTCCCGAACACCGCGAACCCGCTGAAGGTCGACCCGTTCGCGCTCGCCTGCACGTCGATGCCGATGTCGGTGTTCTCCTGACCCGACGGCGCGGAGAACTTCGTGAACCACGGCCCGGCACCGGTGACCGTGACGGCCTTGCCGTAGACGTTGAGCTTGCTCGACAGCGCGTAGTTCCCGGCCGGCAGGTAGACGCCGGTGAGCGTCGTGTCCTGGCGGACCTTGTCGAGGGCGCTCTGCACGTCCTGCTGCGTGAACCCGGCGGGCACGGCGAAGTGCGCCGGGTCCGGGTTGGCGGTCGCGGTGGCCTGCTCGAAGTTCACGAAGTCGATCGCGTAGTTCGTGCTGTTGGCCGCGTCCTTCTGCAGCTTGATCTTGTGCCCGGCGGGCACGGTCGTGCCGAGCATCGCGCTGGCCTCGTCGTAGATGTGACGAGGACCGGCGCCCGGCGAGTTGCCCGGGCCGGTTTCGGCGCCGTAGAGCCACGCGTAGTGCGAGGTCAGGTCGATGGCCTTGAGGAACGTGCCGTCGACGTAGACGTTCAGCGTCGAGTTCTGCCCGCCGCCGCCCGCGGAGTCCGGGATGGAGAACCGGGTGACGAGGGTGTTGGTCGCCGCGCGGGTCGTGAACTCCACCGACGAGCCGGTCGAGTTCAGCGTCACGGCCTTGCGGCCCGACGCCTCGCCCGCGAGGTCGCCGATCGTCCGGTTCGGGCCGACCACCGACGCGCCGCCGGCGACGACGCCGTCTTCGGCTTCGTACATGTCGTAGGGCATGTTCGCGCCCCGGCCGACGAACAGCGCCTGCGTGCTCGTGTTGTTGGCCTGCTTCACCGGCAGCTCGTTGGCGTCGTTCGCGACGACCGTCTTCACGCTGTACCGGCCGTTGGCGGCGGTCCAGGTGCCGACGGTCACGGGCGCCGCGGTGGCTCCGGCGGCGATGGCCCCGGTGTAGCTGCCGGTCAGCGTCTTGACGACGGTGCCGTTCTGGTCGGCGATCGTCACCGTGACGCCGTGGGCGCCGCCCGCCGAAGCCACCGTGCCCTGGTTGCGCAGGGTCGTGGTGAACGTGACGGTGTTGCCCGCGGACGGGTTGGTCGGCGACCACGCCGTGGCCGCGACGAGGTCGGAGCTCTGCACCGGGCTGACGACCAGCGCCGTCGAGCCGGTGTAGGAGTTGTTGGCCTCGTTCTGTTCGATGACGGCGTTGGCCTCGTCGACCTTCGCGGTCAGCTGGTAGCTGCCCGCGTCCCGGGTGCCGATGTTCGCCGACACCGTCGCCGACGCGCCGGCGGCGAGCGCGCCGACGTCCGCGGTGCCGACCTTGGTCGTGCCCAGGTAGAGGTTCACGTTCGTCGCGCCCGAAGCGGCCGTCCCGGCGTTGCGGACGGTCGCCGACGCCGTGATCGCGTCGGTCTCGACGGGGTTCTGCGGTGACCAGGACACCCCCGAGATCGTCAGGTCCGGGTTCGGCGCGGGGACGCCGAAGACCTGGAACTCCGCGGCCTGCCCGCCGCCGGCGCCGGAGTTGGCGGTGACGCGCAGGCGGACGTCGGCGGCGCGGCCGCTCAGCGGGATCGTCACGGTGTTGCCGGTGGACGGGCTGAAGCTGTAGGTCTGCGCGGCGGACAGCGTGGTGAACGCGGTCCCGCTCTGCTCACGGCCCTCGACGGCGATCGTCTGGGTCCGCGGACCCCACGACGCGTCGGGGTTGAGCTTCACGACGACCTGGTTGAGGTCGGCGTTGGCGCCCAAGGCGACGGTCAGCAGGTTCGGGTAGGTCCCACCGCCGCCCTCCCAGTACGTGCTGGTCGAGTTGTCGTTGGCGTTGGCCGCGACGAACGTGAACTCGGTCGAGGACGCCGTGATCGGCTTGCCCACCGCGAGGTTCGTCCCGGCCTGGGTGCCGTTGCGCGTCACGGTGGCGCTGTTCGCGGACTGGTTGCCCGCCGCATCCTTCGCACGGACGTAGTAGGCGACGGTCACGCTGTCGGGCTGGTTGTCGGTGTAGGTCAGGACGGTTCCGGCGACGCTGCCGCGGAGCTGGCCGTTGGCGTAGACGTCGTAGCCCGCGACCCCGGTGTTGTCGGTCGACGCCGCCCAGGTGAGCCGGATCTGGCCGCTCGCGGGCTGGGTGTAGGCGAGGTTGCCGGGCGCGGACGGCGGCTGCGTGTCGCCGCCGGCCGGGCCGTGCACCTCGAACTCCGACAGCTGCGCGGCGGGCCAGCCGGTGTTGCCCGTCACGTTCACCCGGACATAACGGGTGCTGCCGGTGACGTCCACGGTGACGGTGTTCCCGGTCGCCGGGTCGAACCGGTAGCCGGCCGAGGCCTTGAGGTCGCTGAAGCTCGTGCCGTTCGTGCTGCCTTGAACGCTGAAGGTCTCGGTGCGGGCCTCCCAGTTCGAGGGCAGCTTGAGCACCAGCTGGGCGACGTTCGTGGCCGCGCCGAGGTCGGCCTGGACCCACTGCGGGAACTGGTTGTTCGCGCTCTCCCAGTAGGTGGCCTGGTTGCCGTCGCCGACGTTCGACACGGGGTAGCCGGCGAGCTGGCTGCTGGCGGTGTAGGTCGCGGCGGCGGCTTGGGCGGCAGCTTGAACCACCTGCGCGGAGGTGCCGGCCGGGGCGGCGCTCGCGGCGACGGCGGGGGTGGCCAGGAGGAGGGACAGGGCGGCGTAGGTCGCCGCGCGCGACAGAAGTCGCTTCGTACTCATGGGTTTCCTCGGATCCGGGGAGGAGGGGAGACGCGTCGGGACGGCACAACCGGGGAACGGGACGGGCGCGGGACCCGGTCCGGGGGCGCACGCGGGCAGCACGGGACAGCCGTCATGGGCACCTCTTCGTCGAGGGGCGGGGCGGAATCTTCCTGACGTCTGCCGCGATTTCTCGCACTGTTGTCAGGTTCTTGCACTGATTCGTTCAAGAGTTACCGTGACGGGGGTCTCAAGTCAACGCCCGAACGCCAAAAAGGCCTCCTCGCGGGGGATGCGAGGAGGCCTGGGCGGAACGAGGGTCAGCGCACGGCGCCCAGCCGGATCGCGTGGGTGCCGGGAGCGTTGACCGGCTCGCCGCAGTGGGCGCACACGGTGGCCGGCTCCAGCACCTCGCCGCAGGCGTGGCGCCACAACGTGGGCGGTTCGCCCTGGTGGACGTACTTGTCGCCCCAGGCCATCAGACCGAGCAGGAGCGGCTGCAGCGCGCGGCCGGCTTCGGTCGGGTAGTACTCGTGACGCGGCGGGTGGGCCTCGTACTGGACCTTCTCGAGCACGCCCGCGTCGACGAGCTTGCGCAGCCGCGCGGCCAGGATGTCGCGGCTCGCGCCGGTGTTCTCGGCGATCTGGTTGAAGCGCCGCTCCCCCAGCATGATCTCCCGCAGCGCGAGCAGGCTCCAGCGCTCGCCGACGACCTCGAGCGCCTCGGCGACCGAGCATTCGCGACCACGCCGGACCATGCCACCTCCATGGGGTTGAAAATCCAACCTAGCACGTCAACCTCCTGTGACGTGCCGAACAGGTCAGTTGTGGTATCCAACTCACCCGGCGTATACCGAACGTATCCCCGATCTGCGAGGAGGCAGACGCCATGACGGACGCGGTGATCGTCGACGCGGTACGGACCCCGATCGGCAAGGGCAAGCCGAACGGCACACTGGCCGGGGTGCACCCGGTCGACCTGCACGCCCACGCGCTCCGCTCGCTCGTCGAGCGCACCGGCGTCGACCCGGCCCGGATCGACGACGTGATCAGCGGCGCCGTCGGCCAGATCGGCGAGCAGAGCATGAACACCGCCCGCTGGGCCGCGCTGGCCGCGGGCCTGCCGGAGTCGGTGCCGGCGGTGACCGTGGACCGGCAGTGCGGCAGCAGCCAGCAGGCCGTCCACTTCGCCGCGCAGGGCGTCATCGCCGGCGCGTACGACCTGGTGATCGCCTCCGGCGTCGAGTCGATGAGCCGGGTGCCGATGGGCAGCCAGGTGGCCGGGCGCGACCCGTTCGGGACGCAGGTCGCCGCGCGCTACCCGGACGGCCTGGTGCCGCAGGGCATCAGCGCGGAGCTGATCGCCGCGAAGTGGGGCCTCAGCCGGGCTCAGCTCGACGAGTTCTCCGCGGAAAGCCACCAGCGGGCCGCGAAGGCGTGGGCGGACGGGAAGTTCGCCGGCGAGGTCGCGCCGCTCAAGGCGCCCGGTCCGAACGGCGTGCCCGCCGACGTCACGACCGACGAGACGGTCCGGCCGGGCACCACGCCGGAGATCCTCGCCGGGCTGAAGCCCGCGTTTCGCGCCGACGTCTGGGAGCAGCGGTTCCCGGACCTCGGCTGGCACGTGACCGCGGGCAACTCCTCGCCGATCAACGACGGCGCCGCCGCGCTGATGATCACCAGCTCCGAGACGGCGAAGGCGCTCGGACTGCGGCCCCGCGCCCGGATCCACAGCTTCGCCGTCGTCGGCGACGACCCGCTGTACATGCTGACCGGCGTCATCCCGGCGACCCGCAAGGTCCTCGCCCGGGCCGGGCTTTCGGTGGGCGACATCGACGCCTTCGAGGTCAACGAGGCGTTCGCGAGCGTCGTGCTCGCCTGGCAGGCCGAGATCGGCGCCGACCTGGCGAAGGTCAACGTCAACGGCGGCGCGATCGCGCTCGGGCACCCGCTCGGCGGCAGCGGCGCCCGCCTGGCGACGACGTTGCTCTCGGTGCTGGAGCAGACCGGCGGCCGCTACGGCCTGCAGACGATGTGCGAGGCGGGCGGCCTCGCCAACGCGACGATCGTCGAACGCCTGGACTGACGCCTGAGGTACTCCCGCAGCGCCGCCACGGCTCCCCCGGGATCCGTGGCGGCGACCGGGAAGACCTCGTCGTAGCCGAGGGCCAGCAGTTCCGCGCGGGTGCCCGCGATCCGGCCGCCGAGCACCACGGGCACCCCGGCCAAGTCGGGATCGGCACGCACGTCGCGGAGCACGTCCACGCCCGAGGCGCCGTGCGTGGTGGACAGCACCACGCAGTCCGGCCGCTCGCGACGGCACGCCCCGAGCACGTCGGCCGCCACGCGCACGGTGTGCCCCTCGCGTCGCAGGACCACCTGCAACGCGACCAGGCTCCACGCGGCCGCGTCCAATCCGGACAGCACGATCTTCACTCCGGGCAGATCCGCGAACCCGCCCGGAAATACGTCAGTCGGGTTCGGGTGGTTCCTCGACGCCGTCGCGGTCGGCCCACTCCAGCAGCGGCTCCAGGGAGAACACGGCCTGGTCGATGTCCGCGTGGAGGTCGCCCAGCTCGGCGAAGCGGGCCGGGACCGTGGCGATGGTGAAGTCGCCGGGCTCGGCGTCGTCGATCTCGTCCCAGCGGATCGGCGTCGACACCGTGCCTTCCGGGTTGCCGCGGACCGAGTAGGCGCTGGCGATGGTGTGGTCGCGGGCGTTCTGGTTGTAGTCGACGAACAGCAGCCGGGGGTCGCGGTCCTTGCGCCACCAGGTCGTCGTGACGTCGTCCGGGGCGCGGCGTTCGACTTCGTGCGCGAAGGCCAAAGCCGCGCGGCGGACCTCCCGGAAACCCCAGTCCGGCTTGATCCGGACGTAGATGTGCAGGCCGCGACCACCGGACGTCTTGGGCCAGCCGACCGCGCCCAGCTCGTCGAGGACCTCGTGCGCGATGTGCGCGACCCGGCGGACGCGGTCGTAGCCGCAGTCGGGCATCGGGTCGAGGTCGATGCGCCACTCGTCCGGCTTCTCGGTGTCGGCGCGGCGCGAGTTCCACGGGTGGAACTCCACAGTGGACATCTGCACCGCCCAGGCGACGTGGGCCAGCTCGGTCACGCACAGCTCGTCGGCGTGCCGGTTGTACCGCGGGAAGGTCACCCGGACGGTCTCCAGCCACGGCGGCGCCCCGTTCGGGACGCGCTTCTGGTGGACCTTCTCCCCCGCCACCCCGGACGGGAAGCGGTGCAGCATGCACGGCCGCTCGCGCAGCGCGTTGACGATGCCGTCGCCCACCGAAAGGTAGTAGTTGACCAGGTCGAGCTTCGTCTCGCCACGGGCCGGGAAGTACACCCGGTCCGGGTTCGAGATCCGCACGGTGTGCGGCCCGACCTCCAGCTCGACCGCCGCCGACTTCTGCGCCATGGCCCCGACCGTAGTCCAAAACCGGGGCTACCGTGGGGATCATGAGCCTGCCGCCGGACGGTCACGTCCACACCGAATGGTCGTGGGACACGGTCACCGGGTCGATGATCGGCTCGTGCGAACAGGCGCTGGAGCTGGGGTTGCCGTCGGTGGCGTTCACCGAGCACGCGGACCTGACGCCGTGGCTGATCCCGGAGCCGGTCCGGCCGCTGCTGCCGGACCACTTCCGGGTGCGGCTGCGTCCGGACGGTGTCCTCGAGCCGCCGGACCTCGACGTCGCGGGGTACCTGGCGTGCGTCGAGGAGTGCCGGTCGCGGTTCCCTTCGCTGCGGATCCTTTCGGGCGTGGAGCTGAGCGAGCCGCACTGGCACCGCCCGCGAGCCGACGCGCTGCTCGCCGCCCACGACTTCGACCGCGTGCTCGGCTCGGTGCACTCGCTGCCGGAAGGTGGGCACCACCACGAGCTGACCTTGGTTTCGGGACGGCCGCCCGGTGAAATCCTGCGGGCCTATCTCGGAGAGGTGCTCGGGCTGGTCGAGTCGACGGCCGGCTTCGCCGTGCTCGCCCACATCGACTACGCGCTGAGGTCGTGGCCGGGTGAAGGACCGCCGTTCGTCGCGGCGGACTTCGAAGAGGAGTTCCGCACGGTGCTGCGCGCGCTGAAGGCGAGCGGCCGGGCGCTGGAGGTCAACACGAAGGTGCCGCTGCCGGGCGAGGTGGTGCGCTGGTGGTTCGAGGCGGGCGGCGAAGCGGTCGCGTTCGGCAGCGACGCCCACGAGCCGGGGCTGGTCGGCCACGGGTTCGCGGAGGCGGCGGCCCTGGTGGAATCGTGCGGCTTCCGCCCGGGCCGCACACCTCACGACTTCTGGCGCCGCTGACCCGCGGGTCAGGCCAGGGCGTGCCGCCCGTGGGTCCGGACTTCCGCGCTCTGGTCCAGCAGCCTCGCGGCGACCCGGCCGATCGCCGCGTCCAGTTCGGCCCGGTTGCCCGTGCCCCAGTCGCCGAGCCGGTCCACGAGCCAGTCGTGCCACGCGCCGACCACCTTGCCGAACTCGGCACGGCCCGCGTCGGTCAGCTCCCAGTGGTCACGGGCATAACGCAGGTGACCGGTCAGCTCCAGCCGGTTGAACGCCGGTTCCAGCACCGACGCCGGCACCCCGAAGTACTCGCCGATCGCCCGGAGCGTCGCCGGCTCGCCGCGGCGTTCGCGCAGGTGGACCTGCAGCAGGCACCAGATGCCGCCCTCGTCGAGGTCCGATCCGGCCCGGGAGACGATCGCCGGGGCCACCTTGCGGCGCTCGCGGAAGAACAGCGTCGCGACGGCGCGTTCCAGCTCGCGGTCGTCCGTGCGGGCCTCCGGCATCGCGAAGCCGTCGCCGAGGTCCGGGGCCGCCGCCCGCGCCGTATCGCGAAGCGGGACCTCCTTCAGGAAGAAGGCCAGCGCGAAAGCGACCAGCCCGACCGGCGCCGCGGCGAGGAACACCACGTGCAGGGAATCGCTGTACGCCTGGATCACCGGCGCCGACACCGGGTCCGGCAGCGCGTGCAGGGCGGTGGGCACCTGGATCGCCCGCGGGTCGACCCCGGGCGGCAGCGGGTGCGCGGCGACCGCCGCCGCGAGGTTCGGCGTCAGCTGGTTGGCGTACACCGTCCCGAAGATCGCCGCGCCGAACGAGCTGCCGATCGACCGCAGGAACGTCACACCCGACGTGGCGACGCCGAGGTCGGCGTAGTCCACGGTGTTCTGCACGGCGATGGTCAGCACCTGCATGCCGAGCCCGATCCCGAGACCGAGCACCGCCATGTACGCCGACGCCTCCCAGAATCCGGTGTCGGAGTCCAGTCTCGACAGCAGGTAGAGCCCGATCGTCATGCCCGCGGCGCCGACCAGCGGGAAGATCTTGTAGCGCCCGGTCTTGCTCACCGCGTTGCCCGCGGCGATCGACGCGACGAGCAGCGCCAGGACCATCGGCAGCAGCCGCACCCCGGACGACGTCGCCGACGTGCCCTGCACGTACTGCATGTACGTGGGCAGGTACGACAACGCGCCCAGCATCGCGAACCCGACGACGAAGCTCATGATCCCGCCGACCGTGAACACCGGGTTCCGGAACAGCCGCATCGGCAGCATCGGTTCCTTCGCCCGCAGCTCCACGAAGACGAACGCCGCGAGCAGCACCACCGAGCCGATCGCCATCCCGATGATCGTCGGCGAGCCCCACGCGTACTGCGTGCCACCCCAGCTCGTGACGAGCGTCAGCCCGGTCGCGGCGAGGCCGATGAGCAGGATCCCGGCGTAGTCGATCACCGGCTTGATCGCCGCGCGGGCGTTCGGCATCGCCGAGGACGCGACGATCAGCACCACGACGACCAGCGGGATGTTCACGTAGAACGCCCAGCGCCACGACAGGTGGTCGACGAAGAAGCCGCCGAGCATCGGGCCGGCCACAGTCACCACGCCGAACACCGAGCCGAGGACGCCCTGGTACTTGCCGCGCTCGCGCAGCGGGACGACGTCGGCGATGAGCGCGGTCGAGGTGACCATCAGCCCGCCGCCGCCCAGGCCCTGCACCGCGCGCCAGACGATCAGCCAGACCATGCTGTCGGCGAAGCCGGCGCAGAACGAGCCGATGCCGAACACGATCACCGACAGCTGGAACATCAGCTTGCGGCCGAACAGGTCGCCGAGCTTGCCGACGACGACGGTCATGATCGTCTCGGCCAGCAGGTAGGACGTGACCACCCAGGACAGGTGCCCGGCGCCGCCGAGGTCCCCGACGATGGTGGGCAGCGCGGTGCCGACGATGGTCTGGTCCAGCGCGGCCAGCAGCATCCCGAGCAGTACCGCGCCGAACACCGCGTTGACCCGCGCCTTGCTCAGCGGGGCGGGCCCCGGCTCGTGGGCGACCTCCGCGGTGGCCGTCATCTCGCGCCCTCCTCGCTCGGCCTCCGAGGCTAGTGCGCGCCGTCCACTGTGGATAGCCACCCGTTCCGGTGGTCCGGGACGCTCAGAGGGTCCAGCGGTCCCGCGGCGGCGACTCGAGGACGAGCTCGCCGTCGACCGCCGCGGCGATCTCCTCGGGGGTCCAGACCTCCCGGTGCAGCACCGGCCGGATGATCGCGGGCTGGCGGACGGCGTGCAGGTGCCCGTCCGCCAGCCGCAGCACCTGCCCGGTGACGCCGGCCGAGAGGTCGCTGAGCAGGTACGTCACGAGCGGCGCCACCCGCTCCGGCGGGTACGCGTCGGGGTTTCCGTTCGGGTCGGCGGCCATCAGCCGGGTCCAGGCGATCGGGCTGACGGCGTTGACACGCACGCCGCGGGAGGCCAGGTCGGCCGCCCACGAGTACGTCATCGACGCCACCGCGCCCTTCGACGCCGAGTAGGCGGCGGCCCCGCGCTGCCCGATCATGGACCCGGAGGTCACGTTGACGATGACACCGTTGCCCTGGGCAACCATCACTTCCGCGGCCGCGGTGCCGCAGTGGAGCGGGCCGAGCACGTTGGTCTCGACCAGGGCCCGGGTCCGCCTGGCGTCGCCGTCCTCCCACGGCCGCGCGTGGTAGCCGACCGCGGCGTTGTTCACGAGGCCGTCGAGCCGGCCGAACCGATTGCGGCACAGCGTGATCAGCTCACGGGCGTACTCCGCGTCGGCCACCGAGCCGACGCTCACGACGGCCGTGCCGCCGTCCGCTTCGATGGCGGCGACGGTCTCGTGCGCCGGTTCCGCGTCGACGTCGTTGACGACGACCGCGGCGCCGCTGCCCGCCGCGTGCCGCGCGAAGGCCCGCCCCAGGCCGCGTCCGGCGCCGGTGATCACGACGGCCCGGCCGTCCAGGATTCCCATGCCCCCCAGTGTGACCCCGGAATGGTCCGGACCGCACACTCAGGCCTCGCGGGCCAGCCGCACTTCGAACGGCCGGAACCCCTGCGCGCGGTAGAACGCCAGCGCGCCCTCATTGGCCGCGTAGGCGGTGACGGTGATTTCGTTCGCGCCCTTTTCCCGAGCCCAGTCGAAGAACGCGGCGACCAGCTCCGCGCCGACCCCGCTCCGGCGGTGCGCCGGGCCGACCCGCATGCTCTCCAGCACCGCGGTCACCGCGCCGGGCCGCAGGTCGCTGAGGGGCCGCATCCTGCCGATCAAGTGCCCACCGCCGGACAGCAGGCACAGGCAGTCCGGATCGTCGACCAGCTCCGCGTAGTAGGCGGCGCCCTCACGGTCCGGCCAGCCGAGGTCCATGCGCGGGTCGTGACGCCCGGCGTCTTCGGAGAACAGCCCGCCGGCCGACTTGACGAGTTCGGGGACATCTTCGGGAACGCAGACGGAAACAGTCATGTCTTCGACCGTAACGGCGTGATTAATCGAAGTAAATATCGAAGTAAATCACGACTTTCAGGGCTTCAAATGGGCCAGGCTTTCCAAGGCGAGCTGTTCCAAATGGCCGGCCGCCGCGGCGCTTCCGCCCGCCGCGTGGAACGACGTCGCCACGGTTTCCGCCGCCCGCCGGTACGACGGCTCGGTGAGCACCTCCTCGACGGCGGCAGCGATGCGGTCCGCGCCCGAGCGGCCGAACCGCAGCCGGATGCCCGCGCCGGCGGCCACCACCTGGGCCGCCACGATCGGCTGGTCGTCGCGGATCGGGGCCACCACCAGCGGGACACCGTGCCACAGCGCTTCGCACACCGTGTTGTGCCCCGCGTGGCAGAGCACCGCGTCCACCCGCGGCAGCAGGGGCAGCTGCGGGACCTGCGGGCGCACCAGGACGTTGGGCGGCACCGGTCCCAGCACCTCGCCGGGGTCGACGACGACGGCGCGCGCGTTCATCCCCGCGAACGCCTCCGCGGCGGTGGCGAGGAAGCTCGCGCCCGCTTCGGTGTTCGCCGTGCCCAGCGACACCAGGACCGTCGGCCGGAGCGGGTCGAGCCACTCCCACGGGAAGTCCGTTGTGGACGGACGCGATCCCAGCGACGGCCCGACGAGCCGCACCTTCGGCGGAAGCGCGGCCGCGCCCAGCAGTTCGCGGGTCGTGAACGCCAGCACGCCGTGCGGGGAGAACCGCGGGTCCGCCGAACCGCGGCCGCCGGCGATCCGCGCCCGCAGGTCGCCGACGAGCGAGGCGACCCACTCGGCGACCTTCGGCATGCCGGAAAGGGGGTCGATCAGCTCGGCGGACGTCGTCGCCGAAGTGACCCACGGCAGGCCACGTGCCTCGGCGAGCAGTCCGCCGGCCAAGGCCTGCTGGTCGGCGACCACGACGTGCGGCGCGAACGCGTCGATCGCGGCGGCGACGCCGGGGGCCATCGCGTCGGCCAGCGGGACGAGGAAGTCCTCCCAGAGGAACCGCAGCGCGGCCGGTCCCTTCAGCCCGGCCGGGCGCGCGGGGGCGCCGGCCGGCAGGCCGCAGGAGAAGACGAGCGCGGCCGGCCCGGCGAGCTGCCACAGCAGCTCCTCGTGTCCGGCCCAGGCGACCTCGTGCCCGCGCGCGGCAAGTTCGGCCGCCACGCCGGCGGCCGGGTTGACGTGCCCGACCAGCGGCGGGACGACGAACAGGAACCGGGCCACTACCGCACCCGCGCCGGGACGCGCGAAGTGTCGCGGACCCAGTCGAAGATCAGGTCGATCGTCTCCGCGGTCCGCTCGACCAGCACCGAGTGACCCTGGTCGGGCAGCACGACGCAGCGGCAGCGGTCCAGGTGCGTCTCGAAGTGCGGCACCTGGGCGGCGAGGCCCGAGTCGCCGCCGAAGATCGCGAACACCGGGCAGCGCACGGCCGAGAGGTCGGCGGCGATCGTCGCGCTGCGCGGGATGTCCTCGGCGATCGTGGTGGTCTGGAGGATCTTGTTGGCCGCCTTGGACAACCGCGCGGTGTGCGCGCCGTGGTTGTCGGCGATCCAGCCGATCACCTCGTCGATGGCCAGGCGGGTCTTCGCGTCGGCGAGCCCGTCGGCCATGTGCCCGGTCCACTCGTCGGTCGGCGGTTCGCCTTCGATCACGACGACGCTGGCGACCCGGTCCGGCCGGGCGGCGGCCAGCCCCAAGGCCACCGACGCGCCGAACGAGTTGCCGACCACGTGCACCGGCCGCGTGACGCCGGTCGCGTCGAGGAGCGCGACGAGGTCGCCGACGAACTCCTCCAGGTGGTAACCGGACGCCGGGCGCGTCGTGCGGCCGTGCCCGCGCAGGTCGTACATCAGCACGTCGAGGCCGCGTTCGGCGAACGCCGGGCCGAGCGTGAAGTAGTAGCTGGCCAGGCTGTCGGTGAGCAGCCCGTGCACGCACACGACGAGCGGCGCGTCCCCGTCGAGCGGGACCTCCGGGGTGAGCCGCTGGACGTGCACGTCCAGTTCGCCGGCGCGGATCCGGCTCACGCCGTCGCCCGCAGGGAGGCGACGATGTAGCGGACGAGCTCGCCGACGGTCAGCGCGATGATCTCCTCCAGGTCGAGCTCGGCGATGAACGTCGCGAAGTTGACGCGCTCGCCGTAGTGCTCGCGCAGCTGCCCGGACAGCGCCACCAGGTCGACGCTCTCCAGCTCGAGGTCGTCGTGGAACGTGGTGTCCATGGTGATCTCGGCGTCGTCCAAGCCGTACTCTTCGAGCAGCTCCTGCAGCATGGCGCTGAGCTGAGCCAACACGGACACCTCGTCCGTGGCCGTGGTCTCGATGCTCATTCCGCGGTCTCCTTCGTCTCTTCGGTCCAGGCGACGACGTAGTGGCGCGGCGGCGCGCCGGGTGGGCTGTCGACGTCGGTGCAGCGCACGGCGTGGTCGGCCCCGGCCGCGCGGACGGTGAGCGCGTCCGCCGCCGCCGCGATGACTTCGAAGTCCCGGGGCTCGCCGCGCAGGCCGGTGCCGAGCAGCTTCGCCACGGCTTCCTTGGCGGTCCAGAACCGGGCGAACCAGCGCTCCGGATCTCCGGGAAGGCCGGCGAACAGGGCCTGCTCGCCCGCGCCCAGCGCGGCATCCACAGTGGACTCCGTCCGCGGCGCGACCTCTTCGACGTCGATGCCGCACCGGCCGTGCCGGGCGATCGCCACGCCGACTTCGCCCCGGTGGGCCAGGGAAACCGTCAACGGCGGCAGCTCACGGCCGTAGGCGCCGGTCGCGTGTGGACGGCCGGCGTCGTCGTTGCCGATGCGCAGCTCGGCCGGGAACATCTCGGGCTCGCCGCCGGCCCAGAGGAACTGGCGGACGGCGTCCTTGGCCGCGATCCGGCCGAGCAGCCACTGACGCCGGCCGCGCGGCGGACGCTGGTCGTAGGCGTCGCGTTCGGCACCCGCGAGGTAGTTGCGCATGATCAGCTCGCGGGTCGCCAGGTCCGGCCACTGCTCGTGGACCAGCGCCCAGCCGCCCGGCTGCTCGACCGACAGCGTCGAACGCTCGGGCGTGCGGTCGGCCTGGCGGATGTGCGGGGTGCTGTCGAAGCGGCGGTCGCGCCAGCCGGTGAACTCGGCCCAGACCTGCCCGTCGTGGACGAGCTGCATGTCGGCGTCGAGGAACTCGCCGCTCAGCGCGGTGATCCTGACCAGGCACTCCAGGCGCTCGCCGGGCGCCGGGTGCGGGCCGTGGAAGCGGATCTCGCGCATGCCGACCGGGAAGACGGTGGTGCGCTCGGTCAGCCGGGACATGATCCAGTAGCCGAGCACCTGGCCGACGTTGTCGAGCAGGGCGCCGGGCGCGGCCGGCGTCGTCAGCACGGCACGGACGTGCCGCTCGCCGACCGCGGTCAGCTCGGTGACGCCCTGGAAGCGCGGGCCGTGGAACATCCAGCGTTCGGCGTACAGCTGCGCCGCCGTGGTTTCCGGCACCTGCTCGGCCGACGCGGGGAAGCGCCACGGCGCGGGTGCGTCGGCCGGGTAGGCCGGGGCGAGTTCGACGGTGGCCTGGGAGTAGCCGTCGAGGGCGGCCAGCACGCGGTCGGGGCCCTGCGGCCGGACCCGCACGCCGACGGTCACGGCCGGCACCGCCGTGATCCACTGGGTCAGCCGGACGTCGTGCACGGCGACCGCGCGGCGACCGGGCGCGGCCTGCTCGGCGAAGCCCATCAGGTGGTCGATGACCGTGGTCGCCGGCACCACCGGCCAGCGGTCACCCGGCTCGGCCTGCGGCGGCTGCTTGAAGAAGCAGTGGTCGAGCAGGTACGGCATCGCCTCGACGGACACGGTCAGCGTCGTGTCCAGCTCGACCGGTGGCGGAGCTTTCACGGGAAAGCTCCGTCCTGGGTCGGCACTTTCCCGTGGACGTGGCGCATCGGGGCGGCCGGTGAGGAGTGTGGACGCGAGATCGGCCGTGTCGGCCAGCAACGCGGCGAACTCCGCCGCGAGTGGCCCCTTCCCGGCCAGGCTGTCCACAGTGGACGTGCGGGTGGCCGGCAGGGCGATCCGGGCGCGGACCTCGTCGTCCAGGGAGATCAGGCGCCCGCCGAGATCCAGCTTGACGGCCCGGTGGGGTGCCGGGCGGTCACCGGGCAGCCGCGCGAAGTCGATGTCGGCGCCGTCGGCCCACAACGCGGTCGCGACGCGGCGCAGCTGCGCGAGCCCGGGCCGGTGCGCCGAGTGCGCGGCCACAACCAGGTGGTCTTCGCCGTGCAGGGTGTCGCCGACCAGCGAGCCGAGCTGCCCGGCGCCGACCTGCACGAACGCCCGGAAGCCCGCCGCGTGCATCGCGCGCACGAGCGGCCGGAACCGGACGGGTTCCAGCAGGTGCCGCACGAACAGCTCGCGGACGTCCGCCTCGGCGGCCGGGTATTCGGATACCGTGGTCGCCGACCAGATCGGCAGCCGCGGCGGGTGCAGGGTGAACCCGGCGGCCGCCTCGCGGATCGGGCCCAGGTAGGGCCGCAGCATCGGCGTGTGGAAGCCGGACCGGAACGGCAGCACCTGCGCGACGATTCCGGCGTCGCGGAAGCGCGTGACGAGGACGTCGACCGCGGCCGCCGGGCCGCAGACCATCGCCTGGTTCGGCGAATTGTCGTGGGAGAGCACGACGTCGGTGCGTCCGGCCAGTTCCTCGGCCACCCGGGGCGCGGGCGCGCCGATCGCGGCGAACGCGAGACCGGGGACGACGAGCGCGTCCGGGTCGAACCCGGCGAGGAACGCGTCGACCTCCGCTTCGGCGTGCACGCCGGCGACGGCCATCGCCGTCCACTCCCCCAGGCTGTGGCCGGCGACGGCGTCCGGGGTGACGCCCAGCCGGCCGAGCGCGGAGTTCAGCAGGCGGCCGAGTTCGAACACCGCGGTGCCCTGGCGGCCGACGTCGCCGACCGCGACGTCGTCGTGGTTCCACGGCAGCCCGAAGTGGCGGGCGACGTCGCCGCAGTTGAGCGCCAGCTCCGATTCCAGGCCGGGGAACAGGAACGCCAGCTTGCCACCGCCGGGCCCGAGCAGCGGGCGGTCGGCGAACCAGACGTCGTTGCGGCCGCGCCACGGCTTGCCGCGGGCGATCGCCTTGCGGGCCAGGGCCAGCCGCTTCTCCGTCGGGTCGACGATGCCGAGCCGGACCGGGCCGTCGCCGGTGGCCGGCGATCCGGGCCGATCGAGCCGCTCGCGCAGCTCGTCGATGCTCCGGGCGGCCAGCCGCAGCACCCGCTCCGGCTCCCGGACGACCACGGCGGACACCGGGCGCCCCGGGGCTTGCTCCAGCACGACGTGGGCGTTGATCCCGCCGAACCCGAACGCGTTGACGCCGGCCCGGCGCACGTCGGCGTCCCACGGCCGGGCGGTGTCCACGGTGGAGAACCGGGTCTTCTCGAGCATCGGGTGCGGATCGTCGCAGTGCAGGGTGGGCAGCAGGACGCCGTGGTGCACGGCCAGCGCCGCCTTGACCAGCCCGGCGATCCCGGCGGCGGGCATCGTGTGCCCGATCATCGATTTGACCGAGCCGAGCACCGCCGCGCCCGCGCTGCCGAACACCTCGGCCAGGGTCTCGAGTTCGGCCGTGTCGCCGGCCGGGGTCGCGGTGCCGTGCGCTTCCAGGAGCCCGATCGAATCCGGGGCCGCCGGGTCCAGGCCCGCGGCCGCCCACGCCTGGCGCACCGCGCGGACCTGGCCGCCGGAGTCCGGGCTGGCCAGGCTCGCCGTCCGCCCGTCGGAGGCGACGCCGGTGCCGGTGATCACGGCGTAGACGCGGTCACCGTCGCGTTCGGCGTCGGCCAGGCGCTTCAGGACGACGATGCCGGTGCCCTCGCCGATCAGCACGCCGTCGGCGTCGCGGTGGAACGGCCGGATCCGCTCGGACGGCGACAGCGCGCCGAGCTGGGTGAACACGCTCCAGAACGTGATGTCGTGGCAGTGGTGGACACCACCGGCGAGCACGACGTCGCAGCGGCCGGTGGCCAGTTCGCGCACGGCGTGGTCGACGGCGATCAGCGAGGACGCGCAGGCGGCGTCCACGGTGTACGCCGGGCCGCGCAGGTCGAGCCGGTTGGCGAGCCTCGACGCGGCCAGGTTGGGCACGAGCCCGATCGCGGACTCCGGCGCTTCCGGGCCGAGCTGGTCGGTGAAGGCCTGCCGGACGGCGTCGAGGCGGTCCTCGTCGAGGTCCGGCAGCAGTTCCCCGAGGGTGCGGACCAGCTGGCTCGCGGTGCGGACGCGCTGGTCGAGCCGCACCAGCCCGGGCGTCAGGTAACCGCCGCGCCCGAGGACGACCCCCACCTTGGCCCGATCCGCGGGCAGCCGCTCCGGGCCGCCGGCGTCCGCGACGGCCTGCGCCGCGACCCGCAGCGCGATCAGCTGGTCGGGTTCGGTGGCGGGCACGGAGTTCGGCATGATCCCGAACCCGGTGACGTCCACTTCGGCCAGTTCGTCGACGAACCCGCCGCGCCGGCAGTAGACGCGGTCGGCCCGCCGCTCGTCCGGCGCGTAGTGCAGGCTGTCCCACTTCTCCGGCGGCACCTCGGTGATCGCGTCGACGCCGCCGGCGAGGTTGCGCCAGTACGCCGCGAGGTCCGGGGCACCGGGCAGCAGCACCGACATCCCGACGATCGCCACGCGCATGCTGGTCACCACCCCGAAGCGGTGTGGACGACGGCCGAGACGTCCGGGCGGCCCCAGGCCAGCTCCCGCAGCAGGCCGAGGGTGCCCTCCTCCGGGTCGATCAGCTCGATGCCGCGGCGGGCGTAGTCGCGCATCAGCGCGGGCGTCACCATGCCGTCGTGGTCTCCGGTCGGCGCCCACGGTCCCCAGTGGACGGTCACCGCGCGCCCGGCCGGCCACCGCCGTCCGAGGGCTTCGAGGGCGTCGTTGGCGGCGGCGTAGTCCGACTGGCCGCGGTTGCCGAAGGCGGCGGCGATGCTGCCGAACAGCACGACGAACTTGGGCTCGTCGGGCAGGTCGGCGGTCGCTTCCAGGAGCGTCCTGGCCCCGTCCACCTTGGTGCCGTAGACGCGGGCGAACGACTCCGGCGTCTTGTCGGCGACGAGCTTGTCTTCGATGACGCCGGCCGCGTAGACGATGCCGTCGAGGCGCCCGTACTCGGCGTGGATCTCCTTGACCGCGCGGTGCACGGCTTCGGCGTCGAGCATGTCCACGGACTGGTAGCGCACCGGGCTGCCGAGCGCTTCGAGCTGCCGGAGGGTCTTGCGGACTTCGCGTTCGCTCTCGATGCGGCGGACGCTCTTCTCGATCTCGGCGGGGCTCTTCAGCCCGGCTTCGATGAGTGCTTTTCGGAGTTCTCCGGCGTCCTTCGCCTGCGGGTATTCGTCTTCGTCCGCCGGCGGCGCGGTCCGGCCGAGCAGTTCGACGCGGCAGCGCGTCGCGGCGGCGACGGTGCCGGCGAACCGGGCGGTGATGCCCTTGGCGCCGCCGACGAGCAGCACGACGGAGTCGCGGTCCAGGCCGATCGCGGCCGCTTCGGCGGCGCCGTCGCCGGCCGGGCCCGCGCCGCTGCTGCCGAGGAGGCCGAGCCCGTGCTCGGTGGGCTCGAGCCCGCGACGTTTCGGTCCTTCCCGGATCACGACGGGCGCCCGGTCCACTGTGGACAGTTCGGCGACGAGGGCTTCGGCATCGGCGTGTTCGACGACTCGGGCGAGGGTGTCCGGGTATTCGCGGGAGATGCTGCGGTAGAAGCCGCGGAGCCCTTCGGCCGGTCCGGCGGTGAGCAACCACCGCGGCCGCTGCGCGAGGGCGGCTTGGTACTGGGAGAAGGCGGCGGGCAGGACGGAGTCGCCGTCGGGGAGGTGGAGGTAGCCGTCGAAGCCGGGGCGGATGTCGTCGCCGATCTCGGCTTCGGCGCCGCGGGCGGTCAGTTCGGCGTGGAGGGCGTCGGCTCCCGGGCCGGTGCCGAGGACGAGGAACCGCCGCCCGGCGATGTCGGGCGCGGTGGCGGCGGCGAGGTCGACTTCGGTCATGAGGTACCGCTTCGGGGCCACGATCACCGGCCGCGGCTCGGCCCCGGTTGCGGCGGGCTCACCGACCACGGGCGCCGGGCCGGGAAGGTTCGCCGCGCCTCCCGTGTCGGCCGGCGCGCGGCCCGCGCTTCCGCCTTCCAGGATCTCGGCGATCCCCGCCGCCGTGCGGGCTTTGGCCAGTTCCTCCACCTCGCCGGTGCCCAGGCGGATCGTCAGCTCGCCCGCGATCTCCGCTCGCTTGATCGAATCAATGCTCAGGTCGGCTTCGAGATCGAGGTCCGGCTCGATCATCTCCGGCGGATAGCCCGTCCGCGTCCCGATCACCTCGACCACGGTCTCCAGCACCGAACTCCCCGAAGCGGGCGCCTCGGGCGCCACGTCGGGGTGCACCGCACCGATCAGCTCCGCGATCGCCGCCGCCGTCCGTGCCTTGGCGAACTCCTCGACGTCGCCGCCGGCCAGGCCGAGCCGGGAGGCCAGCTCGCCCGCGATCTCGGCCCGCTTGATCGAGTCGACGCTCAGGTCGGCTTCGAGATCGAGGTCCGGCTCGATCATCTCCACCGGGTACCCGGTCCGCTCCCCGATCACCTCGACGATCGTCTCCAGCACCGGTCGCGCCGCCGGAGCCGGAACCGGACGCGGAGCCGAAACCGGAACCGCCGAAACGGCCGGAAGCGGCGGAATCGCCTCGACCACCGGGAGCGACCGGGCGACCGGCGCGTCACTTCCGAGGAAACTCAAGAGCACGTCCCGCTGAGCGGCGATCATCTCGCGGCTCGTCCGCAGGAAGTCGGTGACCATCGCCTCCGAAGTCGCCGCCTCCGGCGCGACCGACAGGCCCAGCGAGACGCGCGAAGCCGGCTGCAGAGCACCCGCCGGGATCGTGCCGTCCGCGGTGCGCAGCAGGTGGCCGTCCACCGTCCACCCGGGACGCTTCGGCCGAGGGGCGGACGCCGCGTCGAGCGCGTCGCGGCCGCGGAACAGCCAGCCCGTCTCGACCGGCACCCCGGCCACGGCCAGCTGCGCCAGCGCGCCGAGGAAACCCGGCAGGCCACGGCGGCCCGGCTGCTCGAACCCGACCGTCCGATGGGGGCGGTCGCCGAGGATCGCGCCCACCTGCCTGGCCAGCACCGCACCCGGTCCGGCCTCGACGAACACCCGCGCCCCGGCCGCGTACATCGCCTCGATCTGCTCGACGAACCGGACCGGCGAACCCACCTGCGCCGCCAGCTCGTCGCGGATCTCGTCCGGTGCAGCCGGGTAGGGTCCCGCGGTCCGGTTCGCGTAGACCGGGACGGTGGGTCGCACGACCCCGATCGCGCCGAGAGCAAGCCCGAACGCCGCGCCCGCCGAAGCGACCAGCGGGCTGTGGAACGCGCACGCGACCGAAATCCGTTTCGCGCCGAGCCCGGCCGCGCGCAGCTGCGTGACCGCGGCTTCGACGTCGGCGGTCGGGCCGGAGATGACCGTCTGCTCGGGCGAGTTGTGGTTGGCCAGGACCACAGTGGACGCCGTCACGACCGCACGCACAGCCTCCGCCGACGCCGCGACCGCCGCCATCGCACCCGGGTCGCCCGCGGGGATGGCGTCGAGGATCGCCGCCGCCCGGGCGTGGCTCGCGTGCAGCAGCGCTTCCGGGGTGAAGGTGCCCGCCGCGGCCAGCGCCGTCAGCTCGCCGTAGCTGTGCCCGCCGACCATCGCCGGCCGGACGCCCGCGCGGGTCAGCAGCCGGAACGCGGCCAGCCCGACCAGGCCGAGCGCGGGCTGGGCGACGCGGGTGTCGGTGACGCGGTCGGCCAGGTCCTGCCGGGCCCGCTCGCCGAACACCGCCGGGCCGAACACGACGTCGGCCGTCGGCGGGTCCAGGCGCAGGTACCGCTGCAGCTCGGGGAAAGCGACGAACAGCTCCGCGAACATGCCCGGCCGCTGGCTGCCCTGCCCGGGGAACAACACCGCGACGTCGCCGGTGAGTTCGTCGCCGGCGCGGTACAGCCCGGGAGCGTCCGCACCCGCGAGTGCCTGCCGCAGCAGCCCGGTCAGCTCGTCCACAGTGGACGCGACGACCGCGAGCCGGACCGGCCGGCCGTGGGCGCGCAGCGACGCGGAGAGCGCCAGGTCCCGCAGCCGCCAAGGCTGCCGTCCGGTCGGGACTTCCGTGGCGGAAGCCAGCAGGTCGCGGACGGCCGCGTCGGTGGTGAAGACGAACAGCTCGGCCGGCCACTCGTCGGCGGAGAGAGCGGGCGGCACGCTGTCGTGCGCGCCGAGCACGACGTGGAAGTTGGTCCCCCCGAAGCCGAACGCGCTGACCCCGGCGATCCGCTCGGCGGGCGGCGCGGCCCACGGCTGCGCCGCGGACTGGAACACGAACGGGCTCGTCGACGCGTCCCACGCGGGGTTCGGCGCCGAGAGGTGCAGCGTCGGCGGCTTGACGCCGGTGTGCAGGGCCAGCGCGGTCTTGACCAGCCCGGCCAGGCCCGCCGCGCACTTGGTGTGCCCGATCTGGGACTTCACCGAACCGATCGTGCACCCACCCGGCGCCGCGCCGGCCTCGGTGAACACCTTCGTCAGCGTGCTCAGCTCGGTCCGGTCGCCGACGACGGTGCCGGTGCCGTGCGCCTCGACCAGTCCTACGGCGGCCGGCGAGACACCGGCGTTGCGATAAGCGCGGGTCAGCGCGGTGTGCTGGCCCTCCGGCCGCGGCGCGGTCAGCCCGAGCGCCCGCCCGTCGGAAGCCGCCCCGACCCCCTTGATCACGGCGTACACGCGGTCGCCGTCGCGTTCGGCGTCGGCGAGCCGCTTCAACGCGACGCAGGCGACGCCTTCACCCAGCGCGATGCCGTCGGCCGCGCTGTCGAACGTCGCCGACCGCCCGGTCGGCGAGAGAGCGTGCGCCGAGGCGAACAACAGGTAGTCGTTGATGCCGTTGTGCAGGTCCGCGCCACCGCAGAGGACGAGGTCGCTGGTCCCGGCGGTCAGTTCCTTGCAGGCCACGTCGACGGCGGTCAGCGACGACGCGCACGCGGCGTCCACCGTGTAGTTCGCGCCGCCCAGGTCGAGCCGGTTGGCGATCCGCCCGGCGATGACGTTCGCCAGCACGCCAGGGAAGGAGTCCTCGGTGATCCGCGGCAGCCGGTCGTCCAGGTCGGACGGCAGCTCGCCCACGTAGGACGGCAGCACGGTCCGCAGCGACATCGCGTTCGACAGGTCGCTGCCCGCCTCGGCACCGAACACCACCGACGTCCGGGCCCGGTCGAACGCGCGGTCGGCGTAGCCCGCGTCGGCCAGCGCGCGGTGCGCGGCCTCCAGCGCCAGCAGCTGCACCGGCTCGATGCTGGCCAGCGACGACGGCGGGATGCCGTACTTCAGCGGGTCGAACCCGATCTCGGGCAGGAACCCGCCCCAGCGCGACGGCGTCTTCTCGCCCTGGCCGTCCGGGTCGTAGTAGACGGAGGTGTCCCAGCGCTGCGGCGGGACCTCGGTGACCGCGTCGGCGCCGGCCAGGACGTTCGCCCAGAACGTGGCCAGGTCGGGCGCCTGCGGGAACATGCAGGCCATACCGACGATCGCGATCTCGAGCGGCGCGGGCGCCGGGGGTTCCGGGGTCGCGATCCCGAACGCGGCGGCCCGCTCGCGCAAGACCGCGTTCGCGCCTTCCCCGACCGCGTGGTGCAGGTCGGCGATCGTGGTGACGGCCGAGCGCAGCACGGCGACCTCGCCCGCCATGAACATGCCTTCGGCGAGCTGCCGGTCCTCGCCGACGTCGCGCAGTTCGGCGCCGACGCGCTCGATTCCCTTGCTGGCCAACCGAAGGCGCCCGACGTTCAACGTCTCCAGGTGCTCCCACGCGTCCCGGCTCGGCACGCCCCGCTCGGCGAGCTCCGCCTTCACCGCCGCGTACTCCTCGGTGAACGGGCTGCGCACGCAGCGGGTCGCGTGGCCCGGCGCGGTTTCCAGCAGGTCGGTGTGCCGCGCCGCCAAAAGCTGCCGCTGGAACGCCGGGAGCACGGCGCCGGCGTCGACGGCCTCGCGCGTGAAGAGGTAGGCGGTGCCCATCAGGACCCCGATCGCGGCACCGCGCGCGGCCACCGGCGCGGCGAGCGCGGCCACCATCGCGGCCGACCGCTCGTCGTGGATCCCGCCGGCGAACAGCAGCTGCAGGCCGGGAGCCGCGTCCGGCGTGGCCGTCAGGAAGTCCGCGAGGACGCCGAGCTGCGCTTCCCACAAGGGGAAACTGGTGCGCGGCCCGACGTGACCGCCGCATTCGGAACCTTCGAAGACGAACTTGCGGGCGCCGGCTTCGAGGAACTGCTTCAGCAGTCCCGGCGACGGCACGTGGAGGAAGGTGGCGATCCCGGCGCTTTCGAGCGCGGCGGCCTGCGCGGGCCGGCCGCCCGCGATGATCGCGTGCGTCGGCCGCAGCTCCCGGATGACCTCCAGCTGCGCGGCCTTGACGTCTTCGGCGGCGAACCCCAGCACACCGACGCCCCAGGGCGCGTCGCCGACGGACGCGCGGGTCCGCTCGAGGACGTCGCGGGTCTGCTCCGGGCCGGACAGGGCCAGCGCGATGAACGGCAGCGCGCCGCCCGCGGCGACCTCGGCGGCGAACGCGGGCTGGTCGCTGACCCGGGTCATCGGCCCCTGCGCGATCGGCAGCGCCGTACCGAGCGCGCGGCTGCCCGCGCTGCCGGGTCCCAGCACCGGGGTCTCGACGCGCAGAGCCGCACCGGTGGCGTCGGCAAGGCCTCGGACGGCCGCCGTCACGGTGCCCCAGCGGTCACGGAAGCGGGTGGCGAGGAAGACGTCCTGGCCGGCTTCGACCGGCTCGAAGCCGTGGCGCGCCAGGCGGCGGACGCCGTCGACGACCGTCGTTTCGGAGCCGTCCAGCCCGGTGAGCGCGCGGGTGAGCGCCGACGGGAGCTCGGCTTCCGGCAGCAGGGCGAGCTGGGTGTCGATCACCACGCCGGCCGCCCCGCCCGCGATCGCGGCGGCCGCGGTGTGCGGGCCGATGCCGCCCGCGGCCCACACCGGGACCTCGAGGGATTCGTCGGCCAGCAGAGCCTGAAGCAGCACGAACGTGCTCAGTTCACCCGTCCGGCCGCCGCATTCGTGACCGCGGGCGATCAGGCCGGCGGCACCCTCGGTGACGGCGCGCGCGGCCGACGCCCGGCTGGTGACCTCCGCCAGCACCCGGCGGCCGGGGAAATCTTCCGCCGTGCACGGGGAGTCCTCGGTCAGCAGCACGGTGGTCGCGGCTTCGGGCAGATCGACGACCGGGGCGTCCAGCCGGACGCCGAAGTCCGGGACGCCCCATTCGGACAGCAGCGCGAGCTCGTCCGCGGCGGCTCCGCCGGTGAGGTCGAGCACGCCGAGCCCGCCCCCGCGCACGGCGGCCGCGACCCCGCGGGCCGACGGCCACCGCACCGGCGACACGGCGACGACCAAGTCCGCTTTCGGGACACGCATGGGCACTCCCGCTACGCACGAATGGGTGATGGGTAACGGGGTGTACTTAAGCGGGTTCCCACGGGTTCCGTCAACAACCCACCACGATTTCGTCGCGATGGTTCAGAAAATTCGGGATGGACCAGCCGGAGGACGCAAGAATTTAACGTCGCCGTCACGTTCCGCGCGCCGGGAAGGGGCGCCGGATTGCCGTTGTACGGCAGACGACGGCCGCCCACAGCAGGCCGAACCTGCGCCTCGTGTCCCACACGCGCCCAGATGGGGCAAGCCTTCTCACCCGGCGGACGCAGTGGGACTGACCACACCGGACCACGACGTTCGGTGGTCCGAATGGTTGTCCGCCGCGCGCCACAAACTGTCGTGGCCGTAAAGCCGGCCACGACTCCCCGATCGCTCCCACCCCGGAAACGTCATAATTCACTATTGGCCGGTCACCATTTCCCGGCAGTTTTACCCACAGTCGAAAGTCGTACGCGGAACTCGCCCGATTGCCGCGCCGGGATCGCGCGCGTCCACTATGGACTCGCTCGCGGCCCGGGTTCCGCGTGCTCAAACGACCACGGCCGCGCCGAGCCCCGGACGCCCCGGCAGACCGCGGCACCCGCCACGACCAGGACGACTCCGGGTATTCGGCCGGACACCATCGGTACCTCCAGTCTCCCGCAGCGATCTTCGTCAGGGATTTTCCACACTTCGGTGACAGATTTTCCTTAGAGAAAGCTGAAAGCGTTTCGCGTACCAGTCGGTAACCATGGACGCATCGTCTATCCTTCGACGTACTGTCCAGTCGTGGAGGTGGTCGTGGAGTACTGGTACGCCGACGAACGTTCGGGGACGCGCTACCCGGGTGACCCGTTGCGCTGGCGCGGCGACGACGGCGCGCCCCTGTCCGTCGCCCCGCTGCCCGGGCTCGCTCCCGGCGACGTCGACACCGGCGTCCGGTCGCTCTGGCGGTACCGGGCCGCGCTGCCCGGCGACCTGCGGCCGGTCTCGCTCGGCGAAGGGTGCACGCCGCTGGTCCCGCGCCCCTGGGGCGACGGCGACGTGCGGTTCAAGCTCGAGTGGTTCAGCCCGACGGGCAGCTTCAAGGACCGCGGCTCCAGCGTCATGATCTCCGCGCTGGCCGGCGCCGGGGTGAAGGAACTGCTGGAAGACAGCTCCGGCAACGGCGGGTCTTCGGTCGCGGCCTACAGCGCCGCCGCCGGGATCGCGGCCACCGTGCTGGCCCCCGAAGGGACGTCCGCGGCGAAGGTCCTGCAGACCCGCGCGTACGGCGCCGAAGTCGAGCTCGTGCCCGGCACCCGCGACGACACCGCCGCCGAAGCCGTCCGCCGCTCGTCCCGCACGACCTACGCCAGCCACAACTGGCACCCCTTCTTCCTGCAGGGCACCAAGACGCTGGCCTACGAGCTGTGGGAGGACCTGGGCTTCCGCGCGCCGGACGCCGTGGTCACGGTGGCCGGCGCCGGGAGCGTCGTGCTGGGCTGCGACCTCGGCTTCGGCGAGCTGCTGGCCGCCGGGTCGATCACGCGGCGGCCGCGCCTGCTGGTCGCCCAGCCGCGCAACTGCTCCCCCATCGACGCCGCCGTCCACGACCGGCGGCCACCCGAGTTCGCCCCGACCGTCGCCGAGGGGACCGCCATCCGGCACCCGGTCCGGCTCCCCGAAGTGGTCGCGGCGATCCGCCGGTCGGGCGGCGACACGGTAGCCATCAAGGAGGACTCCATCGCCGCGGCCGCCCGCCGGCTGGCATCGCTCGGCCTCTACGCGGAGCCGACCAGCGCGACCGCCGCCGCGGCGATCGACGTCTTCCGCTCGCGGGGTGCCATCCGCCCCGGCGAGACCACCGTCGTCGTCCTCACCGGCTCCGGCCTGAAGGCGCCGGACAAGCTGCGCGAGCTGATCGGATGACCGAGGACGAGCTGCTGCTGCGCGAGGCCGAAAAGATCGCGCAGGCCGTCGGCCGGATGTTCCTCGGGCTGTGCGAGGTCGTGCTGCACGATCTGCGCGACCCGGCCCACGCCGTCCGCGCGATCGAAGGCGGCCTGTCCGGGCGTGCCGTCGGCGACCCGGCGACCGAGCTGGGCCTGGCCCGGATCGCCGACCCCGGCTTCCCGGACGTCCTGCAGAACTACCCGAACCGCTTCCCCGACGGCCGCCCGGCGAAGAGCACGTCGATCGGCCTCCGCAACTCGGCCGGCGACTACGTCGCGGCGCTGTGCCTCAACCTCGACGTCTCCCTGCTCGGCTCCGCCGCCCGCGCGCTGACCCGGCTCGCCCGCGCCGACGAGCCGGCCCCGCTGACCGAGTCGCTGCGCGCCCGCACGGCCGACGAGCTGCGCGCACTGGTCGAGGACTACGCGACCGAACGCGGTCACACCCCGCGCAGCCTGCCGGCCGCCGGCAAGAAGGACCTGGTCCGGACGCTGAAGGAGCGCGGGTTCCTGGACGTGAAGAACGCGGTGCCGGTGCTGACCGACCTGCTCGGGATCTCCCGGGCCAGCGTCTACAACTACCTGCGCTGACGCGGTGGCCTCGCCGGGAGGCCACCGCGTCCGGCCCTACTCCGCCGCGACCCGCTCGCGCCGCTTCGAGACCACTCGCCACCCCACCGCCAGCACCACGGCCAGCACCGGGATCGAATAGAACGCGACCTTCTCGGCGCCGTCCGAGAAGCCCATCAGCACGACGACCAAGGCCAGGAACGCCAACGTCGCCCAGCCCGAATACGGCGCCCACGGCATCCGGTACGACGGCCGTTCCAGTTCGCCGCGCAAAGCGGCCTGGCGCAGGCGCATCTGGCAGAAGACGAGCGTCGCCCACGTCGTGATCACGCCGAGCGAGGCGATCGCGATCGCGATGTCGAAGGCTTCGCTCGGCACGAGGTAGTTGAGCACCACGCCGAGCAGGTAGGCGACCGAGGTGAACAGGATGCCGCCGTAGGGCACGTGCCGGCCGCTCATCCGGCTGACGAACGACGGCGCCTCGCCCTTTTCGGCCAGCGAGCGCAGGATCCGGCCGGTGGAGTAGAGGCCGGAGTTGACGCTGGAGAGCGCCGCGGTCAGCACGACCGCGTTCATGACGTCACCGATGCCCGGGATGCCGAGGCGGCTGAACACCGTCACGAACGGGCTCTCGTCGCCGTTGTAGAACGGCCACGGCAGCAGCATCGCCAGCATCAGCACCGAGCCGACGTAGAACACGCCGATCCGCCACACCACGCCGTTGATCGCCTTCGGGAGGACCTTGCGGGCGTCCTTCGTCTCGCCGGCCGCGATGCCGACGACCTCGATGGCCGAATAGGCGAAGATGACCGCCTGCAGCGTCATCAGCGCGATGCCGACGCCCGCCGGGAAGAATCCACTGTGGCCAGTCAGGTTATGCGGGCCGGCGGGCGTGCCGCCGATGTTCGCGCTGGTGAACACCAGGCCGAGCGCGGTGACCAGGAAGACCACGATGGCCGTCACCTTGACCACCGAGAACCAGAACTCCAGCTCGCCGAACAGCTTGACGCTCAAGAGGTTCACCGCGATCAGCACGCCGAGAGCGACCAGCGCGGTGATCCACTGCGGCACGTCGGGCAGCCACTTGTGGACGTAGATCGCGACCGCCGTGATCTCCGCGATCCCGGTCATCGCCCAGTTCACCCAGTACATCCACCCCGAGGCGAAGCCGGCCCACGGGCCGATGAACTTCCGCGCGTAGGTGACGAAGCTGCCGGAGCTCGGCTCGTGCAGGACGAGCTCGCCCAGCGCGCGCATCACGAAGTACGCGGCCACTCCGCAGATCGCGTACGAGAGGATCAGGGACGGGCCGACCTGGTGGAGCTTGCCGCCGGCGCCGAGGAACAGCCCGACGCCGATCGCGCCGCCGATGGCGATCATCTGCACTTGGCGGTTGCCCAGCGCTTTCGAGTAGCTTTCACCTTTTTCGGTGAGGAGCGAGGAATCCATGGTTTCGTGACGCTAGAGCGTGTGCGGCAGGTCACCAAGCGGACTAAGGAAGACTTAAGGTGTGCCGGAGATCACCGCTGGCATGGTGCTGGTTTTCCCCGGTTTCGATTTGACAGGGCTGATTTCACAGGGCCGCCGCGCGGCCGGGCGGGCCCGGCTTCTACGCTGAGGCCGTGGACCTCGCGGCGCTGCTGGACCGGATCGCCGTCGACGTCGCGTCCGACATCGGCCGCGGTGTCGTCGCGGACTACATCCCCGCGCTGGCCCGGATCGAGCCGCACCGGTTCGGCATGGCGGTGGCCGAAGTGGACGGTTCGGTGCACGGCGTCGGCGACTGGCAGCGGCCGTTCTCGGTGCAGAGCATGTCCAAGGTGTTCACGCTGGCGCTGGTGCTCTCCCGCGGCGACGGCGTGTGGTCGCGCGTCGGGCGCGAACCGTCCGGCGACCCGTTCAACTCGCTGGTGCAGCTGGAACACGAGGACGGCATCCCGCGCAACCCGTTCATCAACTCGGGCGCGCTGGTGGTGACCGACGAGCTGGCCCGCCACGGCGACGCGGTCGACGCGCTGCTGGCGTTCCTGCGCGAGGAGAGCGGCCGGCCGGACATCGGCGTCGATCCCGAGGTGGCCGCGTCGGAGGCGGGCCACGCCGACCGCAACCGCGCCCTGGCGTACTTCATGGCGTCGTACGGGAACATGCGCCACCCGGTGCCGTCGGTGCTCGACCAGTACGTCCGCCAGTGCTCGATCGCGATGAGCTGCGCCGACGTCGCACGTTCGGCGTTGTTCCTGGCCCGCCACGGCATCCGCAACGACGGCACCCGCCTGCTGGAGCTGAGCGCGGCGAAGCGGATCAACGCGGTGATGCTGACGTGCGGCACCTACGACGCGGCCGGCGAGTTCGCCTACCGGGTCGGGCTCCCGGGCAAGAGCGGCGTCGGCGGCGGGATCCTCGCGGTGGTGCCGGGCCGGTGCGCGGTGTGCGTGTGGAGCCCGGGCCTGGACGCGCGCGGGAACTCCGTGGCGGGGGTGTCGGCGCTGGACCGCTTCACGACGCTGACCGGCTGGTCCGTCTTCTGAGGCACCCGCTCGGGTAGCGCCGATGCCGAGGACGGGCATACTCGACCTCCGACAGGGAGGTGGGCGGTGTCCTCGAGCACGGAACCCCGGCGCGTGACGATCCACGACGTCGCCCGCACGGCCGGGGTCTCGCGGCAGACTGTCTCGCGCGCGCTGAACGACAAGGCCGAGATCGACGGCTCGACCAAGCAGCGCGTCCTCGACGCCGCGCGGGAGCTCGGGTACCGGCCGAGCCGGTTCGCGCGCGGTCTCGTCCGGCAGGACACCACCACCATCGGGCTCGTCGTCCCGGATCTGCTCAACCCCTTCTTCACCGAGGTCGCCTCGGGAGCGCTGCAGGCGGCGCGGGCCCGCGGCTGGCACGTCGTCGTCTACGACACCGCCGGCGACGCCGAGCAGGAGCTCACCACCCTCCGCGTGATCGGCACCCAGGTCGATGCCGTGGTCGGCTACTTCAGCCGCTCCGACGAGGACCTCGACCGGTTCACCCCGGGCATCCCCGTGGTCCTGATCGGCCGCGAACCCCGCACCCCGCGCTTCAGCGGCATCTCGATCGACGGCGAGGACGGCGTCCGCGAGGCCGTCGCCCACCTCGTCGACCGCGGCCACCGGCGGATCGGGATGCTCGACCACGACCGCCGGCCCCAGCCCAGCATCCGGCAGACCTGGTTCCTCCGGGCCGCCGCCGAGCACGGCATCGCCGTCGCACCCGGCTGGATCGCGCGCGCCGCCCAGACCGTCGACGGCGGTGGTGCCGCGCTGGCCACCCTGCTCGCGGCCCACCCCGACGTCACCGCCGTGTTCGCGTTCAACGACGTGATCGCCATCGGCGCCCTGCGCGAGGCCCGCCGGTTCGGCCTGTGCGTGCCCGCCGATCTCGCCGTGATCGGGTTCGACGGCCTGGCGCTCGGCACCCTGGTCGAACCGGAGCTCTCCAGCGTCGCCATCGACACCCGCGCGCTCGGCACGCTGGCCGTCGACCAGGCGGCCCGGCTCGTGACCGGTGCCACGCCCCTCGAACCGGCCGAGCTGATCGTCCGCGCCGCGCTCCACCTGCGCGAATCCGCCTGATCCCTTGACACCCGGTCCTGCCGCGAAGGACACTTCCGAGCAATCCGTGAACGTTCACGGGAGCGTTCACGGCGCGCGCGGAGAGGACTGCATGTCGTACGTCGAAGACCCCGGCCCCGGCCGTGGATCGGTGCCCCCGCGGGCGGCCTTCACCTCCGATGCCCCGTCGCTGTCGCTGAACGGCACCTGGCGGTTCCGGCTCTCACCGAGCCTCGCGGCCGCCCCCGACCCGGTCGAAGCGGACGACTCCACCTGGGACGAACTGCCGGTGCCGTCGCTGTGGCAGCTGCACGGCCACGGCGCGCCCGCCTACACGAACGTCCACTACCCGTTCCCGGTCGACCCGCCGCACGTGCCGTCGGAGAACCCGACCGGCGACCACCGGCTGCGGTTCGACCTGCCCGCTTCCTGGCCGGCGGGATCCGCGCTGCTGCGCTTCGACGGGATCGACTCCTGCGGGCGGATCTGGCTCAACGGCACCGAACTCGGCGTCACGAAGGGCAGCCGGCTGCCGTCGGAGTTCGAGGTCGGGGCGCTGCTGCGGCCGCGGGACAACGTCCTGGTGGTCCGCGTCCACCAGTGGTCGGCCGGCAGCTACCTCGAAGACCAGGACATGTGGTGGCTGTCCGGGATCTTCCGGGCGGTGACGCTGCTGGCGCGGCCGTCCGGCGGCATCGGCGACTACTGGCTCCGCGCCGACTACGACCACACGACCGGGCTGGGCACGGTCCGGGTCGAGACCGGCGCGGACGTCGTGCTGGACATCCCGTCACTCGGCGTCGTGGGACATCCGGCCGGGGAACCGCTGGAGCTGCCCGTCGAGCCGTGGAGTGCCGAGACACCTCGTCTGTACGACGGGACGCTGTCCACTGTGGCCGAACGCGTGCCGGTGCGGATCGGATTCCGGACGGTGACGATCGAGGACGGGCAGCTCAAGGTCAACGGGCGGCGCCTGCTGCTGCGCGGGGTGAACCGGCACGAGCACGACCCGCGCACCGGGCGCGTCGTCTCGCGCGAAACCGCGCTGGCCGACGTCCTGCTCATGAAGCGGCACCACATCAACGCCGTCCGGACCAGCCACTACCCGCCGGACCCGGCGTTCCTCGAGCTGTGCGACGAGTACGGCCTGTGGGTGGTCGACGAGTGCGACCTGGAGACCCACGGCTTCGGCCCGCTCGGCTGGGACCGCAACCCGAGCTCCGAGCCGATGTGGACGGACGCCTACCTCGACCGCGTGCGGCGCACGGTCGAGCGGGACAAGAACCGGCCCAGCGTGATCCTCTGGTCGCTGGGCAACGAAAGCCACACCGGGGACAACCTCGCGCGGATGGCGGAGTGGGTGCGCCACCGCGACCCGACGCGGCCGGTGCACTACGAGGGCGACCACGAATGCTCCTATGTGGATGTCCACAGCCGCATGTACGCGACGCCGTCCGAAGTGGAGCGGATCGGCCTCCGGGAGGACACGAACGAGCGGCGCCGGGACCTGCCGTTCGTGCTCTGCGAGTACGCGCACGCGATGGGCAACGGGCCGGGCGGGCTGCTGGAGTACCGCGAGCTGTTCGAGAAGTACCCGAACTGCCAGGGCGGGTTCGTGTGGGAGTGGATCGACCACGGCCTGGCCGTCCCGGGTCACTTCGCCTACGGCGGCGACTTCGGCGAGCCCATCCACGACGGCAACTTCGTCATCGACGGGCTGCTCTTCCCGGACCGGACGCCGTCGCCGGGGCTGACGGAGTTCGCGAAGATCATCGAGCCGGTCCGGATCTCCGCCGTCCCGGCCGGTCTCCGGATCTCGAACCACTACGACTTCGTGGACACCGCGCACCTTCGGTTCACCTGGGTGCTCGAAGACGAGGGAACCGCCGTCGCGAACGGTGTCCTCGATGTGCCGGCCGTCCACTCCGGACAGAGCGTTGCTCTCCCGCTCCCGTCGTTGCCGCCCACCAGTGGCGAATCGTGGCTGACCGTCACGGCGTCGCTGACCTCGGAGACCGCGTGGGCGTCCGCCGGTCACGTCGTCGGCTGGGGGCAGGTGCCCGTATCGGCGGCGCCCGCCCGGCCGTCGCCGCCGACGCGCGGGCCGGTGTTCCGGACGTCCGGGCAGCTCCTGCTCGGCACCGGCGAGTTCGACGCCGTGACGGGCACGCTGACATCGCTCGGCGGGCACCCCGTCATCGGGCCCCGGCTCGACGTCTGGCGCGCGACGACCGACAACGACCGCGGGTCGTCACCCGGGCCGTCCGAAGCTTCGCAGTGGCTCGCAGCGGGGCTGCACCGGATGCAGCACCGCGTGATCACGGTCGACGCCGACGGCGACGAACTCGTGGTGCGCACCCGCGTCGCCCCGCCGGCGCAGCCGTTCGGACTGTTCACGGACTACACGTGGACGGCCTTCGACGGCGGCCTGCGGCTGCGCGTGGACGTCACCCCCGACGGTCCGGTGCCGGACACGCTCCCCCGGCTCGGCCTGGCGATGGCCGTGCCGGGCACGTTCGGCTCGGCGGAGTGGTTCGGCGGCGGCCCCGGTGAGGCGTACCCGGACAGCCGCCAGGCGGTGCGGATCGGGCGGTTCTCGAGCAGCGTCGACGGCCTGCAGACGCCGTACGTCTTCCCGCAGGAGAACGGCAACCGGACGGCGGTGCGCTGGGCCGCTCTGACGGACCCCGACGGTACGGGCATCCGTGTCGAGGGCGACCCGACGTTCGACTTCACGGCCCGCCGCTGGACGGCGGCGGCCCTGGAGGCGGCGCGGCACACGGACGAACTGGAGTCCGGTTCCCTGGTGCACCTGACGGTGGACATCGCGCAGCACGGCCTCGGGACGGCGGCCTGCGGGCCGGGGGTGCTGCCGCGGTACCGGCTGGTGCCGCAGAAGACGTCGTTCGCGCTGTCCTTCCGGCCCGTGGCGGGCGGTGTCGCAAATTGAGACCCCGGGACGCTCCCGGATGCGGTGTCGTTGAGGGTCCACACGGCCGCAGGACAGGAGCGTCCCGGATGACCTCTTCCACGACGACCCCTTCGACCGCCCGGCAGCTGGTCACCCCCGGTGCGCTGGGCCTCGCCGACCTCGTCGCGATCTTCGACGACCTCCAGTTCACCCTCAAGTGCTGCGAACGGCTGGTGGCCGAGCTGGCCCACCCGCGGGTCGACGCCGTGCTCGTCGAGGCGCTGTGGGTGTCGGCGCTCAACTCGTACGCCCGGTGTTTCCGCACCGGCGACCGCGGCATGGGCCTGACCGTGGCGGACGTCGAGGCCACCGAGGTGCCGGGCGAGATCGCCGAGTGGCACGCGCTGCTCGGCCGGATCCGGGACTTTTCGATCGACGGGCCGGTCAACCCGCGCGAGACCTACTCGGTGGGCGTCTCACAATCCCCGGCGGGAGAGGCGTCGGGCGTGGTCATCACGTCGGCGGTGCGGCCGCTGGTGGACGACGTCACGGTCCGGCAGACCGGGCGGCTGGCCTTCGAGCTCAGCCGCCTCGTGGACGAGCGGATCAAGGAGCACCAGCAGAAGGTGTTCGACGCGGCGTCGAAGCTGACTTCGGCACAGCTGAGCGCGTTGCCCGCCATCGAGGTCGAGTCTCAGTAAGTCTCATAATCGCGTCTCATTATTCGGCGCCGGGGAGGTGCCGATAGATCGTCGCGCGGGAGACGCCGAGCGCCGTCGCGATGTCGGCCGGCGAGCGGCCCGCGTCGTAGAGGCGCCGGGCCGCTTCGACCGTCTCCGGGCTCATCACCGGCGGCCGTCCGCGTCGGCCACGGGGACGGCCTTCCGGCTCGGCGACCGCGTACAGCCGGTCGACGCCGTCGAGGACGGCGGCGCGCAGCTCGTCCACCGGGGCGTCGGCGAACAGCACCACCGGGTCGCTGAGCATGGCGATCGCCTGCGCCGCCCGGACCCGGCCGGCCAGGTCCGCGTCCGGGCCCGCCACCAGGTGGTTCGCCTTCAGCATGCCGTCGCGGAAGCGCTCGAACACCGTCTTCGACGCGGTCAGTCCGAGGTCGCGCAGGTTCATCCGGAGCAGGTAGCGATGGGCGAGCCACACGTCGAGGAGGCCTTCGATCGCCGCCGCGCGCGCGTCGACGGCGACCGCGGCCTTCGCCATCGCCGCTTCGAGGTCGCCCAGGAGCGGTTCGGCGAGCGCCGTCACGATGTCCGCCTTGCCCGGGAAGTGGTACAGCACCGCGGTCTTGGTGATGCCGACGCGCTCGGCCAGCTCACGGACCGACGTCGCGTGGAAGCCGCGTTCCGAGAACTCCTCGAGCGCGGCGCGCAGGATCCGGGCGCGGGTGTCGTCGGTCATCGCCCGAGCCTAGCCCGCTTGCCTGACCGGTGGACAGGAGCGTACGGTCGGGGCTGACCGATGGTCAGGACCTGATGGGGGTAACACCATGACCGAGCAGACCGTACTGATCTCCGGCGCGGGCGTCGCCGGGCCGACGCTGGCGTACTGGCTGGCCCGCGCGGGCTTCCGGCCGACCGTGGTCGAACGCGCCGCCGGGCTGCGCTCGAGCGGCAGCCCGGTCGACGTCCGCGGCCCGGCCGCGCGGGTCGCCGACCGGATGGGCATCACCGCGCGGCTGCGCGAAGCCGGCACCGCCGTCACGTCGTTGAAGTTCGTCGACGACGCGGGCCGCCGGACCGGGCGCGTCGCGATGGGCGGCGACGGCGGCATCGAGCTGCCGCGCACGGACCTCGCGGCGATCCTGTACGAGGCGGCCCGCGCGGACACCGAGTTCGTCTTCCACGACTCGATCACCGGGCTCCACCAGGACGACGGCGGCGTCGACGTGACGTTCGAGAGCGGCGCCCCGCGGCGCTTCGACCTGGTGATCGGCGCGGACGGCCTCCACTCGAACGTGCGGCGGCTGGCGTTCGGGGCGGAGGACGCGTTCGTCGAGCACATGGGCGTCTACATCGCGACACTGCCGCTGGCCGAGCCGCCGGCGGACCGCACGGAGCTGGTGATGTACAACTCGCCGGGCCGGGCGGTGGCGGTGCACCCGTCGCGCGGCCGTGGAATCGCGGCGTTCATGTTCCGCGGCGACGCCGTCCCGGGGTTCGACCACCGGGATTCGGCGCTGCACAAGCGCATGCTCGCTTCGGCGTACGCGGGAGCCGGCTGGCGGGTGCCGGAGCTGCTGGAGCGCGTCGCGGAGGCGGACGACCTGTACCTGGACTCGGTGAGCCGGGTGCGGATGGCCGGCTGGGCATCGGGCCGGATCGCGCTGGCCGGCGACGCGGCGTCCTGCGTGTCCCTGTTCGGCGACGGCTCGACGCTGGCCATGGCCGGCGCGTACACCCTGGCCGAAGAGCTGGGCCGGACACCGGGAGACGCGGCATCGGCGTTCCACCGGTACGAGAGCGAGCACCGAAAGCTGGTGGAACCCAAGCAACGCAACGTCTCCACGGCGGCGGCCCTGCTGATCCCGGCAACCCGGCGAGGGCTGGCGGCCCGCAATTTCGGCACGCGGCTGCTGCCGCTGGTGACCGCCGCACGACGGCTGGTGACCGCCCGAGCCGCCTGAGTCGAGCGCACGAGCGCCCATGGCGGCCTAGGTCGCGTTGAACGCACCGAAAGCCACCTTCGGGCGCTCGGGTCGCCCCTGCCGCGGGGGCAAGACCGCGGCCCACGCGACGGCCCGCCGGCACCGCGGCGTCCGCGGGGAATCCGCCGCCGTCAAGCTCGCAGCATCGGCGGGTACAGCACTTCCGCCTTCCCCCGCCGATAGAGCTGCGCCGGCCGGCCGCCGTCCCGCGTCGTCGTGCGGCCGGTCGGCTCCAGCAACCCCTCCGCTCCCGTCACCTTCCGGTGGAAGTTGCGCGGGTCGAGCCGGGTGTCCCACACCAGCTCGTACACCCGCCGCAGCTCGGCGACCGTGAACTCCGGCGGGCAGAACGCCGTCGCCAGTGGTGAGTACTCGAGTTTCGCCCTGGCCCGCTCCAACCCGTCGGCGAGGATCCGGTCGTGGTCGAACGCCAGGTGCTCGCCCGCCAGCGATCGCACCGGGGCCCACCGGGCCTCCGCCGCGTCCGTGCCCGCGCGTGGGGTCGGCAGGTCCGGGGCCAGCGCGAGGTACGCCACCGTCACCACGCGCATCCGCGGGTCGCGGTCCGGGGCGCCGTACCCCGCCAGCTGTTCGATGTGGACGGTCCCCGGCGCCAGTCCCGTCTCCTCCGCCAGCTCGCGGCGCGCCGCGTCCGACAGATCTTCGTCCGCGCGGACGAACCCGCCCGGCAACGCCCACTCGCCCAGATGAGGCGAAACCCCCCGGCGCACCACCAGGGCGCACAGCTCGTCCCCGGTCAGGGTGAGCACGACCAGGTCGACGGTGACGGCGAACGGCGGGTGACCCATGACACCACCCTACCCCCTAATCGTCAGCTTGACGATTAAGGCGTCCTCCGCATATCGTCACCTCGACGATAAGACGTTCAGAGGAGGGCTCATGGCCGACATCGACCGCCGCTTCGGGTTCCGGCACCTGCGCGGCGCACCCACCGTGCACATCCGCCACTACCGCCGCGGCAAGCTCGCGCACGACGGCGTCGGGCTGTCGTTCTGGTACCGGCCGCTCACCGCGGTCGTCTCGGAGGTCCCGGTCGACGACCGCGAGCTGCCGCTGCTGTTCCACGCCCGCACGGCCGACTTCCAGGACGTCACCGTGCAGCTCGCGCTGACCTTCCGGATCGAGGACCCGGCGCTGGCCGCGCAGCGGATCGACTTTTCGATCGACCCGGACACCGGGCGCTGGAGAAGCGATCCCCTCGCCCAGATCAGCGGGCTGCTGACCGAGAACGTCCAGCAGTACGCCGTCGAGGTGCTGACCCGCACTCCGCTGGAGACCGCGCTGGCCGACGGCGTCCGGGCGGTCCGCGACCGGATCCGCGCCGGGCTCGCCGAGGAGGACACCCGGCTCGCGCAGACCGGTTCGGCCGTCGTCGACGTCCGCGTCGTCGCCATCCGCGCCGAGCCGGAGGTCGAGAAGGCCCTGCAGACGACCGCGCGGGAGAAGGTCCAGCAGGAGGCCGACCGGGCGACCTTCGAACGGCGCGCGCTGGCCGTCGAACGCGAACGCGCGATCGGGGAAAACGAGCTGCAGAACCAGATCGAGCTCGCCCGCCGCGAAGAGCAGCTGGTCACCCAGCGCGGCGCGAACGCCCGCCGCCAGGCCGAAGAAGCCGCCGCGGCGAGCCGGATCGAGACCGAAGCGCAGGCGTCGCGCAGGGAGCGTCTGACGCTCGTGGAAGCCGACGGCAAGCGAGCGCTCGGCGAGGCGGAGGCGGCCGGTGAAGCCGCGCGGCTGGCGGCGTACCGCGACCTGCCCGAGGGCGTGCTCACCGGGCTGGCGCTGAAGGAGCTCGCCGGGAACCTGCCCAAGATCGACAGCCTGGTCCTGACACCGGATCTGCTCACGCCGCTGCTGACGAAGCTGGGCGTGCGGTCGTGAGCCTCGCCCCGCGCGTCGTGCTGGTGCACCGGCGCACCGAGCTGGCCGAGCTGCTCGCCCGGCACGGCACGCGTGGTCAGGCGGAGTTCTTCCTGCGCACGCGCGGCCGTGATCTGGCCGAGGTGACCGAGGCGGACGCGGCCGTGCGCGCGGCGCTCGCCGCCGCGTCGGCGGCGATCCCGCTCGACTGGCGCCGCGGCGAGGTCGAGCGGGCCGACCTCGACCGGTTCCTCTTCACCCCGGAGGACGTCGTCGTCGTGGTCGGCCAGGACGGGCTGATCGCCAACGTCGCCAAGTACCTCGACGGCCAGCCGGTGATCGGCGTGACGCCCGGCGCGCCCGGTGTGCTCGTCAAGCACCCGCCGGCCGCCGTCGCGGACCTCATCCGGTCCACTCAGGACGTCGAGCACCGCACGATGGCCGAGCTGACCGCCGACGACGGCCAGCGCCTGCTCGCGCTCAACGAGATCTACCTGGGCCACGCCGGGCACCAGACGGCCCGCTACCGGCTGGGGGTCGGTGGCGGGCCGGCGGAACGCCAGGCGTCCTCGGGGATCCTCGTCGGGACGGGCACCGGGGCGACCGGCTGGTGCGGGTCGGTGTGGCGGGAGCGCGGGAGCGGGCTGCGGCTGCCCGCGCCCGGCGAGGCCCGGCTGGTCTGGTTCGTCCGCGAGGCGTGGCCGTCGCCGACGACCGGAACCACGTGCACCGAAGGGGATCTGACGTCGACGCCCCTCACCGTCGAGGTCGAGTCCGACCGCTTGGTCGCGTTCGGGGACGGTCTCGAAGCCGACAAGGTCGCGCTCACCCGCGGCCAGACGGCGACGTTCGTCCCGGCTGCGAAGACTGTCCACTTGGTCCGGTGAGCGGCTGGGACACAATGCGGCAACGTTGTCACATCCGCGTCCGCCGCCGGTCAGAATGATCTCCTCGCCGAGGGTTCGGAGGTGGCCGGGATGACGTGGGTGGTGTGGGTGCTCGCCGCGGTGGTGATCGTCGTCGCCGGGTTCGCGGCGGTCGCCGTGCCCCGGTGGCGGGAGCGGGACGTGCGCCGCCGGACCGCCTGGTCGGCCGCGCGGGCGGCGATCGACACCGCCGCGGTGAGCCGGGACGCCGCGGCCGGTCCCCAGCCGGAAGCCGAGGAGCTGCTGACCCGGGCCGAGACCATCGCGGCCGCGCACGGTGGCGAGCGCGCGGCCCGGACCGCCGAGGACCACGCGCGCCGCGCCGACGCGCTCTGGCGGGCGGCCGCCCGTGGTTGACCGGATCCGCTGGGCGCTCCTCGCCGTCGCCGGCGCCGTCCTCGTGACATTCCTCCTCGTGCAGCAGCAGAGCACCGACGTCAGCTACGGCCAGGCGCCCGCCGCGAAGGACCCGATCCCGGAGGGTGCGGCGGGCGAGCTGAGCGGCGCGACCGTGCCCTCGGCCGAGCAGCTGACCGCGATGGTCGAGGACTCCCCCGTCGTCCGGCTGCCCGGCGCGATCGCGACCTGGGACGAGCAGGCCGTGCGGGCCGCGGCCGGCAGCGCCGGGGTCCGGGTGATCGTGGCCCCGCCCGGCCTCCCGAAAGACGCCCGCACCCGGATAAAAGACGTCGAGGCCGCGACCGTCCAGGTCATCGGCACCGAGGTCACCGGCGGGGCGCTGCAGGCCTCGCCCGACCGTGCGGCCGAGTGGATCCATGAGTTCGCCACCGGCGACGTCACGGAGTCGCTGACCACCCTGGCCGCGCACCTCGGCCACCGGCCGGACGCCCCCGACCAGCCCGCGCTCGCCCGCCGAGACCCGACCGCCGCCGAACTGGCCGACGTCACCGCGCAGCTGCGGAGCTCCGGCCGGTTCATCGCGCCGGGTGCGACGCTGAAAGACCCGCCGGCGACGACCACGGCGTTCCCCGGCGCGCAGCCGCTGTACGTCGCGCTGCCGCAGCAGCCGGCCGGTCAGCCGCTCGTCCACTTCGGACCGGCGCTGGCGAAGGAGTTCCCCGGCCGGCCGATCGTGGCGCTGTACGGCCAGTGGGTGGAGTACGACGGACCGTCGGCCGCCGCCTTCTCCGACGTCGTGACCGCGAGCTTCTACGGCCAGTTCGCCGACCGGCTCAGCACGTACGCCTACCCGCAGCGCAACGTGCTGGGCGCCTGGCTCGACCGGGTCACGGCCATCCGCTACACCGGGCTGTTCGACCGCCCGCTGCCCTACACCCCGTTCGACCCGCTCCGCGTCGCCCTTCCCGCACTGCCGTGGCTGTTCGCCGCGTGCGCGGTCGGGTTCCTCGCGCTGTCGGCCCGCCGGATGGTACGGCCGCCGCGGCCCACCGGGGGCGGCGTGCCGGCGCGGCTGGCCGGGCTGACCGCGCTCGCGGTCGAGATCTCGGGACTCACCGACGGCGCGTCCGCCGCGGCACTAACCCGCGGGATCACCCAGCTGACGGCGGCCAGGGAGGCGTTCACCGGCAAGCTGCCCGACCGGCATGTCCACGGCCTGCTCGACGCGGCCGAGTCCGAACTGGACAGCACCGCCGGATTGCTCGGCCGCCCGGAGTACCGGCCGGCCGAATTCCTGCAGGGGAGGCTCGTGTGAAGCGGTTCTTCGGCTCCGCGTTCGGGGTCGCGGTGCTCGGCTGCCTCGTGCTGGCGGGCTGGGCGGTGTGGTCGGCCGGGGTGTTCGACGGCCCGATCGCCAAGCAGCTGAGGTCGGCGTCGGTGTACGTCGCGCCCGGGGTCACGCTCGACCAGCCGGCCGCGGAACACGTGATCGGCAACCGGCGCCTGGTCGTGGCGTTCCTCGAGCCGGGCGCCGACCTGAGCGACGCGTGCGACAGCCTGGGCGGCGCGGTCGACGGCACCCTCGCCGTGATGCTCAGCCGCGACGGGGACGACTTCGAGAAGTACGGCTGTTCGCGGCTCCCCGGCGGTGACGACGAGAACTTCGGCAAGGCCTTCGTCGCGGAGTCGATGATCGGCAACGGCATCGACGGCTTCGCCGGGAACCCGGTCGACGCGCTGAAGGTCATGGTCGTCAACTACGACCTGCTGGTGAAGTCCGGCGCGATCCCGGACGGCAGCCGCACGGTCAGCCCGTCGCTGCCGCGGTACCTGGTCGCCGCGGCCGCGGTCGCGGCCGTCGTGCTGGGCTCGCTGGCGCTCTACCTCGCGGCCCGCCGCGCCGGGCGGGCGGCCTTGGCGCGCGGCGAACGCCGTGCGGCCGAAGCCGACGACCGGACCAGGCTGGCGGCGGCCGCGGCCGTGCTGGCCCAGCGGATCATCGACCTGGACCAGCGCTACGCCCGGCAGCGGGGCCGGAGCGAGTTCGCCCGGAGCTACCGGAGTCTCGTGGCGGACTACACGAAGCTGCTGCCGGACCTCGGCCACGAGACCCCGGAGCTGCGGGCCCGGGTCGAGAAGCTGCTGACCCGGGCCCGCAAACTGGCCCATCAGAAGGGATAGCGAGCCTGGACGATCGACGGCGTGTCGAGGTTGTGGCCCGCGTCCATGCTCTGCGCGAGCCGCAGGTACTGGCCCTCGGCCCACATCAGCGGCCCCGCGCTGCCGGTCGGGCGGCCCAGGCCGAAGCAGCCGACGTCGGCACGGTCCCAGACCTGCTCGGGCACGAAGTAGCCGTCGTTGGCCGAATCCGCCATCGACTTGAGGTACACCGCCGCCGAGCGGCCGTTGGCCAGCTCGTACTGGCCGCGCTCCCCCGACAGCACCGGCCACAGCCGCCCGAACCGCTGCGCTCCGCCCGCCGGCCAGCCGTTGCAGGTCGAGGTGCTCTCGCCGTAGTTGTCGTGCGGGTAGCGGTGGAAGTAGACGTCGCCGTTGGGCGTCGTCACCTGCATCGCCGAGTTGCCGTCGGACGCCGCCGCGGTCGGGGCGACCGAGTTCGCGATCGTGGCGTCGTTCGCGGGGCGGATGCCGAGCCGGACCAGGTCGAGGAAGCCGAAGTCGGTCACGTCGTGTTCGTAGAAGCAACCTTCGTCGAAGCAGATCGTCGAGCCGTCGTTGGGGTTGCCCGCACGGTCGAGGCGTTCGTAATACGTGCGCCCGCCCCAGTAGCCGGACGTCGTCACGGTCCAGCCGGCCAGGGAGGTGCGCCAGGAGTCCGCGGTGGACTCCCACGTCGTCGCGCTCGCGGTGTCGCCGTTCGCTCGGGCTAGGGCGCCCGCGGCGATCAGCCCGGCGATCTCGGCGGCCACCGACGACGGTGATTTGCCGTACTGCTCTTCCCAGCGTTCGGTGGTGTCCGGGCCGGTCGCGACGATGTGGTTCGCGGTCGTCTTGACCTTGGCGTACATCGAGGCGTCCGTGAGGCCGGTCAGCCAGGCCAGCAGGATCGCGTCGGCGTCCTGGTCGAGTTGTTCGCAGCAGCCGAGTTGCTGAGCGCTGGCTCCCGCTACACCGGAAACCGGGCTGTAGCGGGGGAAGGACCCTGCCGAGTAGGTCATGCCGTCGCCTGCGGTCGGACTGCCGATCCACTGGGAGTTCCAGAGGAACTGGGCCATTCGCTTGGCCTGGGCGCTGTCGCCGGCGGCCAGGAGACCCGTTGCCTGCTGGTAGAGGTCGCGGCCCCAGACACGGTGGTAGCCGTCGTTCAGCTGGTCGCCGTTCGTGAAGTTGCCCCAGGGTGTGGCCAGGCCCGCGACGCTTGCGCCGGGGTGCTGTTTGTCTTCCGCTGTCTTGAGGGCCATCGCTGCGACGTAGTAGGCGCGGCGGCGTTGCGTGTCGCTCGAAACGCTGGCGGGCGCGGGTTTCAGGGAGGCTACGTAGGAGTTCCAGCCCTGGCGGTAGGACGTCGCTGTGGCGGAGAAGCCGCTGCTCAGCGATCCGGTCGCGGTCGATGTCGCGGCCGCCGTCGTGGCGCCGTAGCCCAGCGCTGTCGTGAACGTCGTGTCCGTGCCGACCGGGATCTGTCCACACTGGACTACGTTGCCGGGGCCGGAGATGTTGTCGAACTGGTTGTTCAGGTTCTTGTCGGCTCGCAGGTCGGTCAGGCAGTCGCTCGCCGCGCCGCTGTAGCCGTTGTCGTGCGCTGTGAAGCCGGTTGAGACTCGCAGCGCTGAGACCACTGTCGTGGCTGTGCCGCCGAAGAGCGTCTCGGTTCCGCTGGCGAGGAGGCCGGTGCCGTCCCACCAGGCGTTGTCGTTCGCTCCTCCGCCGGCCATGGAGGGGTTGGCCAGGAGGTACAGCCGGTAGCTTCCGCCGTCCAGGGATTGGAAGCGGGTGTTTCTCATGAGGGTGGGGCGGGACGGGTCGGTTGCGTAGTCGGTGGTGATGCGGTACTTGCCGCTCTTCGCCGTGTTCGTGACCGTGTACTGGAGGGCCTTCTCGTCGGGCATGGTCACCACGTGGTTCGTGGCGTCTCGCTCCAGGTCCACGAATGTGCTGCCGTCCGTGATGACGAACTGCATGTCCTGCATGTTCGGGACGTCGGCTCGGGGGTAGAAGACCTCGGATGTCACGCCGTCCGCGACGGTGAACCAGAGCGGGCTGGTTGTTGTCGTCGATGTGCCGAGGGCTGACTTGTTGCCCGTGGCCCAGGATGCTCCGCTGCCGCAGCAGTCTGTGGCTGTGCCCGTGGCCTGGGCTGTGGCGGGTAGGGCGCCGGATAGCAGGACTCCCGCTCCGGCGCAGGCCAACAGTGCTTTCCACCTGATCATCGGGACCCTCCGACGGCTTTGTCGTTAATATGTTGTGGGCGGCAACATATTGGGGCCTTGGGGGATGACAGGCAATGTCCGATCGGGCTGGATCGATGCAGATGTGCTGTCGTCACCGCCACCCCGAAGCCGGATTGTCACTACGGCCGGCAGCACCGCGTCAAGGCGGGACAGATGCTTTGACCCGGCGTTGCCGGCCGTGTTCTGGCTTCGGATCGGGGTTGCGGGAGGGGCCGGGTGTCCTGCGTGCGGGTTACGCGTCCGCTATGCGGTTCAGCCACTCCTCCAGCAGTACGCGCTCTGCCTTGGTCAGCGACTCCGCTCCTTCGAGACCTGCGCGCAGCGCTATCGCGCGTTGGGGCAGGTCTGACCCCGCCGGCTCCTCTGCGTCGGTGAGGATTCGGGTCAGTACCGTCTCCCTTGCCGTTGCCGACAGCTCTGGGTCGCGGTCCTGCTCCGGGGTGGCGATCAGGTTCAGCACCACGCCCATGCCCGTCGCGTGCACCAGCCGGGCCGCGCGCTCCACGCTCACCCTCAGGCGGCCCGCCTCCGCGACGCGCTCGACGATGCTTCGCAGCATCGCCTCCGCCTCGCGGGCGGCCGGTGACGTTCGGCCTGGGCGTGCGTCGCCGTACATCAGCACGTAGAACTCTGGGCGCGACAGCCCGAACTCGACGTGGAGGTTCCAGCCTCGGCGGAGGTCTTCGACCGCGTCGCCCGTCGAACCCAGCTCGCGCTTGCTCGTCAGGTACTCGTCGAACCCGTACGCCGCCACCGCGTCGAGCAGGCCGTCCTTGTCTCCGAAGAGGCGATACAACGCCGGCGGCTGGACACCTGCCGCCGCGCTCACCGCGCGGGTCGAGAGGCCGTCGCGCCCCTCTGCCACCAGGAGCGCCGCCGCTGCTTCGAGGATGCGCTCGCGGGTGTCCGTTGCCGTCTTCGTTGCCATGGTTCCAATGGTAACAAATTCCCAGTAGCAGTCGTTGAGTATCGGTGATACCTTCGAATCGGTAACGACGGAAACAGGGAGAACACCATGCACACCCGCACCCTCGGCCGGACCGGTCCGGCCGTCAGCGCCCTCGGGCTTGGCCTGATGGGTATGTCCGATCTGTACGGCCCGGCTGATGAGACCGAGTCGGTCGCCACCATCCATGCCGCTCTTGACAGCGGCGTCACCTTGCTCGACACCGGTGACTTCTACGGCATGGGCCACAACGAAATGCTGCTGCGGGACGCCCTGCGCGGCCGCAACCGGGACAAGGCCGTGATCAGCGTCAAGTTCGGGGCGCTGCGCGGCCCTGACGGGGCCTGGCTCGGCAACGACAGCCGTCCGGAGGCCGTCAAGACGTTCCTCGCCTACAGCCTGCGGCGGCTCGGCACCGACCACATCGATGTCTACCGGCCGGCCCGGCTCGACCCCGCCGTGCCGGTCGAAGACCAGGTCGGGGCGCTGGCCGAGCTGGTCCGGGCCGGCTACATCCGGCACATCGGCCTGTCCGAGGTCGGCGCCGGCACCCTGCGCCGCGCCGCCGCCGTGCACCCGATCTCCGATCTGCAGATCGAGTACTCGCTGCTCTCACGCGGGATCGAGGCGGACATCCTGCCGGCCGCCCGCGAGCTGGGTATCGGCGTCACCGCGTACGGCGTCCTCTCGCGTGGCCTGCTCAGCGGGCACTGGACGCCGTCGCGGGAGCTGACCGCCGGTGACTTCCGCGGCCACAGCCCGCGGTTCCAGGGCGAGAACCTCGAGCACAACCTGGCCCTGACCGACGCACTCGGCAAGCTCGCCGCCGGCAAGGGCGTCACCACCGCGCAGCTCGCCATCGGGTGGGTCGCCGCGCAGGGTGCGGACATCGTCCCGCTCGTCGGCGCCCGCACTCGTGCCCGGCTCGCCGAGTCGCTGGGCGCGGACCTGGCACTCACGCCCGCTGACCTGGCGGAAATCGAGGCCGCTGTCCCGGCCGGGGCCGCGTCCGGCGATCGCTACGCCGCCGCCCTGCTCGATCATCTGGACAGCGAGAAGTAGTCGATCGCCACGCGGTGGGCGAGGCGGCGCAGCAGCGGCGCCGCCTCCGCCATGCACCGCGCCGGGTCCGGTTCGAGATCGGTCAGGGCGTACGCGGCCGAGATGCCCGCTTCGGCCAGTTCCCCGGAGGACAGCCGGCAGCGGCCGGACACCGCGACGCACGGGATGCCCCTGGCCGCCGCGGCCCGGGCCACCCCCGCCGGAGCCTTGCCGGACAGCGTCTGCCGGTCCAGTGAACCTTCGCCCGTGATGACCAGCGCGGCTCCGGACAAGGCCGCGTCGAACCCGAGCAGGTCGAGCAGCAGCTCGATGCCCGGCCGCATCCGGGCGCCCAGCACGGCCATCGCGGCGAAGCCCACTCCCCCGGCGGCGCCCGCGCCGGGCTTCGCGGCGAACTCCGGCCCCACCTGCGAAGCCCAGTGCCGCAACGCCGCGTCGAGGGTCTCGACGTCGCCGGGGGACGCGCCCTTCTGCGGCCCGTAGACGGACGCTGCGCCGTGCGGCCCGTACAGCGGGTTGTCGACGTCGCTCGCCAGCTCGATGTCCACTCCGGACAGGTCCAAACGCGACAGATCCACCGAAGCGAGCCGGGACAGGGCTTCGCCGCCGGGCGGGAGGTCCCGCCCGGCGGCGTCCAGGAGCCGCGCACCCAGCGCGGCCAGCATTCCCGCGCCACCGTCGGTGCACGCGCTGCCGCCGACACCGAGCACGATCCGGCGGCAGCCCGCCCGCACCGCGGCGGCGAGCACGTCGCCGGTGCCGGCGCTGGTCGCGGTGAGCGGTGCGAGGGCTCCCGGCAACCGGTGCAGCCCGGACGCCTCCGCCAATTCGACGACCGCGGTGTCGCCTCGCACCGCGTAGGACGCCGTCACCGGCTCGCCGGTCGGCCCCCGCGCCGGGACCCGCACGCGGCGGAACCCGGCGGCGACAGCGGCGTCGACTGTGCCGTCTCCGCCGTCGGCCACCGGCAGGACCCGCACCGCGAGGCCGGGGTGGACGTCGGCGAGGCCGGAAGCCACCGCCGACGCCACCTCGGCCGCGGTCAGCGACCCCTTGAACTTGTCCGGCGCGACCAGGACCTTCACGCGCTCGCCTTGTACGCCCGCCAGTCGCCGACGTCGGTGATGTCCCGCAGGGCGACGTGCGAGGTGTAGGGCCGCCGCAGCAGCATCGCGAACGCCGAGCTGCCGTCGGCCAGCTCCACCACGCCCAGCTCCAGCTCGTGCGGCTCGGACGGGAGCACCTTGTCCCGCAGGTCGTCCAGCGAGACGTCGTACACCTCGCCGATCACCGCGGCGCCGCCGTGCGACACCGGGTACAGCGCCGGGCACTGGTCGCCGACCGCGTAGAACCGGTACTTCGGCGCGGTCTTCGCCTCCGCGACGAAGGGCGCTCCTTCCAGGAGGTGGTGCAGGGGTTCGCCGCGCATGGCGCCGCCGTTGAAGAACATCAGGGTCACCGGAACTCCTTAGCGGAAGAGGGCTTCGACGCCGTCGACGGCGAAGTACACCGCGAACACCAGCGCCAGCAACGACAACAGCCAACCGGCTTCGCGCCACTTGCCGCGGCCGATCTTGATCAGCACGAACGCGATCAGGCCGGCGCCGACGCCGTTGGTGATCGAGTAGGTGAACGGGATCAGAGCCGCGGTCAGGAACACCGGGATCGTGTAGTCCGGGTCGTTCCAGGGGATGGTGCGGCACTGGGCGACCATCATGCCGCCGATGACCACCAGTGCGGGCGCCGCCGCCTGGGCCGGGACCACGCCGGCGAGCGGCGTGAACAGCAGCGTCCCGGCGAACAGCAGGCCGGTGACCACGCTCGCGAGGCCCGTTCGGGCGCCTTCGCCGACGCCGGCCGCGGACTCCAGGAACACCGTGTTCGGTGAGGACCCCGTGACACCGCCCGCGATCGCGCCCGCGCCGTCGACCAGCAGGATCCGGCCCATCCGGGGCACCTTGCCGTTCTTCGACAGCCCGGCTTCGTCCGAGACGCTGGTGATCGTGCCCATGGCGTCGAAGAACCCGGAGAGCACCAGCGTGAACAGGAACACCGTGGCCGCGAGCGCGCCCGCCGAGGCGAACCCGCCGAACAGGTCGATGTGGCCGAAGAGCCCGAAGTCCGGGGCGGCGACGACGTGGTCGGGCAGCGCGGGGGTGGTGAGACCCCAGCCGCCGACGCCGAACCCCTCGTGCAGCACCACCGCGACCACCGTCGACACGCCGATGCTGATCAGCACCGCGCCCGGGACCTTTCGGGCCATCAGCACGATCATCAGCAGCAGACCGAAGCAGAACACGACGATCGGCCAGCCGTGCAGGTGCCCGCTCGCCCCGAGGCGCACCGGGACCGTGGTCTGCGCCGCATCCGGCATCCGGGTCACGAACCCGGCACTGACCAGCCCGACCAGGGCGATGTAGAGCCCGATCCCGACGGTGATCGCCATCTTGAGCGGCCGCGGGATGGCGTTCATGATCCGCTCGCGGACGCCACTGACCGCCATCAGCACGATGCACACGCCTTCGAGCACGACCAGCCCGAACGCCTGCGCCCACGTCATCGACGGGGCCATCTGGAACGCGACGATGCCGTTGATGCCGAGGCCGGCGGCCAGCGCGAGGGGCGCGTTGCCGACGACGCCCATCAGGATCGTCATCACGGCGGCGGCGAGCGCGGTCGCGGTGGTCACCTGCGCGGCCGACAACCGGGCGCCGGTGATGTCGGCGGAAGCGCCGAGGATGAGCGGGTTGAGCAGCACGATGTAGGCCATCGCGACGAACGTCGTGACGCCGCCGCGGACTTCGCGGCCGATCGTGGATTGCCGGGCGCGCAACTCGAACAGCTTGTCGAGCAACGAGCGGCGTTGGGGCGGTTCGGGTACTTCGTCGACCACAGGGGTGCCGACTTCGGTCTGGGTCATGCGTCCTGCCCTTGCCGGTGGGTGTGCTCGGCCAGGCCGAGGCACAGCGCCGTGCCTGGGCGAGCGGGACGTTCGATTCGGTTGTGCTCCGGTCAGCTGGCCTTGTGGGTCAGTAAGCGGTGGGTCAGTAGTCGGTGCGGTCGCTCTTGTCGAGCCAAGCCGCGAACGGCGCGAAACCGTCCTTTGCGGACAGTCGCGTCACGGGAACGGTCCACGTGTCACGAGGACGGTCGAACAGTTCGTAGAAGGCGCGGTCGTCGAAACCGGCCTTGGCCGCGTCGTCGCGGTCGGCGGCGAAGAGGACCTTGTCGACGCGCGCCCACAGCGCCGACGACAGGCACATCGGGCACGGCTCGCAGCTGGACACGAGCACGCAGCCGTCGAGCTTGAACGTGCCGAGCGCCTGGCAGGCCGCGCGGATCGCGACGACCTCGGCGTGCGCGGTCGGGTCGAGGTTCGCGGTAACGCGGTTGACGCCGGTCGAGACGATCTCGCCGTCCTTCACGATCAGCGCGCCGAAGGGGCCGCCGCCGTTCGCGACGTTGGTCTCCGCGATCCGGACGGCTTCGTCGAGCCACTCCTGCTCGGCGGAAATCGACGTGGTCATCTCAGACTCCTGTGATGTGTTCGGGGCGGATGGGGACGCGCGGCAGCTCGAGGCCGGTGGCCGCGCGGATCGCGTTGGCGATCGCCGGGGTCGCGGAGATCGTCGGTGGTTCGCCGACGCCGCGGACGCCGTAGGGCGCGTGGGGGTCGGGCCGCTCGAGGACGTCGACGCGCATCGGCGGCATGTCCAGGATGGTCGGGATGAGGTAGTCGGTGAACGACGGGTTCCGCACCTTGCCGTCCTTGACCAGGATCTCCTCCATCACGGCCAGGCCGAGGCCCTGCGCCGAGCCGCCCTGGATCTGGGCGACGACGGCGTCGGGGTTCATCGCCTTGCCGACGTCCTGGGCGCAGTCCAGCTGCACGACCTTGACCAGGCCCAGGTCCAGGTCGACGTCGACGACCGCGCGGTGGGCCGAGAAGCCGTACTGGACGTGGGCGTCGCCCTGCCCGGTCTCCGGGTCGAGCGGGTAGGTCGGCCGGTGGTGGAACTCGCGGGTCTCCTCGATCGCGATGTCCCCCAGCAGTTCGGCCAGGTCGGCGACGACCTCGCCGTCGGCCGCGACGACCTTGCCGCCGGTCAGCGACATACCCTCGGACGACACTCCGAGCCGCGCGTACACCGCCTCGGCGACCGCGAGGCAGGCGTTGCGGACCGCACCGCCGGTGACGTAGGTCTGGCGCGACGCCGAGCTGGAGCCCGCGTCGCCGACGCTCGTGTCGGCCGGGTGCACGCTGACCCGTGTCAGGCCCAGCTCGGTGCGGGCGATCTGCTGCTGCAGGGTGACGAGCCCCTGGCCGACCTCGGCCGCCGCGGTGTGCACCATCGCCACCGCTTCGCCGCCGAGCACCTCCAGGCGGACGCGGGCGGTCGAGTAGTCGTCGAGGCCTTCGGCGTAGGAGATGTTCTTGATCGTCACGCCGTAGCCGACGCCGCGGACGACGCCTTCGCCGTGGGTGGTGTTGGACGCGCCGCCGGGCAGCTCGCGGATGTCGCGCTCCCCGGTCGGCTCGGGCGGCAGCGGCAGGTCGCGGACGCGCTGGACCAGCTCGGCGACCGGTGCCGGGAAGTCCACCACCTGGCCGGTGACCACAGTGGACCCTTCGCTCATGGCGTTCAGGATCCGCAGTTCCGCCGGGTCCATGTCCAAAGCGGACGCGAGCTTGTCCATTTGGGACTCGTAGGCGTACGTCGGCTGGACCGCGCCCAGGCCGCGCATCGCGCCGCAGGTCGGGTTGTTCGTGTAGACGCCCCAGCCCTCGATGTGCGCGTTCGGCACGTCGTACGGACCGACGCTGAGCGTGGTGCCGTTGCCCACCACGACCGGGGTCTTGGACGCGTACGCGCCGCCGTCGAAGTACATCTTCGCCCGCACGTAGACGAGCTTGCCGTCGCGGGTGGCGCCGTGCTCGTAGTACATCTTCGCCGGGTGGCGGTGCACGTGCCCGAAGAACGACTCGAGGCGGTTGTAGCTCATCTTCACCGGGCGGCCGGTGCGCAGCGCGAGCATGCACGAGTGGATCTGCATGGACAGGTCCTCACGGCCGCCGAACGCGCCGCCGACACCGGACAGCGTCAGCCGCACCTTCTCCAGCGGGAGACCGAGGGCCTTCGCCGTCTGCCGCTGGTCGACGTGCAGCCACTGAGTGGCCAGGTAGAGGTCGACCCCGCCGTCCTCGGCCGGCACCGCGAGGCCGGACTCCGGCCCGAGGAACGCCTGGTCCTGCATGCCGATCTCGTAGACGCCGGAGACGACGACGTCCGCGGTCGCCGCCGGGTCGCCCTTGACGATCCGCTGGTGGCGGACGAGGTTCCCGTCCGGGTGCAGCTTCGGCAGGGTGTCGTCGTGGGCGGCGCGCTCGGGGTCGGTGATCGGCTCGAGGACGTCGTACTCGACGACGATCTCCTTGAGCGCCTGCCGCGCGATCTCCGGGTGGTCGGCCGCGAGGATGGCGATCGGCTCGCCCTGGTAGCGGACCAGGTCCGCGGCCAGCGCCGGCGTGTCCTGGTACTTGAGGCCGTAGACGTTCTCGCCGGGTACGTCCTCGTGCGTCAACACCGCGTGCACACCCGGCTGGGCCAGCGCGCGGGAGACGTCGAGACGGACGATCCGGGCGTGCGGGTGCGGGCTGCGCAGCGTGGCGCCCCACAGCATGTCCTCGTGCCACAGGTCGGAGGAGTAGGCGAACTCACCGCGGACCTTGAGCGTGCCATCCGGGCGAAGCGGGCTCTCGCCGATACCGCCGGCGATCGTGTCGTGCAGCTCCTGCGGGGAGCGGGCCGGGGCGCTCATCGGACGGCCTTCTTCGCGGCCGCGTCGCGGACGGCGTCCAGGATCTTCTCGTAACCCGTGCAGCGGCACAGGTTCCCGGCGAGGGCCTCGCGGATCTCGACGTCGCTCGGGTCCGGAACGCGCTCGATCAGGTCGTGCGCCGCGACCAGCAGGCCGGGCGTGCAGAACCCGCACTGGACAGCGCCCTGCTCGACGAACGACTCCTGCACCGGGTCCAGCTCGTCTCCGGAAGCGAGCCCCTCGACCGTGACGACGTCGCGGCCCTCGGCCTGGCCGGCCGCGACCAGGCACGCGCACGCCGGGACGCCGTCCACGTAGACCGTGCACGAGCCGCATTCGCCCTGCTCACAGGCGTTCTTCGAGCCCGGGAGGCCGAGCCGCTCGCGCAAGACGTAGAGCAGGCTCTCGCCTTCCCAGACGTTGTCCGCCCGGCGGGGTTCGCCGTTGACGGTGACGTTCACGCGCACTTCGCGCTCCCTTCGCAGTATTCGCCCCAGGCCCAGGTCAGCGTCCTGCGCGCCATGACGCCCAAGGCGTGGCGCCGGTAGGCCGCGCTCCCCCGCACGTCGTCGATGGGTGACGCGGCCCCGGCGACCAGGTCACCGAACCGGCGCTTGACCGAGTCCGTCAACGCCCGCGGCGACTCCCAGTCCAGCTCCCCGGCCAGGAACTCTTCGGCTTCGAAAGCCCGGCGCGGGGTGGGCGCGGCCGAGCCGACGCCGGTGCCGACGCGCTGTTCGGCGGGGTGCAGCGCCAGCCCGAAGGCGGCGACGGCGATGACCATGGCGTTGCGGGTGCCGATCTTGCTGAACTGCTGCGGCCCGGTGGCCGGGGCCAGCAGCACGGACGTGATCAGCTCGTCCGGCTCCAGGACGTTCCGCTTCACGCCGACGTAGAAATCCTTCGCGGCGACGATCCGGGTACCGCGGACCGAGGCGATTTCGACCTCGGCGTCGGCGGCCAGGAGCGCCGGGTGCGAGTCGCCCGCGGGGGAAGCTGCGCCCAGATTGCCCCCCACGGAACCGCGGTTGCGGATCTGCGGGGACCCGACGGTCCGCGACGCCATCGCGAGACCGGGCAGCTTCGTGCCCAGTTCGGTGATGATCCGGGTGTAGGGCACGGCCGCACCGAGCCGGATCCGGCCGCCGTCGGTGCCGTGCTCGTGCAGCTCGGCGACGCGGCCGAGGTCGAGCAGGGCGCCGGGGCGGCGGTGGTCGAAGTTGAGCTCGACCATCACGTCCGTGCCGCCGGCGATCGGGACCGCACCGGGGCTCGCGGCCTTCGCGGCGAGCGCGTCGGCCAGCGTGGCGGGTCGGAGGAATTCCACTGTGGACGTCCTTTCGGGGCTGCTTCGTGAAGAAGTACACACGCTGAGGTGTGGCCGGGACCACGGCAAAACCCCTGAAAGAAGGGTGAATTCACGGCCCTCGTTTGTACTTTCCGACAACCGCTTGATCGAGCACGCGGAAAGGCCGCCGCACGAGGTCAGGTCTCGTGCGGCGGCCGTGGTCACGCGGGTGTTACGCGGGCTCGAACTCCTTGACGGTGTCCAGGGCGGCACCCATGGCGGCGTTGCCCTCGCGTTCGATCATGATCTCGACCAGGACCGGCCGGCTGGTGCGCTCGGCCTCCTTGCGGGCCCATTCGAGCGACGTCCGGATCTCGGCCGGCTCGTGCACGCGGGTGCCGGAGCAGCCGTAGGCCTCCATGATCTTGACGTTGTCCGTGCCGTTCGCGTCGTAGTGGATGTCGACCTCGAAGTTCATGTCGTACCCGGTCTCGGCCTGGCGGATCAGGCCGAGGTACTCGTTGTTGAGCATGATCAGCACGAACCCGACGTCGTACTGCGCGGCTACCGCCAGCTCCTCGACGAGGAACTGGAACGAGTAGTCGCCGACCACGCCGACGACTTCGGCCTCCGGGCGCGCCTTCTTGACGCCGATCGCGGCGGGAATCTCCCAGCCGAGCGGGCCGGCCTGGCCGCAGACCTGGTAGTGCCGCGGCTTGTGCGCCTTCTGGAACTGGCCCGACCAGATCTGGTAGAGCCCGATCGCGGTGACGAAGTACGTGTCCTCGCCGAAGGTTTCGTTGATCTCCTTGAAGACCCGCGGCGCCTTGATCGGCAGAGTGTCGAAGTCGTCGCGCCGGGGAAGCGCTTCCTTCAGCTCCGCGATGCGCCCGACCCACTCGCGACGCGGCGTCACCTCACGTGCGTCCAGCGCCGTCAGCAGCGCGTCGAGGAACTCGCCCGTGTCCGAGACGATCCCGAGGTCGGGGCCGAACACCTTGCCCAGCTGGGTGGGCTCGATGTCGACGTGGATGAACTTCCGCTCGCCCCGGTACACCGACAGCTCGCCGGTGTGCCGGTCGCCGAAGCGCGCACCCAGCGCCAGCACCAGGTCGGACTCCAGGAAGGCCGCGTTCGCCCAGCGCTGCGACGTCTGGATGCCGGCCATCCCGGCGAACAGCTCGTGGTCTTCGGGGAAGCTGCCCTTGCCCATCAGCGTGACCTGCACCGGGACGTCCAGGCGCTCGGCCGCGGCCCGCAGCCGCTCGCCGGCCTCGCCGAGGATGACCCCGCCGCCGGCCAGGATCAGCGGTCGCTCGGCCGCCAGCAGCAGGTCGAGGGCCCGCTCGACCCGCGCGGACGCGGGCTTCACCGCCGTCACCGGCAGCGGCGAGTCGATCGAGGAGTCCCACTCGATGTCCTGCTTCTGGACGTCGATGGGGAGGTCGATGAGGACCGGGCCCGGGCGGCCGGACCGGGCGACCCGGAAGGCTTCGCGGAAGATCCACGGCAGCTGCGCGGCCTCCTTGACCTGCACCGCCCACTTCGTGACCGGCTTGGCGATCTCGACGATGTCGACGGCCTGGAAGGCCTCCTGGTGCAGCTTGTTCGTGGCGGCCTGGCCGGTGATGCAGATCATCGGGATCGAGTCCGCGTGCGCGGTGTAGAGCCCGGTGATCATGTTCGTCCCGGCCGGGCCGGACGTGCCGATCGCGACGCCGACGTTGCCGTTGGTCCGGGCCCAGCCGTCGGCCATGTGCGTCGCGCCCTCTTCGTGGCGAACGATCAGGTGCTCGATCGTCCGGCCTTGTAGGGCGTTATACAGCGGGAGGATGGCGGCGCCGGGGCAGCCGAAGACGGTGTCGACGCCTTCGCTTTCCAGGACGTCGACGACCGCTTGCATGGCGGGGATTCTGGGCATGTCACACCTCCGCCGGGACGCGGCCCGACAACTGTTCGACGACCTTCAGCAAGGCCGAGTGGTCCAGGGAGCCGTGGCCCATGGCGCGGCCGGCGGCGACGAGCTGGGCGACCAGCCCGGTGAGCGGGAGCGCGACGTCGGCCTGCCGGGCGGCGGCCAGCGCGATCCCCATGTCCTTGTGGTGCAGGTCGATCCGGAACCCGGGCGCGAACTGGCGCTCCACCATGGACTTGCGCTTGAGCTCGAGGATCCGGCTGCCCGCGAGGCCGCCGGCGAGGACGTCGAGCCCGGTCAGAGCGTCCACACCGGACGCCTCCAGCAACACGATCGCCTCGGCGACCAGGCCGTAGATCCCGCCCACGACGAGCTGGTTGGCGGCCTTCACGACCTGGCCGGCGCCGTGCGGGCCGACGTGCACGACGGTCTTGCCGAGCGCGTCGAACACCGGCTTCGCGTCCTCGAAGTCCTCTTCGGAACCGCCGACCATGATGGACAGCGACGCCTGCTCGGCCCCGGCCTGCCCACCGGACACGGGGGCGTCCAGGACGCGGATCTTCTTGTCCCGTGCGGCTTCCGCGACGGCGATCGACGTCTCGGGCCGGATCGTGCTCATGTCGATCAAGAGTGTGCCGGGCTCGGCCGTGTCGAGCACGCCGCCCGCGGCCAGCACGACCTCCTCGACCTGCGGGTGGTTCGGCAACATCGTGATCACGACGTCCGCCCCGGCCACCGCGTCGGCCACGCTCGTGGCGGCGCGCCCGCCGGCGGCCTGTAGCTTCTCCCCCGCGGCGGCGTGGACGTCGTAGCCGCTGACTTCGTGCCCGGCCGCGACCAGGTGCGCGGCCATCGGGGCGCCCATCACGCCCAGTCCGATGAATCCCAGTTTCATGCTCGTCCCCTTCGGATGATCGGCAGCCAGTTCAGCGACGTGAGGGTGTCGGGCTCCGGGACGTACTCGATCCCGACGAACCCGTCGTAACCCGCGTTCTGCAGCCTCGCGAGGTGCCCGTCGAGGTCCAGCGAGCCGGTGCCGGGCTGGTGGCGCCCGGGTGCGTCGGCGATCTGCACGTGCCCGATCCGGGCGATGTACGTCGTCGCCAGTGCGTCCAGGTCGTCGCCGTTGACTGCCAGGTGGTACAGGTCGGCCAGCAGCCGCACGTTGTCGCGCCCGAGGTCGTCGAGCACGGCCACGGCATCCGCGGCGGTCTTGAGCGGGTAGCGGTCCGCGCCGGAGAGCGGTTCGAGGACCAGCTGCGCGCCGATCTTCGCGGCGGCCTCGGCGGCCGTCGCGAGGTGTACGCGGGCGAGTTCGTCCTGCTTGGCGGGGTCTTCGCCGTCGAGCCGGTTGCCGTAGAGCGCGTTGAAGCTGCGGCAGCCGGTGCGTTCGGCGATGCCGAGCGCGACGACGAGGCCGTCGGCGAACTCGGCCTCGCGGCCGATCCACGACACCAGGCCCCGCTCCCCCGCCGCCATGTCGCCGGCGTAGAAGTTCAGCCCGCGCAGGCGGACGCCGTCCAGGCTTCGCACGAACGCGTCGACCTCGTCGCGCGCGGGGACCGCGGTGTCGAACGGCCACCAGTACTCGACGTCGGTGAACCCGGCCTCCCGCGCGGCGGCCGCGCGCTCGAGCAGCGGTACCTCCTTGAACAGGATCGACAGGTTGGCGACGTACGGCAGGGAGTGCCCCTCTTCTGGCATCGCGACCTCAAATTTCACTATCCGGAATTTTTCTTTCGCATATCGAGAATAGCTGCTCAGCGGGCCTGCGGTCAACGGGCGCGGGGCCACCGGCGCGCGGAGACGACGAAGGCGCCGCAGCTCGTCGAGCCACGGCGCCTCGGCGCGAGGGTGCCGCTACTTGTTCTGGACGTGCTGCCAGCCGAACCGGCCCTTGATACACAGGTTCCCGTGCGTCACCGAGCTTTCGTGCGGCGAGGTCACCTTGACGATCTCGTTGTCCTGGACGTGCAGTGTCAGGTTGCAGCCGACCCCGCAGAACGTGCACACGGTCGTGGTCGCCGTCTGGCGGGACTCGTCCCAGGTGCCGTCCTCGCGCTTGTCGTACTCGCGCTTGAAGCTGAGCGCGCCCGTCGGGCACACCTCGACGCAGTTGCCGCAGTACACGCACGCGCTGTCCGGCAACGGGTTCGAGAACTCCGTCGAGATCCGCGCGTCGAACCCCCGGCCGGCCACGCTGATGGCGAACGAGTTCTGCCACTGGTCGCCGCACGCGTCGACGCACTTGTAGCAGAGGATGCACTTCTCGTAGTCCCGGACGTACAGCTCGTTGTCCACCAAAGCCGGTTGCGCCACGGTGGCCGCGTCCGGGCCGAAGCGGTCCGGATCGGCGCCGGTCTCCGCGATCCACTCCGCGACGCCCGGCGTGGTCGACAGATCCGTCGCCGAGGCCAGGAGTTCGAGGACCACTTTGCGGCTCGTGCGCGTCCGCTCGGAGTCGGTGCGCACCACCATCCCCGGCTCGGCCTTGCGTGAGCAGGACGGCACCAGCGTCCGCGAGCCTTCGACTTCGACCATGCAGACGCGGCAGGCGTTCGCCGGTTCGAGGGTGTCGCCGTAGCAGAGGGTCGGGATGTCCTTGCCCGCCGCCGTGCAGGCGTCGAGGATCGTCGAGCCCTCCGGCACTCGGACCTTTTCACCGTCCACAGTGAACTCGACCAGCCGCTTCGGGATTCCGATGTCCACAATGGTCATTGCAGCGCTCCCAACCGGTCGATGGCCGATTCGACGGCGTTCCACGCGGTCTGGCCGAGGCCGCAGATCGACGAGTCCCGCATGACTCCGCCCACTTCCCGGAGCAGTGGCCGCTCCTCCGTGCCGGCCGCGAGGACCCGCCGGATCGCCTCCTCCTGCCGGACCGTCCCGATCCGGCACGGGACGCACTGCCCGCACGATTCGTCGCGGAAGAACTCCGCGATCCGCAGCAGGAAGCCGCCGAGGTCGGCCAGGTCGTCGAGGACCAGGACGACGCCCGAGCCGAGCGTCGTCTTCGCCGCCCGCGCGTCTTCGAACGTCAGTGGCAGGTCCAGCTCGTCGGGCCGGACGAACCCGCCCGCGGCCCCGCCGAGGAGCACGGCACGCAGCGAACGGCCCTCGGGTACTCCCCCGGCCAGTGCCAGCAGTTCCCGCAGAGTCGTCCCGAACGGCACTTCGTACACACCCGGCCGTTCGACGTTCCCGGACACGCAGAACAGCTTCGGCCCGGCCGACGTCTCCGTGCCGATGGACCGGTACGCGGCGGCCCCCTCGGTGAGGATCAACGGCACGTTGACCAGCGTCTCGACGTTGTTGACGACCGTTGGCTTGCCGAACAACCCCTTCTCGACCGGGAAGGGCGGTTTCGTGCGCGGTTCCCCGCGGAAGCCTTCGATCGAGTTGAAGATCGCGGTCTCCTCGCCGCAGATGTAGGCACCCGCGCCGCGCCGGATCTCGATGTCGAACGCGAAGCCCTCCTGGCCCATGATGTCCGCGCCGAGGAACCCACGTTCCCGAGCCACGTCGATCGCGTTCCGGAGCAGCCGCAGCGCCCGTGGGTACTCGCCGCGCAAGTAGACGTAGCCCTGCCGGGCGCCGATGGCGAACGCGGCGATCGTCATCGACTCCACCAGCGCGAACGGGTCGCCTTCGAGCAGCACCCGGTCCTTGAACGTGCCGGGTTCGCTCTCGTCGGCGTTGCACACCAGGTAGTGCGGCCCGGCGGGCTGCGCGGCCGTGGCCGCCCACTTGCGCCCGGTCGGGAACGCCGCACCGCCGCGTCCCAGCAGCCCTGAGTCGGTGACCTCGCGGAGCACCGCGGCCTCGCCCATCCGCAGGGCGTTGCGCAGGGCGGCGTAACCACCGGCCGCGCGGTAGTCGTCCACACTGGACGGATCGGCCACGCCCACCCGCCGCAGCAGCCGCAGCCCGTTCTTCTGGTGGATCACCGGCGGCGCACCCTCCGAACCGGACGGTGGCCGCCCGGCGGCGAGCACGGCCGACGCGCCGGTCGCCGGGGCGAGCAGCTCCGTGGTCGCCGGGGCGCCGGCTTGGAACGTCAGCGCCGCGGGGGCTCGTTCGCAGACGCCGAGGCACGGGCTGCGCAGCCACGTGACCCCGCCGCGCGCCTTCCCCGCGGCGCCGACGTGTTCGGTGAGGACGTCGCACACGGTGTCCGCGCCCTTGAGCCGGCAGGCCAGGTCGGTGCACACGTGCACCACCCGTTCCGGGCGCTCCTCCAGCGCGAACAGCGAATAGAAGCTGGCCACGCCGTACGCGTCGGCGGGCGGCACGTGCAGCGCCTCGCAGATGAGGTTGAGCGCGCCCTGGCTGATCCAGCCGACCCGGTCGTTGACCGCGTGCAGGGCGGGCAGCAGCTGGTCTCGCCCGCCGCCGGCGAACCCGGCGACCGCCTCCCGTTCCTCGCGGGTGGCGACGGCGTCGAGGAGCTTGAGATCCACCTCAGACCTCCACCGGCAGCTTGTCCACCCGGATGGCCGCGGCCTTGTACTCCGCGGTGCCGGCGATCGGGCAGGTCGCCTCGATGGTGATGACGTTGACGTCGACCTCGTCCGGGAAGTGGAACGTCATGAACGCCAGGCCCGGCTTGAGCCCGGTGTCGAGCCGGACCGGCGCGACGATCTCGCCACGCCGCGAGGAGATCCGGACCAGCTCCTCGGGCTCGACCCCGAGCGACCGCGCGTCTTCCGGGCACAGGTCCAGGGTCTCGCCCTGCCGCAGCGGCGAGGGGAACCCGCCGGACTGGACGCCGGTGTTGTAGGAGTCCAGGCGCCGCCCGGTGGTGAGGCGGATTGGGAACTCCTCGGTGAGCAGGTCGACCGGCGGGCTGTGCTCGAGCACCGTGAACGGCGCCGGGCGGCCGCGCTCCGCCGGGTCGTCGGCCCACAGGCGGCCGTGCAGGAACGTCGGCTCGAGGGTGTCCTCGGTGTAGCACGGCCACTGGATACCGCCCAGCTCTTCCAGCCGCGCGTAGGACATCCCGGCGTGCATCGGGGACAGCGAGCGCAGCTCGTCCCAGACCTCCTGGCCGCCGGTGTGGTGCCAGTCGTGGCCGAGCCGGCGCGCCAGCTCGGACAGCAGCTCGATGTCGTCGCGCGCGCCCGCCGGCGGTTCGAGGGCTTTGCGGACGCGCTGCACCCGGCGTTCGGAGTTGGTGAACGTGCCGTCGCTCTCGCACCAGGCCGCCGACGCCGGCAGCACGACGTCGGCCAGCTGCGCGGTCTTCGTGAGGAAGATGTCCTGCACCACGAGGTGGTCCACATTGGACAGCCGCTTGACCGTGTGCTCGCAGTCCGCTTCGGACTGCACCGGGTTCTCGCCGATGATGTACACACAGGTCAGGTCGCCGCTTTCCATCGCGTCGAGCATCTGCGTGAGGTTGAGGCCCTTGTGCGCCGGGATCGACGAGCCCCACGCGGCGTCGAACTTGGCGCGG